>NZ_JBVVQV010000140.1:0-201 GCF_055811235.1 Mesorhizobium sp. WSM4810 | reverse complement strand
AGACAGATGCTCAAGCAGCATCCAGGCGAAAGTCGGATGGGTCATCACGATATCCCGGAATGCTGTGCCGGACAGCCATCCCCGAAAATGTCACCCGGTTCGACATCGCGATACGCTATCTCTTTGCCGTCCGCTGAAACCAGTGTCACGCGAGCCCGTCCTTCCAGCAGGAAGAAGACATCGCGACCAGTGTCGCCGTGG
>NZ_JBVVQV010000139.1:0-230 GCF_055811235.1 Mesorhizobium sp. WSM4810 | reverse complement strand
CCGCGCCGCCGCCCCCCCCCCCCCCGGGGGGGGCCCCCCCCCCCCGCCCCCCCCCCCCCCCGGGGGGGGGGGGGGGGGGGCCCCCCCCCCCCCCCGGGGGGGGGGGGGGCCGCCCCCCCCCCCCCCCCCCCCCCCCCCCCCCCTCCCCCCCCCCGCCGCCCCCCGCGCCCCCCCCCCCGCCGGGGGGCGCCCCCCCCCCCCCCAAACCCCCCCCCTATGCCGTAGCGTGC
>NZ_JBVVQV010000137.1:0-231 GCF_055811235.1 Mesorhizobium sp. WSM4810 | reverse complement strand
CGGACCCCCCCCCCCCCCGGGCGGCCTTGTTTAAAACCCCCCCCCCCCCCAAACCCCCCCCCCCCCCCCCCCCGCTTTTCCCCCCCCCCCCCCCCCCCCCGGGGGGGGGCGCCCCGGGGGCCCCCCCCCCCCCCCCCCCCTCCCCCCCCCCCCCCCCCCCCCCCCCCCCGCCGCCCGCCCCCCCCGCCCCCCGGCCCCCCCCGCCCGAGGTCGTTGTCGACGGTCCGGCGG
>NZ_JBVVQV010000136.1:0-233 GCF_055811235.1 Mesorhizobium sp. WSM4810 | reverse complement strand
GCCATGGGGTGGGGGGGGGGGGGGGGGGGGGGGGGGGGGGGGGGGGGGGGTGGGGGGGGGGGCCCGCCCCCCGGGGGGGGGGGGGGGGGGGGGGGGGGGGGGGGGGGGGCCGGGGGGCGCGGGCGGGGGGGGGGGGGGGGGCGCCGGGGGGGGCCGGGGGGGGGGGGCGGGGGCGCCGGGGGGGGGGGCGGGGGGGGGCGCGGGGGCGGGGGGGGGGGGCGCGGGGGAGGGGG
>NZ_JBVVQV010000135.1:0-233 GCF_055811235.1 Mesorhizobium sp. WSM4810 | reverse complement strand
GTACTTGGGCGACCGCAGATCATGGAATGATCCAGCCCGAGAAGAAGTACAACGACATCATCCAGATCGACGTCGTAGCTAGGTAGGTGCACGTGCAACCTCGTCGTTGCCTGTCTGGGCTTGATGTACTGAAGGCGATATCTCAACAATTTCCATCCCATCCGATCTGAATTCAAAGTTTGGATGAGCAGCTTTGTGATATCGAGTAGTCGGTTGGTTTTGTGGTCTGACAC
>NZ_JBVVQV010000134.1:0-248 GCF_055811235.1 Mesorhizobium sp. WSM4810 | reverse complement strand
GGCGATGCTGCGAAGCCGTGGTCGCCATCCCTCTCCTCCTTTGGCACCCCCAACTTCGGGCCAGGCCATGTGTTCCCCTACCCCGCGGGTTGGATACGCGCGCAGCTAAGGTCGCAAGAATCGGATGTTTAGGCAGCGGAAGCGCTGGCGATGACAACATCCATTCGAACGGATGAAAGGCTGCGCCTCTGGCGGAGAGAGCGGGCCGATCGGGTCGCTGTTCCGAGTTTTATGACACTCGACCGAGA
>NZ_JBVVQV010000133.1:0-248 GCF_055811235.1 Mesorhizobium sp. WSM4810 | reverse complement strand
GACGCGGCCGCCATGTCCGCCGCTCCGCTAAACACGGGGGCTGCGCGGCGGACACGCCAACGTCACCGCTGAATGCCACGCCATTTTTGCAGAACTTGACGCACACAACTAAATCATTTGCTTCCGGTCGACCGGGTAGGCAGCCCGGCCGACGATCGATCCTCCTGCACGCCGGCGCATTGGTGTTGAACAATGCGCCGGCGTTCGCGCAAAACGGGGGAACTCAGTAATTTACCAACAGGTCACGG
>NZ_JBVVQV010000132.1:0-261 GCF_055811235.1 Mesorhizobium sp. WSM4810 | reverse complement strand
CTCTGGGACCACCGAACAACGAATACCGCAAGGACGTGCAGAAAGAGTTCAAAGCCGGCAGTTATGCACGCTCTTACAACTACCTTCCCAGTTACCCCGCTGAAATATACATCAATTCTGCCTGGCTGACATATCTTACGGTCACCAAAAACGGGTTCGATACCGCGTCCGCACAGGAGAAGTCTCGTTTCTTGGTCAACACCGCAATCGTACTAGGCCACGAGATGGCGCACGTTGGCGGATGGCTGAGCGGTGTACCAG
>NZ_JBVVQV010000131.1:0-261 GCF_055811235.1 Mesorhizobium sp. WSM4810 | reverse complement strand
ATCGGCCAGCGCGATGCGGCCGTTCATGACGAAGGTCTTGTCGGTGCGGGTCGTCTCGTTCTGGAAGCTATAGGCCGGGTCCGAATAATTGCCGTCCAGATGGAAGCGGACCTTCGCCTCCGAACCGGCCAGCGGCACTTCGTAATCGACATAGGCCGAGGCGGCGTTTCGCGGCGTATAGACCACGAACACCTGGGTCAGCGTGTTGTTGAGGAAGGGATTGGGCGTCAGCGGCACGTTGGTATAGGTGTACGCATAGGA
>NZ_JBVVQV010000130.1:0-265 GCF_055811235.1 Mesorhizobium sp. WSM4810 | reverse complement strand
GCTGTGCGAATGGGCGAGCGCGGCCTGCAAGCTGGGCAGGGGGACGTTCGATCGCATGCACTGGTCGGCATGGCGGTGGGCGATCTTCACCCAGCCGTCGTCGAACGGGTCGCCGTATTTCAGCCGGGCATATTCGATGCTCTCGCGCATCCGGCGCTCCAGCCGATCGCCATGGAACAGGTGGCGGACCGATTGCGTCGCGGGCAGCGACAGATACTGGTCCCAGAAGCAGCGCGCGATGTCGCGATAATCCGCCTCCGACAGC
>NZ_JBVVQV010000129.1:0-281 GCF_055811235.1 Mesorhizobium sp. WSM4810 | reverse complement strand
CAATGAACGTTCCGGTGTCTTGTCTACGGCGATGTCGTTCCTCGGACTTTACCGCGATCCCGTGGTGGCCCAGGTAACCCGCCGTTGCGACTGGCGGATCGCCGACTTGATCGCCGATGTCGGTCCAACGACGCTCTACCTCGTCGTGCCGCCTTCCGACATCTCGCGGACCAAGCCGCTAATCCGCCTGGTGCTGAACCAGATCGGCCGACGCCTGACCGAGGATTTGCACGCGAGCAATCGTCGGCACCGTGTCCTGATGATGCTCGACGAGTTCCCGG
>NZ_JBVVQV010000128.1:0-284 GCF_055811235.1 Mesorhizobium sp. WSM4810 | reverse complement strand
TATGACCGCGCGAAGCAGATGATGCTGATGGAGAGCGATCGGCCCCACGTGCTGCGTGAAATGATCTATGTCTGCAGGCCAGCCGGCGTCATCTCAATCGCGGGCGTGTACAGTGGGTTCGTCGACAAGATCCCGATGGGCCAAGCCATGAACAAGGGCCTGACCTTCAGGATGGGCCAGACCCATGTGAACCGCTGGACCGACGACCTACTGCGCCGCATCGAAGAAGGTCAGATCGACCCGTCGTTTGTCATCACCCACACTGCCGGGCTCGAACAAGGACC
>NZ_JBVVQV010000127.1:0-294 GCF_055811235.1 Mesorhizobium sp. WSM4810 | reverse complement strand
CATCGCGCTGGAGCGCTACCTGATCATGGGCATGACCGCAGGCGCGGTGAAGTAGCGGTTGCTTCTTTGATGCCGGCGGGACAGCGCCCCCTCTGTCCTGCCGGACATCTCCCCCACGAGGGGGAGATTGGATGTCGCATTGGCTTTCGCCAATCCCAACGGTTGTAGGCAATCGGGACGCGGAAGCTGCCAATCTCCCCCCAAGTGGGGGAGATGTCCGGCAGGACAGAGGGGGGCGCGAAGGATCGCTACGGCTTTCATCCTGCACCACTGCAACGCCCGAATAGAGCGTCT
>NZ_JBVVQV010000126.1:0-298 GCF_055811235.1 Mesorhizobium sp. WSM4810 | reverse complement strand
GCCAAGCTCAGTCGGGCGATGCAGCGGCGCAGAATGAAGACTGCAGCGATCCTTGGCGGCCCCCTCTGTCCTGCCGGACATCTCCCCCACTTGGGGGGAGATTGGCTGCTTCACCCGCAGCTTGATCCGTCCAGCGTCGACGATTGGCGAAAGCGGCGATGACAGCCAATCTCCCCCCTTGTGGGGGAGATGTCCGGCAGGACAGAGGGGGGCGCTGTCCCGCCGGCATCTCAAGGGTTTTGCACCATGGCGCATTCGGCCACTGGTCAAGTAGATACGCCCGGTTCGCCTTCCCACA
>NZ_JBVVQV010000125.1:0-298 GCF_055811235.1 Mesorhizobium sp. WSM4810 | reverse complement strand
GCCAGCCGGAGAATGCAGCGGCTCAGGATAAAATGCTGATCTGCAGCGATCCTTGGCGCCCCCCTCTGTCCTGCCGGACATCTCCCCCACAAGGGGGGAGATCGGCAGCTTGGCCGCTCCGCTCAATCCTGCAACTTAGACAATTGGCGAAAGCCGGGATCACAGCCGATCTCCCCCCAAGTGGGGGAGATGTCCGGCAGGACAGAGGGGGGCGCTGTCCCGCCGGCGTCAAAGGTTCAGCACCGTCGTGGCGCTCGACCGAACTGTGTCAAGGCTCTACCCGACAAACGCGCGCTCG
>NZ_JBVVQV010000124.1:0-298 GCF_055811235.1 Mesorhizobium sp. WSM4810 | reverse complement strand
TCCATGCCGTTACCTCAGAGCGTCACGACGGTGCAGAACCGTTGATGGCGGAGGGAGGCGCCCCCCTCTGTCCTGCCGGACATCTCCCCCACTTGGGGGGAAATCGGATGTCGGGACCGCTTTCGCCAATCTCCGACGTCGCAAAGAGGGCGCCCACAGTGACATTGCCAATCTCCCCCCTTGTGGGGGAGATGTCCGGCAGGACAGAGGGGCGCTGTCCCGCCAGCATCAAAATACGATCGCCGCGACGCCCCGATGTCACGATCGGCTAGCGCGCCGATTGTCTCTTGGCTTGCAC
>NZ_JBVVQV010000123.1:0-300 GCF_055811235.1 Mesorhizobium sp. WSM4810 | reverse complement strand
TGCCGGTTCCCGGCATGAGCGGCGGCTCAGGCTAAATTCTGATCTGTCGTGATCCTTCGCGCCCCCCTCTGTCCTGCCGGACATCTCCCCCACGAGGGGGGAGATTGGCGGTTTTAGCGCCCAGCTAGTCCTGCAATGTTGAAAGTTGGCGAAAGCGGCGATGACAGCCAATCTCCCCCCAAGTGGGGGAGATGTCCGGCAGGACAGAGGGGGGCGCTGTCCCGCTGCCATCAAACGCTCTGCACCGTCGTGACGCCGACGGTCCTGATCCACCTACCCCTTGGCCATCTCCCTGAGCCG
>NZ_JBVVQV010000122.1:0-311 GCF_055811235.1 Mesorhizobium sp. WSM4810 | reverse complement strand
GGGGCCGTAGCTCAGCTGGGAGAGCGCCTGCTTTGCAAGCAGGATGTCGTCGGTTCGATCCCGTCCGGCTCCACCATCCTTCCTCTGAAAAGAGGGAGAGGTGTCGAGTGGATGTGAAGCCGGCCGAGAAAAAGTCATTCGTTAAAAAGATTTGCGGCGAGCATCTAGCTCTCCGCCTGTTCTGTTTGACATCGTAAAGAGAAGATTTGTTCGAACTTCATAGCCCGCAAGGGATGTGATTTGTCGCGGGAGACGCTCAATCTCCCGCATATGATGGGTTTGCCTAACCGCACCCTCGAACCGATCTCGAG
>NZ_JBVVQV010000121.1:0-315 GCF_055811235.1 Mesorhizobium sp. WSM4810 | reverse complement strand
AGAGTGCTGTATTCGAATACCCGCTCGGTCATGCGCCGGAGCTGGGCAGACAGATGCTCAAGCAGCATCCAGGCGAAAGTCGGATGGGTCATCACGATATCCCGGAATGCTGTGCCGGACAGCCGTGCAGCGCGGGTTGCCTCCAGCGCGACTACGCTGGCAGAGCGTGCAATCCCGTCAATGCCTCCGAGCTCCCCGAAAATGTCACCCGGTTCGACATCGCGATACGCTATCTCCCTGCCGTCCGCTGAAACCAGTGTCACGCGAGCCCGTCCTTCCAGCAGGAAGAAGACATCGCGACCAGTGTCGCCGTGG
>NZ_JBVVQV010000120.1:0-317 GCF_055811235.1 Mesorhizobium sp. WSM4810 | reverse complement strand
CCGAAGGTCGGGCCCTTGTTCTCGAGGATCTTGCCGGCAACGATCGATGCTTCCGCACCGGCGTTGGCCGCGATCTGACGGGCCGGAGCCTGCAGCGCGCGACGCACGATGGCGATGCCAGCGGTCTGGTCGGAGTTGGCGCCGACAGCCTTGATGCTCAGCGAAGCGCGCAGGAGTGCGACGCCGCCGCCAGGAACGATGCCTTCTTCGACGGCCGCGCGGGTCGCGTTGAGGGCGTCATCGACGCGGTCCTTCTTTTCCTTGACTTCGATCTCGGTCGCACCGCCGACGCGGATGACGGCAACGCCGCCCGCCAG
>NZ_JBVVQV010000119.1:0-324 GCF_055811235.1 Mesorhizobium sp. WSM4810 | reverse complement strand
CTGCAGACATAGATCATTTCACGCAGCACGTGGGGCCGATCGCTCTCCATCAGCATCATCTGCTTCGCGCGGTCATAAACGGTGTCTGGTTGACGAAAAGACACGTGACTTTCCATCCCGATGGCGTCGATGCATTTATCTGGCCCCTTGCCGCCTGTAAGCTCGTTCAGCCTTTCAACAACGCTCTCCTCCAGGAAGTTGATGGTGATCGCGCCGCCCGCTCCGGCCATGGAAAGGCGTTCGGGCAGCAATCTATGCCCACGACCTGCTTGGCACCGAGAAGAATGGCGCTGCGGATTGCCATCTGCCCCACCGGGCCACAGC
>NZ_JBVVQV010000118.1:0-325 GCF_055811235.1 Mesorhizobium sp. WSM4810 | reverse complement strand
CTGCAGACATAGATCATTTCACGCAGCACGTGGGGCCGATCGCTCTCCATCAGCATCATCTGCTTCGCGCGGTCATAGACGGTGTCTGGTTGACGAAAAGACACGTGACTTTCCATCCCGATGGCGTCGATGCATTTATCTGGCCCCTTGCTGCCTGTAAGCTCGTTCAGCCTTTCAACAACGCTCTCCTCCAGGAAGTTGATGGTGACCGCGCCGCCCGCTCCGGCCATGGAAAGGCGTTCGGGCAGGCAATCTATGCCCACGACCTGCTTGGCACCGAGAAGAATGGCGCTGCGGATTGCCATCTGCCCCACCGGGCCACAGC
>NZ_JBVVQV010000117.1:0-326 GCF_055811235.1 Mesorhizobium sp. WSM4810 | reverse complement strand
CAGTCGATCGTCCAGGAAGGCCACAAGGCGGTTGCCGCCGGCATGAACCCGATGGACCTGAAGCGCGGCATCGACCTCGCGGTTAGCGACGTCGTCGCGACGCTGATCAAGAACGCCAAGAAGATCAAGACCTCGGAAGAGGTTGCCCAGGTCGGCACCATCGCCGGCAATGGCGATGCTTCGGTCGGCTCGATGATCGCCGAAGCGATGCAGAAGGTCGGCAATGAGGGCGTCATCACGGTCGAGGAAGCCAAGACCGCCGAGACCGAACTCGAAGTCGTCGAAGGCATGCAGTTCGACCGCGGCTATCTCTCGCCCTACTTCGT
>NZ_JBVVQV010000116.1:0-326 GCF_055811235.1 Mesorhizobium sp. WSM4810 | reverse complement strand
TCGTTCTTCGTTGGGATGCGCGCAATCTTACGGCTGAGACCTGGTTGCGCGAGCACTCGGCGCAACTGGTCACCAACATTGTTGCTGATCAACAAGTTGCGATCCGTGCTGCTTTTTCTAAGGGCCTTGCCCGTGGCGCCAATCCAACGAGGGCCGCATTGGAGGTAGTAGGCCGCGTCAACAGGGTGACTGACCGCGGAGGAGGTAGGGTGATCGGGCTCACCACAGTTCAGAGCGACTATGTTGCCGGAGCCCGCGATGAACTGCTTTCCGGCGAGCCCGACCAGTTGCGGGCCTATCTGAATCGGAAGCGACGCGACAAACGT
>NZ_JBVVQV010000115.1:0-337 GCF_055811235.1 Mesorhizobium sp. WSM4810 | reverse complement strand
GGCCGCACGACGATCCTTGAGCCCAAGAAGCAAATCGTCCAGATGAAGGGTGAGGAGGTGCAACCTGAAAGCGCCGTCGACCACAACGCGGTCGAAGATACCGTAGCCGTCTATCAATATGCCTCGCACTGGCGCGATATTTCAGGTCGCATTCCAAGTGTTCTTGACAACGGCACGCTGGCACTCGGCCGGTTGGGTGTGCATCGCCTGCCAAACCCGAGCGACGCGCCTCCGTCCAGGACCACACCCACCATACCGGCGCGCTAACAAAGCCACCGTGCCACAACGTCTTAGGAATGCCAGGTCTGCTCCGGTGATCGCCAAGAGGTGTGAGGAC
>NZ_JBVVQV010000114.1:0-338 GCF_055811235.1 Mesorhizobium sp. WSM4810 | reverse complement strand
GGGGCCGTAGCTCAGCTGGGAGAGCGCCTGCTTTGCAAGCAGGATGTCGTCGGTTCGATCCCGTCCGGCTCCACCATTCCCGCGCAATCCGCAGGATTGTCGCTACCTCGTTCTGAAAAGAGGGAGAGGTGTCGAGTGGATGTGAAGCCGGCCGAGAAAAAGTCATTCGTTTAAGAGTTTGCGGCGAGCATCTAGCTCTCCGCCTGTTCTGTTTGACATCGTAAAGAGAAGATTTGTTCGAACTTCACAGCCCGCAAGGGGTGTGATTTGTCGCGGGAGACGCTCAATCTCCCGCATATGATGGGTTTGCCTAACCGCACCCTCGAACCGATCTCGAG
>NZ_JBVVQV010000113.1:0-355 GCF_055811235.1 Mesorhizobium sp. WSM4810 | reverse complement strand
GGGTGGAGAACAACATCGAGGAGACGCTGAGCTTCTATCGGCTGCCGCTGCCGCATCACAAGCACATGAAGTCGACGAACATGCTGGAGCGGCTGAACCAGGAGATCAAGCGGCGCACCCTGGTCGTCCGCATCTTCCCCAACCCGCAGAGCTGTTTGCGGCTGGTTCGGGCATTGGCGGTGGAGATCCGCGAGAACTGGCTCGAGGCGACCCGCTACCTCAACATGGATCATCTGCGCGAGCACAAGAAGGAGAACCTGAGGGCACTGGCCGCCTGAGACGCGGCCGCCATGTCCGCCGCTCCGCTAAACACGGGGGCTGCGCGGCGGACACGCCAACGTCACCGCTGAATGCC
>NZ_JBVVQV010000112.1:0-398 GCF_055811235.1 Mesorhizobium sp. WSM4810 | reverse complement strand
ATGGTCTTTTCCATGTCGGGGATGACGCTTGCCAGCGTGTGGCCGTCATAGGGATTGCCGGGCAGTGCTTTTGCATGCAGGGCGAACTGGCCACCCTTGGAGCGCTTCAGCGTGGTGGCCACCGACACCTTCACCCCGAACTCATAGGGCATATGCGCCTTGCCCTTGCCGATGCATTCTACCTCGTGTGCGTGCAGGCTGTAGATCTTGCGGCCGCGCTGGCGCTGGCGTTGCTCGAGAACGGTGGCCGCCTGGTAGAGCGGCCATTTGAAGAGCGCGTCCAGCCCCGCATCGCCGGCGATCTGGCGAGAGATGTCGCGAATGGTCCGGCCGAGATAGGTCTTGAGCCTGCGCAGCGCCTTGTTCGCCCGCTTGAACTGCTTGGCGTGGGCATAGCG
>NZ_JBVVQV010000111.1:0-404 GCF_055811235.1 Mesorhizobium sp. WSM4810 | reverse complement strand
CAACTGACCGCCGCATTCGAAAAGCACCGCGACGAGACGGAGGCTCAGATCGAACGGCTGCAGCAGGTCTTCGAGATGTTCGGCAAACGGCCACAAGGAAAGACATGTCCCGCGATCGATGGCATCATTGAGGAAGGGCAGGAGATACTTGAGGAATTCAAGCAAGCTCCGGCTCTGGACGCTGGTCTTGTGGCGGCGGCGCAAGAGGTTGAACACTATGAGATCGCCCGCTACGGCACCCTGGTCACCTGGGCCGGATTGCTCGGCCTAAAGGATGCCGTGCCGCTGCTCGAGGAGACGCTCGAAGAGGAAAAGGCGACTGACGAGGCGCTGACGCAGCTTGGAGAGACCAGCGTCAACGAGAGAGCGATGCAGGAAGCTGCCTAGGTAATCGGCGCTTCGAC
>NZ_JBVVQV010000110.1:0-410 GCF_055811235.1 Mesorhizobium sp. WSM4810 | reverse complement strand
GAGCCTGACGAGCTACCGGGCTGCTCCACCCCGCGTCAACTAGACGGCGAATGCCGGCCGGGCAGCCCGGACTTTTTTTGTTTTGTCCGTCCTTGAGGCCTTCGGCCTTTGCGGGCGGACGGGGCGCTGCTCCACCCCGCGTCAATAGACGGCGAATGCCGGCCGGGCAGCCCGGACTTTTTTATTTTGTCCGTCCTCGAGGCCTTCGGCCTTTGCGGTCGGACGGGGCGCTGCTCCACCCCGCGTCAACTTCAGAAGTAAGCCTTGGCTCACTGGAATCAAGCCTGCGCCAACTGAAAGGGCCGCTTGCGCGGCCCGAGTTCCCGATTGGCGGGGCCTGTTTTGTAAGGAGAAGACTGGATTTTTGCAACGTGCGTTTTGCAGACCTGGCAGCGACCTACTCTCCCGCG
>NZ_JBVVQV010000109.1:0-412 GCF_055811235.1 Mesorhizobium sp. WSM4810 | reverse complement strand
TCTGCAATTTCGGATCGATCTCCAGCGTGCGCAGGAAAGCGATCCGTTCTGTCAGCCCGACCAGGTTTGACGCACCTGGCGCGTCTGGCGCAGTACGCAAGCCAATGCGTTGGTGTTCGGGCCATTCGCCGATGCCGCGCGGACGGAAATTGTAGAGGTCGTGCGGTGAGATCATCCCCGAGCAAGACGGGATGGGCAGAGGCGAAATCTCAGGAACAACCAGTGTGAGGCAATCGAGAACATCCGAGTGAGGCAACGGCATTGTTCTTTGGGAACACTCTTGGGCGAGGCAATACGGGCGTCTCATCCTGATCGTCGCGCTATAGCTCCGCAAAATATTTGATCGCAGCGGCTGGCGGCTGCTCGTTCTCCGACAATAGTCGCCCCGTTTGGCGCATTGTGCAAAGTTGAA
>NZ_JBVVQV010000108.1:0-431 GCF_055811235.1 Mesorhizobium sp. WSM4810 | reverse complement strand
TTGTGGAGCTTGCTGCGCGCGCATCAGCAGCGGGCGGCATTCACCCGGCGAATGGCCGACCGGGAAAGTGAGTTGGCTCGCGTTGACATGGCGGCAAAGCTGCAGGAACGGTCGAGAGAATATGAAGCGGACGCCGAAGTGATCGAACGAATTCTCGAAAGCAGGCGGGGTACACTGGCAGAGGATGGCCCGATCGCGAAACAAAACTGATCCGGCCTCGCCGGATGCTTCGAAAGACCGCGATGAAACCGAACCAGATCTATGTGATGACCGTGGATCCGATCGGGCCAAAGGAACAAACAGCACCCACTTTGGTTAATGCTGCGCGTGCCACCAGACACGCGTTTCTCACATTCGGAGACGACGATGGCTACGAAAAAGGAATCGCAAAGCAAGGCCAAGGGCCTCGAAGATCTTTTCCACGACGGACT
>NZ_JBVVQV010000107.1:0-458 GCF_055811235.1 Mesorhizobium sp. WSM4810 | reverse complement strand
TGCGGAATTGCACCCGACGGCCGGCAAGATGGCGGTGGCCCAATTCCTTCGCAACCTGATCGCGACCGTGCCCTATGCCATCCATACCATTCTGACCGACAACGGCATTCAGTTCACCAACCGGACCTGCGACCGGCATGCCCTTCAGCACATCTTCGACGGCATCTGCGACGAACATGGCATCGAGCACCGGCTCACAAAGATCAACCATCCCTGGACGAACGGCCAGGTCGAGCGGATGAATCGGACCATCAAGGACGCCACCGTCAAGCGCTTCCACTATGACGATCACGATCAACTGCGCCGGTATCTCGCCGACTTCATCTTAGCTTACAATTTCGCGCGCCGGCTTAAGACCCTCAAGGGCCTCACACCCTACGAGTTCATCTGCAAAATCTGGGCAAAAGAGCCCGAACGGTTCCGACTCGATCCCACCCATCAAATGCCGGGACTAAACA
>NZ_JBVVQV010000106.1:0-506 GCF_055811235.1 Mesorhizobium sp. WSM4810 | reverse complement strand
GGCGTCATCTGCGGTGAGATGCGCAAAAGCGTGCCAGGGCATGATGGGCGCTAGGATGCGGCCGTCCGGCCGTTCGCTGGTCTGCATCGCGGTGACGATCTGCTCCGGGTCCAGCTGCCGAAGCCGGTCTCCTTGTCAGGCGTGATGTTGCGGCGGATAAACCACGTCCGAGCCGCCGAGAAAGCGCGACATGTCGGGCTTCCCGAAGAAATACCCCGGTGTGTGGCAGTCGTTGCATCCGCCGATCGTGACGCGGTATTCGCCGCGCTTAATCTGTGCGTCACGGCCACGGCCGTGACCGATGCGAGCGCCATAACCGACGCGGTCAGGAATGCAAGATGAATTGGTGTCCGAAACATCGTTTCCTCCGGAACGCGGCCGGGCTTAGTGGCGTGATCACTGCACCAGCCCCGCTTTGCGCAGGCCAAGGGTAAACTTCTCGGCATCCGAGGGATCCCTGAACGGCAAACGGCCGATATGCTCGACGGGGGAGTACCTCGGATTGA
>NZ_JBVVQV010000105.1:0-511 GCF_055811235.1 Mesorhizobium sp. WSM4810 | reverse complement strand
ATCTTTCCAGCCATCGAAGGCATCGAATACCTCCAGGTAGCTGGCTACCTGCCCACCTTTTTTTGGCTGTTCTGATCTTAAAGACGGAGCAATAAGCTTTGTAGCGTACCAGAACCGCGCCTGTTGCGATCAAGGCAACCCCTGCCCAGTTCGACGACGATGTTCCTTGAGGAATGTCACTCCGAACACCGCCACCAGCACGAGGCTCAGTTTGTCGTCAGGGGCAACGCGTGCCGCGCCTCCCAAACTGGAGCGCGCGAAAGTAGCAGATCCACGATGCACCTGTCGCCACCCCGGATTGTCCTGCGTCACGTAATCGTCCAGGCACTCGGGAAGCAGTGCCGCTTGCCGGCGATCCTCGCCCTCGACAAACCGCTTCAGCCTGACCCACCTCGCTGATCGGGAATCACGTTATCACATCAATCACGTTCCAAGACAGGCTGGACCCGTTCCGGCCATTGCCGTTGCCACCACGAAGGGTCTTGCAAGGGATTGTTAAGGTCCTCACACC
>NZ_JBVVQV010000104.1:0-544 GCF_055811235.1 Mesorhizobium sp. WSM4810 | reverse complement strand
TCAATCCGAGGTACTCCCCCGTCGAGCATATCGGCCGTTTGCCGTTCAGGGATCCCTCGGATGCCGAGAAGTTTACCGTTGGCCTGCGCCAAGCGGGGCTAGTGCAGTAATGACGCCACAAAGCCCGGCCGCGTTGCGATAATGAAAGGGAGGAAACGATGCTTCGGACACCAGTTCGCCTCGCGTTCTTGACCGCGTTGTTAGCTGCGCTTTCTTTGGTCACAGCCATTGCCGACGACGCGCAGATTAAGCGCGGCGAATACCTCGTCACGATCGGCGGATGCAACGACTGCCACACGCCGGGTTACTTCTTCGGAAGGCCCGACATGTCGCGCTTTCTTGGCGGCTCGGACGTAGGCTTCGAGATTCCTGGTCAGGGTGTTTTTGTCGGCCGCAACATCACGCCGGACAAGGAGACCGGGATTGGCAGTTGGACCCGGAGCAGATCGTCACCGCGATTCAGACGGGCGAACGGCCGGACGGCCGCATCCTAGCGCCCATCATGCCCTGGCACGCTTTTGCGCATCTCACCGCAGATGACGCC
>NZ_JBVVQV010000103.1:0-561 GCF_055811235.1 Mesorhizobium sp. WSM4810 | reverse complement strand
CTTTCCGGAAAGCAAAACTGGGAGCGGATTTTTCCAATGTTTTCCCCGGTGTGGGAATTCCCACAGCCGAGCCTGGTTCGACTGTCATATCCTTGTTGCAACGTCAGGCCCGCCGGCTCGTGCGCAAGCCGGCGAAAGGAAAGGGAACAGTCATGAAATTCTTGGCTCCCGTCACAAAACTTGCTGCGGGGTTTCGCAAATTCGTCGCGCCGCGCTACCGCCCGGAGCTTTATTATATGCGTGGCCCGGGGCCAGCCACCGCCCGCCGTGCGGGCACGCCACAGCAAAACCGGTCCATCGACCACTACGCGTAACCTGCTTCGCGGACGGTTGGCGCGCTTGCCCGGAGTGCCAGCCGCGCCGTTCCGTACCGGTCAATTCAGATCAATGAAGGTACGATCTGATCATGGTTATAATTCATGCTGCCGCCATTGGTCCATTTCGCAGGTGGTTACGCCTCCGCGCCGAGGGAAAAGCTCTCTTGTCGGCAACGGACCAGTTGAGCCGTTTACCCGATGGCGTCCTTGGCGACATCGGCATCTCTCGTGACGAAATCATGTG
>NZ_JBVVQV010000102.1:0-572 GCF_055811235.1 Mesorhizobium sp. WSM4810 | reverse complement strand
GCAATCTATGCCCACGACCTGCTTGGCACCGAGAAGAATGGCGCTGCGGATTGCCATCTGCCCCACCGGGCCACAGCCCCAGATCGCGACGGTATCGGAGGGCTCGATTTCGCACTGGACAGCAGCCTGCCAGCCAGTTGGCAATATGTCGCCAAGGAAGAGGACCTGCTCATCGGAGAGCCCGACCGGTACCTTGATGTGCGTTGCATCGGCAAATGGTACGCGAACATACTCGGCTTGTCCGCCCGGGTAACCGCCGGTCAGATGGGTATACCCAAACAGCCCGGCCGTCGTGTGACCGAACGCCTTGTCGGCGATGTTCTTGTTGCGGTTGGTACGTTCGCAGACCGAAAAGTTCCGGCGCTTGCACTGGTCACATTCCCCGCAAATGATGGTGAAGGGAACGACGATGCGGTCTCCCTTCCTAAGCGCGCCGTTTACCCCGGATCCAACTTCCACACCTCACCCATCATTTCGTGGCCCATAATGTCGCCTGGCAGAATTGCCGGAATGAGGTTGTGATAGAGATGCAGGTCCGAGCCGCAGATCGCGCAGCTCGTCACCTTGACAAT
>NZ_JBVVQV010000100.1:0-581 GCF_055811235.1 Mesorhizobium sp. WSM4810 | reverse complement strand
CCTTCGGTCATGCCGAGCGCCGGCATGATATCGCGCAGCTTTTCCTTCGACGCGTCGACCACATGCTGGACGCCGAGTTTTTTCGCCAGCGCCAGCCGCACCGGGTTGATGTCGGTGATGACCACCTTTCGCGCGCCGACGCACTGCGCCACCAGCGCACCCATGATGCCGATCGGCCCGGCGCCGGTGACCAGCACGTCCTCGCCGACCAGATCAAAGGACAGTGCGGTGTGGACCGCATTGCCCAGGGGATCGAAGATTGCGGCGATCTCGTCGGGCACATCGTCGGGGATCGGCACGACGTTGTGCTGCGGGATCGCCAGATATTCACCGAAGGCGCCTGGCCGGTTGACGCCGACGCCGAGCGTGTTGCGGCACAGATGCCCCCTGCCCGCCCGGCAATTGCGGCAATGGCCGCAGACGATGTGGCCTTCGCCCGAAACGCGCTGGCCGATCTTGTATTCGGTGACCGCCGCGCCGAAGTCGGCGACGGTGCCGACGAATTCGTGGCCGGTCACCATCGGCACCGGCACGGTCTTCTGCGCCCACTGGTCCCAATTGTAGATGTGGACGTCGGTACC
>NZ_JBVVQV010000099.1:0-592 GCF_055811235.1 Mesorhizobium sp. WSM4810 | reverse complement strand
TCCCGCCGGCGTTCCGGTTCAATCCAAGTGCAAAAGGCTCACCATGGGCGAGGAAGAAAAGTCCGACCGCGACCGAATGACGGATTTCCAGGCACAGTTCCTCGCCAAGGAAGCCGGAATAACTGAAGCTCAAGCGCGCGAGCTGATCGAGTTGATCGGCACCGATCGGGCATCACTACTTCGGGAAGCTCGGCTACTGAAAAGCCGGCTGAAGCCGCCGGACGCTTAGGAGCATTCACAATACTATCCATATGGGACAATTTTGAATAGAAGCGGCTCGATTGAATGAGGGTCGCGCGCGAGCAGATATCGATGATCTTCGCCAGACGATAAACGATACCCGCCGCCTAATACTGGCACCCGTAAGCTGTTGGATCGCATTGCCGCAGACGATACGCTGAGCAGTAATCAAGCGCCTAAAATCCCGCACCCCAAATCGCACAGCATTCCACGCTCGACCTTTGCACATCGGCCGTCGATTCACGCGGCCTGCGGAGAGGACCGCGGCTGATTGTAGGGCGCAGGTGCAGCGTGCCATCTACGACTTCTTGGTCTTCGAATTCCTCTTCGGTTTCGGTGCCGATGCAGCAGG
>NZ_JBVVQV010000098.1:0-607 GCF_055811235.1 Mesorhizobium sp. WSM4810 | reverse complement strand
CGGAATGCCTGCATTCAACACTCTGCGCATTTTTCCCTCCATGGCTGAAGTGCCCCGAACCGCGCTGCGCGTGATTTATTCCCGCCGCGAGCGGCGCAACCGGGATCGACCGTTCGTTGTATGCGGACAGTGCCGGCGCCCAGACTAGCGAGGCTCGCCTGGCGACTCCCGTTTGCCCCGCTTTGCCAGCGCCAGGCCGCCGATCAGCATCAACGCACCCCAAACCAGGAACCCGATGTCCCAGTAGATCCACTGGTCCTGCGGAACGGTTTCGTTGACATGGTGGATGCCGAGAAGCTGGTGATTGATCAGCCCTTCGACCAGGTTGAATATCCCGAAGCCCATGAGCATTGTCCCAAGCAACATCGTTCCCGACCACCAGAGATGAGATTTGTGAGCGGTGCGCCAGAGCACGACCAAACCAAGCACGACGAAGATGTATGTGCCGGCGTGGAACAGGCCATCGAGAAGCGTGTTGAACTGAAGGTTCTCAACACTGTCGGCGATAGCCGGCGCTGGTCGCTATATGGTGCCACTGGAGCAACTGGTGCAGCACGATTCCATCGAAGAACCCGCCCAGGCCAAGCCCCAGCAGAATACCTGCGGA
>NZ_JBVVQV010000097.1:0-644 GCF_055811235.1 Mesorhizobium sp. WSM4810 | reverse complement strand
AGGTGCGTCAAACCTGGTCGGGCTGACAGAACGGATCGCTTTCCTGCGCACGCTGGAGATCGATCCGAAATTGCAGATGCGGATTTCCTCGGGTCGGTGGGACCAGATGATCCGTGAAGGGAACGCCACGCCGGCCTGGCTGGCCATCGATTTCAATGCCAGCCGTCGGCACGCCCTGATCGTGGCGCAGGTCATCAAGCTCGGCCAGAAGCTCACCGACGATGCAGTGTCGATGTTTATCAAGCTGATGGGTCGGCTGTTCTCGCAAGCCAATAACCGCAAGAAGCAGCGACACATGGACTGCAGGCCGGATACCGCAAAGGCACTGCGCATGTTCCTCGACACCATCACAGCCCTGCAGTCCGCCAACGACTATGGTCGGAACGCGTTGGAGGTTCTCGATCAGAAGGTCGGCTGGCATCGGCTGCTCCGCATGAAGCCTGAGCTCGAATCGATGGTCGATGACAACGAGGCGTCGCCCTTGGCCTTGGCGGCCGAGCGATATGCGACCGTCCACAAGTATGCCGGTGCGTTCCTACAGGCGTTCACGTTCCAATCGGCGCGGCGACACGATCCGCTTCTTGCGGCAATTTCGCTGCTGAAACGCCTGTATGCCGAGAGCCGTCGGGCACTCCCCGAGCGCG
>NZ_JBVVQV010000096.1:0-653 GCF_055811235.1 Mesorhizobium sp. WSM4810 | reverse complement strand
GCCAAGACCGCCGAGACCGAACTCGAAGTCGTCGAAGGCATGCAGTTCGACCGCGGCTATCTCTCGCCCTACTTCGTCACCAACGCCGACAAGATGGTTGCGGATCTGGAAGACGCCTACATCCTCCTCCACGAGAAGAAGCTCTCCAACCTGCAGGCGATGCTGCCGATCCTCGAGGCTGTCGTGCAGACCTCGAAGCCGCTGGTCATCATCTCGGAAGACGTCGAAGGCGAGGCCTTGGCCACGCTGGTCGTCAACAAGCTGCGTGGCGGCCTGAAGATCGCCGCCGTCAAGGCGCCGGGCTTCGGTGATCGCCGCAAGGCCATGCTGGAAGACATCGCCATCCTCACCGGTGGCCAGGTCATTTCCGAAGACCTCGGCATCAAGCTCGAGAATGTTGGCCTCGACATGCTCGGCCGCGCCAAGAAGGTGTCGATCTCCAAGGAGAACACCACCATCGTCGACGGCGCCGGCAAGAAGGCCGAGATCCAGGGCCGCATCGCCCAGATCAAGCAGCAGATCGAGGAGACCACCTCGGACTACGACAAGGAGAAGCTGCAGGAACGTCTCGCCAAGCTGGCGGGCGGCGTTGCCGTCATCCGCGTCGGCGGTGCGACCGAGATCGAAGTCAAGGAAAAGAAGGACCGCGTCGA
>NZ_JBVVQV010000095.1:0-670 GCF_055811235.1 Mesorhizobium sp. WSM4810 | reverse complement strand
CTGGAGCCGTCTATGGATCAAAATTCTGATGTGCCGACCTTATGCCAAGCATTGGTTCACTGTGGCGTCCGCGAGGCGCTCGATCCGCGGCAACTGGTGGGATTCGCCAGGACATCCTCGAAGGCGCGCCGTCGCTGCGGACGTTCAAGCGAAGGGCGAGACTCCGAACAGCCAGCCGTGCAGCCAGAGCCCGAACAATGCGAAAGCAACCAAGCCGATGCCCACAGCAATCAGGTCGCTACGCGGTCGCACGACCGCGGGTGCCGGATCGCCGCGTGGAATGACGGCAATGAGATCGACAATCGCGTAAACCAGAAACGCTCCGAAGACTAGGAGCGAGGCAAGGTCGCCATTGGCCAGGAGGTGGCCGATGGCCCAAAGGATGATGCCCACCAGCATCGGGTGCTTCAGCCGATGCTTGATTGAACCCGTGGGCAAGTAAGCGGCTGCCAGAAAGACGAATGCGGCGAGCACCAACACCGACGCGACATGGCGGCCCCAAGAGGGCGGCTCGTAGATCTCAGGCGCATTGGGCCGATAAAGACTCCAGCCCCAGACGATCAGCACGAAGCCGATGATCGATAGGAGCGAATAAAGTCCCTTCCAGCGCCGCTCGTTTGTGGCGATTTGCGCATCACGAAAGCTGCCGGCGGCGATCCGAACAGAATGG
>NZ_JBVVQV010000094.1:0-670 GCF_055811235.1 Mesorhizobium sp. WSM4810 | reverse complement strand
GATGAAAGGCTGCGCCTCTGGCGGAGAGAGCGGGCCGATCGGGTCGCTGTTCCGAGTTTTATGACACTCGACCGAGATCGCGGTTTCGCCTTCGACGCTCGATGATACGCGCATTTCGACGAGCGACTCTAAGTTCGGCAAGCGTTGGTTGCCACCAGCCTCGGGAATGCTCCATCGGTCCAGCTTCATGACGAGCGGGCCATGTCTTGATGAGTTCCGTCAGCGTCGCCGAGCGCCACGTTCCCCACACGTAGTCGAAGTCTGCCCGCATCGCATGTGGATTGAAGGCGGCCAATACTGGCGGTTCGACGACTTCACCTGACACATCGGTAAAGACGACAACACCGTACTGCTCTGTTGCGACGGGGCGCCCCATCGGAGGCAAGTCTTCAGCTGGCAACGGATAGCGGTGGCGGCGGCGTTCAGCATATCGCAACCGCGTGGTTCTTTGAGCTTCCGAGTCCCTCTCAGCCTCGCGGCGCCGCTTCCTTTCCTCGGGCTCGTTACGTCGGGCAGCCTCTTCGATTGCCGGCCACCGCCGCCGCAGTTCCTCATAGGACCGAAACGGCACGCGCCACGCCCGCAGTTCATCGTCCCAACTTGCCCAGGGAATGCCATGTAGTTCCCGAAGGGCGGTCTTCGAATAGGGCGTCCGAATGCGCAGATCGTC
>NZ_JBVVQV010000093.1:0-687 GCF_055811235.1 Mesorhizobium sp. WSM4810 | reverse complement strand
ATGGTCCGGCCGAGATAGGTCTTGAGCCTGCGCAGCGCCTTGTTCGCCCGCTTGAACTGCTTGGCGTGGGCATAGCGCTGATGGCTGATCAGCGCCAGCTTGCCGACCCGCACATAGCTCTGGCGCAAATGGAGCCCCTTCCTCTTGGCCAGCCGCACCAGCCGTTCGCGCGCCCGGTGGATGAGCTTGGCGTCGGTCGGGAACATGACGTTCTTCGGCTGCACGGTCGTGTCGACGATGACCTGGCGCGTGTCGGCCGGCTTCATCGCCCCGGTCTTGACCGCAAGGCTGAGGCTCTCCTGCAACAGCGCCACGATCCGCTCCTCGCCCATACGGCTGCGCCAACGCGTCATCGAAGAGCGGTCAAACGGCAGCGTATGGCAAAAGAACGTCTCGCCGGTGAGATACTGGAAGTAAGGGTTCTCCACCCAGCGCTCGCACAGCACCTCATCCGACAGGTTGAAGGTGTGCTTGAGGATCGCCAGCCCCGCCATCAGCCGGGTCGGCAGCGGCGGCATGCCGGGGCCGTCCGAATAGACGGCGCCGAAACGCTCCTCCAGTACCGGCCAGTCGATCGCCTGCGCCAGCCGCACCAGCTCGTGCTTCATGTTGATGATCTGATCGAGCCTGGAGCGGAACAGATCCTGCTCTCCCGTCTCGCGCTTCTCGCGTGGCTTGGACATTCGC
>NZ_JBVVQV010000092.1:0-694 GCF_055811235.1 Mesorhizobium sp. WSM4810 | reverse complement strand
TTCACCAACCTCGCCCAGGCCAGGCCGGACACCCGCGCCATGACCTGCCAACAGACGCAGGCGCTAATCCAGAGCCATGGCTCGGCGGTGCTGACCACCGGCCCGAACACCTATGCCCTGTACGTCCGCCGGTACAGCAATGCGTGCGACTCGCCGTTAATCCCAGCGGTAGGGTTTGTGCCGACGCTCGATGGCCAGTGCTTGGTTCGTCGATGCAGAGAGCCGCTCTCCACTCCTCCCGGCTGACGGTGACGAGCATAGCTATTCTGCTGCGCCTTTCGGCAGGAAACCCTTAGCCTCAAGGTCGTCCACTGTGAGTTTCTGGACATACGCAGCGACCATGCGCCTGTCTGCCTTTGGGTCCTTGGAACGGAGTCGCATCATCGGCGTTACCGGCCAACCAAACGCTGCCAACGATATGGAGGAACGCGCGTGATCGAGTTGACCGAGACGGAAAAGCGCTTTCTCAAGCGCGTTGACACCATCACTCACGTTCCTTGGTCGAACAAAGTCACCGCCGCAGATGCCAAAGGCAAGCCCATGCGTATCGCAAGGGCAACGTTTGCCCGATTAAGAGACGACGGTATCATCATCCGATCTACAAGCGACCTGACCTCGAACACCTACGTCATTAATCCTGCACCCGTGACGCCACAAGTCGAGGAAGTGCAGGAAGCGTCCTGATCGGGCGGGG
>NZ_JBVVQV010000091.1:0-710 GCF_055811235.1 Mesorhizobium sp. WSM4810 | reverse complement strand
AAAGTCCCTTCCAGCGCCGCTCGTTTGTGGCGATTTGCGCATCACGAAAGCTGCCGGCGGCGATCCGAACAGAATGGATTCCGAAGAAGATCACGAGGCCGAAAACCAGTAGTAGCATAACACCTCCGAGGTTCGGCGCGTCGGCGGGAAGGAAGGCTTGCTTACGCTCTCGCTCGAGTTGCCGGCTGCATATGCGCAAAACGGATTCTGCGAACGAGATGGTCAGAGTAATATATCCGGGACCCGCAATCTTGGAATGGGCGAAGCTGCCGATTGGCACGGCACAGCGGCATCGCCTGCGCACAGGTTCTTCGCGTTCAGCACGGAACCGCCGCGGTGAATGCCTGTGGCGACGTTCCGTTCACATAAATTGCATGAGGGCAACGGGCGGGCGGCGCTGTAGCGTTCGATATGCCCGTTCTCGTCGTCACGGCATCCAAGGCTGAGCGGTATGCTGCTTCGACCTAATTGCCGCCCTCCGCACATGGTACATGAAGGTCCGGAAATGGTCGAACACGACCTTGAGTTTGACCAGCCATAGATCCGTTTCTGGCGCTAGTTGCCCATTCCGGTGGCCAGCTCGAACGGTAAAACCTGACCCAATCCCGATCTTCCTGCGTTGGAATCTTTCCCAAAAGCCGACGTTGGGTGCGACCGGCGCTCATGACGCGATCCGCATCTTGCCACACGCGCCCGGCCTCGTTTTTGAA
>NZ_JBVVQV010000090.1:0-732 GCF_055811235.1 Mesorhizobium sp. WSM4810 | reverse complement strand
CGAGGTGCCACGGTCGCCGACACGCTGGGCGGATCGGCCGATGCCACAAACCAGCAGTCGCGTTCGGGCGAGCGCAAACTGTAGCGCCTTACTTTGCATCTCCCCGCAACTTCGCTTTCGCAAATGATGGTGTTAGATGGCCGTCATCTTTCGAACTGGCCTACCTATGGAGGATGCGGGTTATCCTCCCCACTACGGACGACAAAGCAGGGTTCAAATGCCGCTCCCTCGGTAGCGAACTCCCAGATCATGCAAGTGCCGGTTCGCGGAGCGATTTATGCCGTGAAAAATATGATGGCGAAAGGATTAGGCTGTGGGAACGCTAATGCGCGATGCGTCGGTTGATTGCCGACGACGGTGGCGCTCGTCGCTACCGCGACTTTCGCCGAAGCCGCCGATTATAGGGGCTAGTCGGTTTTCCCCAGCAACAGCTCATATTCCCGCTCCGGCTCGCTGTAGGTGCCATCGGCCAACTGGAACAGACCATCACGATCCCTGATGACGATCTCACCCCGCGTGGCTCTGATTAGGCCCCTGCCCTCAAGCTCTTGGATTGCAACCGTGACACCCGGTCGCCGCACACCGAGCATGACGGATATGAATTCGTGGGTGATTGCAAGCCGGTCGGTGCGGACGCGATCGTGGCACATCAGAAGCCAGCGAGCCAAACGTTCGTCCAACTTCGACCGTGCGTTTACCAGGGCGGTGTAGCTGGTCTGAATATAGAGGGTC
>NZ_JBVVQV010000089.1:0-733 GCF_055811235.1 Mesorhizobium sp. WSM4810 | reverse complement strand
TTGTGGAGCTTGCTGCGCGCGCATCAGCAGCGGGCGGCATTCACCCGGCGAATGGCCGACCGGGAAAGTGAGTTGGCCCGCGTTGACATGGCGGCAAAGCTGCAGGAACGGTCGAGAGAATACGAAGCGGACGCCGAAGTGATCGAACGAATTCTCGAAAGCAGGCGTGGCATAGTGGCAGAGAATGGCGCGACGACGAAGCAAAACTGATCCGGCCTCGCCAACACTTCGGGCGGCGCTGCAGGGAAGGATGCTCCGTCTCCCGTTTGTCGGATAGGCGCATCGGCCGGCGGCATAGCCGCACTTCCGAAATTCATTCCCGACGCGCACTCGACAGCGGACTCGTTTATGTTGTCAGCATTCCGACGCCGAGCACAAGAGCGAACCGGCGAGCATCATTCAGGGTTGCGCACAGTTGGAATCGGAGGTCGTGACGGCGATCAAACGGAACCGGATCTATGTGATCCTCGGTCAGCTCGCTCAATCGACCCCGGGCGATTGTACCCTCCACCCGCTCGAAGACGGTTACTGCCGTGGTCTAAGAAAGTGTCGTGTTCGGCACTATGAGGACCGTGGATTGCCGATCGGCCCGAAGGAACAAACAGCACCCACTTTGGTTAAAGCTGCGCGTGTCACCAGACACGCGTTTCTCACACTCGGAGACGACGATGGCTACGAAAAAGGAATCGCAAAGCAAGGCCAAGGGCCTCGAAGATCTTTTCCACGACGGACT
>NZ_JBVVQV010000088.1:0-747 GCF_055811235.1 Mesorhizobium sp. WSM4810 | reverse complement strand
TTGGCGCACTTGAGCGCGTTGCGCATCTTCTGGCGCCTGGCGATGCTCAGTTCAAATACCGGCTGATCCCCAAGGCGACCTACGAGCGGCGCAAGGCGGTACATCGCCTCTCGTCGGACGAGGGCACACGATTGGCCCGCGTCGCGCGCGTCTGGGGCCTTGCTGTCGATGTCTGGCAGAACGAGGAGGAAGCGCGCGATTTCCTGTTTCGGCCGCACCCGATGATTGAGGACAAGCGACCGATCGACGTCGTTATCATGAGCGAGTTCGGTGCCGAAATGGTGGTCGATATTCTCGCAAGTCTGAAGTACGGCAGTGCTGCGTGACGGCGCAGACTCTCGATCGCACTCTCTCGTCCTTTCGTATCGGCGATCCGGCCGGCACCTACCCGATCTTCGATGCGACCGGCTCGACAATCGCGCCAGGGCGGTGGAACACGCCCGGAAGTCCTATCATCTACACCAGCGAGCACTATTCGACGGCCCTGTTGGAAAAGCTGGTGCATGGCAGCGGCCGACTGCCGCCCAACCAACACTACATCGAAATCACAATCCCGCGCGGACTGAGTTACGAGGTCTTTTCCCACCCGTCACTGCCCGGCTGGGACACGATGCCGGCGATGGTGAGCCAGGGATTCGGCGAAACCTGGTGTTTAGAACGGCGCAGCGCCATCCTGCTGGTGCCGAGTGTCGTGGCGCGTCTCGATTGCAATGTGCTGATCAATCCGGCGCATCCGGAGTTTTCAAA
>NZ_JBVVQV010000087.1:0-785 GCF_055811235.1 Mesorhizobium sp. WSM4810 | reverse complement strand
GCCAACTCACTTTCCCGGTCGGCCATTCGCCGGGTGAATGCCGCCCGCTGCTGATGCGCGCGCAGCAAGCTCCACAATATCTGGTCAGTCTCGGCCGACTGGGCCTCGAGCATCGCGTCCGACGTGAAGGCATGCCCAGTGTGGCATCGGTAGCGAAGCATGTCGCCGTCCTCGATCTCCCACAGAGGACCGTGGCACTCCGGACAAACAAACAACGAAAGTTCGCCGAGACGATCTTCATTCGACATAGCGGAGTGCTCCTGAGCTGCGACTGCCGCCTCCAGCCGGACTCCCGGTGGAACAGGAAGCGTCTCGCCGGCGGGCTCGGAGGCCAACCGGGCCAACAGATCGCCCATTCCGACGATCGGCACGCAATGGTCGATTTCGACATGGCGCTAGGCGCTCCGAACCATGTCTGGTACGGCCGCGTCTTTCGGGTCCTGGATCACTGTTACTCCCCCGACGGTCTTGATTGCCCGGGGACCCGAGGTGCCGTCGGACAAGCTGCCGGAGAGGAGGACGCCAATGACCCGAGCTCCATAGCTGCATGCGGCCGACCGGAAGAGAGGATCGATCGCCGGCCGGGCGAGATTTTCGCGAGGGCCTCGCCGGAGCAGCATGTGATCGTGGTGCAGCAGCAGATGGAAACCGGGTGAAGCCACATAGATGCGCCCCCGCTCGAACTGCTCCCCGCTCTTCGCCTTGATCGCCCTGAGAGGGCCAGCCCGATCAAGGATCTCCGGGAGATAGCTCGTCTGGCCCACGTGGAGCACCACGAAGACAGC
>NZ_JBVVQV010000086.1:0-824 GCF_055811235.1 Mesorhizobium sp. WSM4810 | reverse complement strand
GATTTGATCATGGCCTCCACATGGGCACGCCGTTCGGAACTGTTTGTCGACGGAGCCAGGATAACCTTGATGCCGGTGGCTCTCTCAAATGGGTCGAGCCAGACCTCTCGAACAATTTTATCGTAGCTGCCGCCGCTGGAGGCCAAGATGAGTTCGCGGCCCTCCCGCGCTGCAGGGGCGAAGTATGCAGCCAATGAGAGTGCCCCAAGTCCGAACAGGCCGATCAGGAGATTTCGTGAATGCCCGCTCGCCGCTGGAAGACGGAATCTGGTGTTCTCGAAGAAAAATGTCGTGCAACAGGCACGTACCCTCCCGACCCCTTCCTTAATAGCTCTCGTACAACCCATGTGGACCTTAATTCCTGAACAGCGGTCGAAACGACGTTGGAATTCCCGCGAAGCCGGCCGGGTTTTCGCTCTCTCCCGCGCGATGCGTATCGCGCCCATCAGCAGGATCGAGATGGCGACGATAATCGTGGAGACGACGGCGATGACCGGAGTGAGATTGAAGTCGATATCCTCGAACAGCTTCCTGGTTATCGTCTTCCCCTCGATGCCGGAGATGAAGAAGGCCACGGTCGCCTCATCGAACGAGGAGACGAAGGCGAAAACCGCGCCGGTGATCACGCCAGGGGTGATTTGTGGCAGGACGATCTCGAAGAAGGCGCGGCCGCGCCCGGCCCCACAATTAAGGGCAGCCATCTCGAGAATGGGATCGAAGCGCTGCAGCGATGCCGAGACGGCAATGACTACATAGGGAACGGTCAGCATGGTGTGCGCCAACAGAAAGCCGAAGAAATTTCCCGTCAGCTGAAGCGGCGCGAA
>NZ_JBVVQV010000085.1:0-892 GCF_055811235.1 Mesorhizobium sp. WSM4810 | reverse complement strand
GTGCGCCATTTGCCGACATTCACGGAGCGTTGGCAATCCCGACCTACGCCCGACCGCCGAATCGGCTGTGCGGTCGTGCCCTGTGCCGGCACGGAACTGCAGACGAGTGCAGCATTCATGTCCCACGACCAGGTAGCAGTCGCCAACGTTGTACGAAAAAGGCGGGATGCGTTTCGGTCAACTGCGCGACAAGTGGTTGCGCCTGTATAAAAGCGGCCCCGGGATGGATGGCCAAATCGCCGACGATCAACTCGCGCGACTCGCAGGCCTCCGGAGCGGATGTCAGCAAGCCAGAATGACGAGCGTATAAAGCATTGTCTTGTTCCTTCGCGGAGATCGAGTTCGTCCTCGGAGGCGACAGATTCAATGGCCGGCACGAACGAGTTCGGGAGGGGGCTCGGCTCCTGCCACGAAGAGTTTGCCGCCGGCCCGCGAAATCTCGACGGTTTGGCTGCGCTCGTCCAACCTGCCTGGAACCGAGATCGTGAGGCTTTGGCCTCATCGAGGGTTGCCTCGAAGCGCACAGGCAAGCCCGCCTCGCCTTCAGCGATCGTGGTGACCACCCGGAAGCTGTTATCGGCTTCCGTATAATAGACGACGCCTTGAAAACCGCCGAGATCGATACTCCCTCCTTGTTGGGTGTCCAGTTCACCTGCAGAGGCATAGCCCGTCGTCACGCAAAGCGCTGCAAGGACCGTGTATCTGTACATGATATTTTCCTCCCCAACCGAACAGGTCAGAACAAGATCGGTGCGCAAAGCATATGAGGAGTGGGTAGGTTCGTCTGTGAGAATTCTCACACTCGTGGCAACGCATTCAAAAACGAGGCCGGGCGCGTGTGGCAAGATGCGGATCGCGTCATGAGCGCCGGTCGCACCCAACGTCGGCTTTT
>NZ_JBVVQV010000084.1:0-900 GCF_055811235.1 Mesorhizobium sp. WSM4810 | reverse complement strand
CTCAGGATGATCTATACCGAAAGCGCGGTGATCGTCGCCATGATACATGTGATGCTGCCGTTCATGGTCCTGCCAATCTACGGCGCCCTACGGACCATTCCAAAGGAACTGACCCAGGCCGCCGCGAATCTCGGCGCCGGCGTCTTCACCACCTTTTTCAAGGTGACCTTGCCGCTCAGTCTGCCCGGCGTCTTCGCCGGCACGCTGATGACCTTCATCCTTGCCCTCGGTTTCTACGTTACGCCGGCAATGGTAGGCGGCCCTCAGACCCTGATGATGGCGACATTGATCGGACAGCAGACGACGGTCTTGCTCAACTGGTCGTTTGCGGGCGCACTGGCGACGGTACTTCTTGTCGTCACCCTGGTACTCACCTTCACGTTCCGCAGAGTCCTAGCTACGTCGAGAGGGTTCGCCAATGTCTGAGACGATCACCTTGAACCAGACGCGCCCCTTTCGCCCCCTTGTGCTCGGCAAACTCGCCGCAGCCGCCGTTATTTGCCTCATCCTGTTCTTTTTGATTCTACCTACGCTGATCGTCATCCCGATCTCGTTCGGCAGTGCCCCCTACATCGAGTTCCCGCCCTCCGGGTTGACGCTGAAATGGTACGGAGAATTTTTCAGCGATCCCGACTGGATCGCGGCGACTCTCTTCAGCCTGCGGATCGCTCTCTTCACCACCATTTCAGCGACGATCATTGGAACCCTCGCCGCTGTCGCCCTAGTCCGGGGCGATCTGCCGGGGAAATCGCTAGTTCTCGGTTTGGCGCTCAGCCCCCTGATCGTTCCTCATATCATCATGGCGATCGCGCTTTATCTGTTCTTCGCGCCGCTTCAGCTGACGGGAAATTTCTTCGGCTTTCTGTTGGCGCACACCATGCTGACCGTTCCCTATGTAGT
>NZ_JBVVQV010000083.1:0-940 GCF_055811235.1 Mesorhizobium sp. WSM4810 | reverse complement strand
GTTCATCTGCAAAATCTGGGCAAAAGAGCCCGAACGGTTCCGACTCGATCCCACCCATCAAATGCCGGGACTAAACAGGTAGATCATGCCATTGATGCCCTGTCGGGCATCGATACGCCGGCGGCACGTTCTCCGGTCAGCAACGAGGATCAACTCGACGGTGAACTGACAGCGTTCGAGGCGAAGCATCATGGTCACGCTTGAATTGAAGGGCCTACACCGGGTCACGGCCAAGGGCAGGGTCTATTGGTATACTTGGCGCGGTGGTCCGCGCCTTGCTGGGATGCCAAGCACACCGGAATTCCTCGCCTCCTACAATGAGGCGATTGCCAGTCGCACGACACCTGACAACAACCGCTTTCGATCGTTGGTCACGCAATACAAGGCGAGCGCCGACTACAAGAAACTCGCCGAGTCGACGCGACGTAACTGGGGGCCCTGGCTCGACCGGATTGCCGGCCATTTTGGGGAGCTGCGCATCGCCCAGTTCGATCGATCGGAAAAGATCAGACCAATAATCCGCCGGTGGCGAGCGGCATATGCCGAGACGCCCCGGTCAGCCGATTACGGCATGCAGGTTCTCTCCCGCGTGCTCTCACATGCGGTCGATCCACTCGGCCAAATTGCCTCCAACCCTTGCGAAGGTATCAAACAGCTCTACAGCAATTCGCGTTCGGACATCATCTGGACCGACGAAGACATTGCCCGCATCCGGCCGCACTGCTCGATCGAGGTTCAGCACGCTATCGACCTCGCCGCCCACACCGGCCTGCGCGCCGGCGACCTGGTTCGCCTGGCGTGGTCGCATGTCGGCGAGGATGCGATCGTGGTCACCACCGGCAAGAGCCGGTGTCATTTGGCACTTAATTAGGTTCTTCCTCACTTTGTGTGGAGCGGCGGCAGCATTCGTGCTCTCAGCAGTTCAGGACCTGCCCGACCG
>NZ_JBVVQV010000082.1:0-969 GCF_055811235.1 Mesorhizobium sp. WSM4810 | reverse complement strand
GATTTGATCATGGCCTCCACATGGGCACGCCGTTCGGAACTGTTTGTCGACGGAGCCAGGATAACCTTGATGCCGGTCCCTTTCTCAAAGGGGGTTAGCCAATACTCTCGGATGATCTTATCGTGGCTTCCGCCCGCGGACCCCACAACGACCTCGCGATTCTTAGCCGTCGCGGCGACGGCGGACGCGGACATTGAGAATGCCGCGAGTGCAAAAAGACCAGCCAATACCTTTGTGTTCATTTTCGTTTCTCCGAGGTTTGGCGACCGTCGAGGCAAGGTGGTCGTCGATTACCTGTGACATAATCGAAGATCAATATTGGGAAAATGCTGCGCAACAGGTATAACATCCGATCTCACTTAGTGATGTCTTCAGTCTATAAGCATGTGGGTTTTTAGGCATTTTGCGATAGTTATGAGCGCGCCGGATTTGTTATTCGAATCGCACCGCAACGGGTCTCAATCACTGCGCAGGCAGCATTCATGACCCAGGCCGGATCGCCGATGATGCTCGACACCACCTGATAGGGTGGATTCGGCGGAAACCCGGTTAGGTATTTGTTCTATTCTGCGCGACGCGTATCGCGCCCATCAGCAGGATCGAGATGGCGACGATAATCGTAGAGACGACGGCGATGACCGGGGTGAGGTTGAAGTCGATATCCTCGAACAGCTTCCTGGTTATCGTCTTCCCCTCGAGGCCGGAGATGAAGAAGGCCACGGTCGCCTCATCGAACGAGGAGACGAAGGCGAAAACCGCACCGGTGATTACGCCAGGCGTGATTTGTGGCAGGACGATCTCGAAGAAGGCGCGGCCGCGCCCGGCCCCGCAATTTAGGGCGGCCATTTCGAGAATGGAATCAAAGCGCTGCAGCGATGCCGAGACGGCAATAACTACATAGGGAACGGTCAGCATGGTGTGCGCCAACAGAAAGCCGAAGAAATTTCCCGTCAGCTGAAGCGGCGCGAA
>NZ_JBVVQV010000081.1:0-971 GCF_055811235.1 Mesorhizobium sp. WSM4810 | reverse complement strand
CCGGCGCATTGGTGTTGAACAATGCGCCGGCGTTCGCGCAAAACGGGGGAACTCAGTAATTTACCAACAGGTCACGGGGCATGCTGCTCAGTGACTTCACGCCGTTCTCGGTCACGCGAACAGTCTCGCTGAAGATGTAGCCGTCGTCCTTCTCAAAGATGCCGATGAGGACGTGGAAGGTCATGTTGGGTTCAATTACGGTGTTGTCGTCCTCCTGGAAGCTGATTCCTTCGCCGACCCAACCGTGGCCGATGGAGTAACCGCTCCTGGATTCTTTACGCACGCCGTATGGTTTAAAGGCGCGCTGGAACGCTTGCCAAACTTCAGAGCACTTAACTCCCGGCCGTATCGTTTCGACCTGCGCGAGGAAGCCGTCCAAAGCGGCTTGATGTAGGTGCCGCGCGCGAGCGGTTGGCTCACCCAAAAATACCGTCCGTGACAAGGCGCAGGCATAGCGGTGTCGGTAGGCGCCAATCTCGAAATTCGTCTGACAGCCCATCTTATAGCGTGCGTCGGACCACGAAAGGTGCGGTGCGTTGGCGGGAGAGCCAACCGGCATAGTTGGAAAGGCGCAAACACCCCCGGGGAATTCCGGTGTGCCTTTGACCAAAGCATTCAATATGGCGGCGCCCACGTCGCATTCGCGCGCGCCAGGAGCGATCTCGAGCCGGCCCACCTGCATGGCCCTATCCACAATCTTGCCGGCCTGCTCCATGTAGGCAAGCTCAGCTGGTGATTTTACCGTCTTCAGTTTAGAAATCATTCCATCGGCATCGATGAACTTCGATGAATCCAAGCTGTTACCGAGGGCGGCATGGTCCTTCACTCCAAACGTCTTGGCCGACAGTTCGACCCCGATTCGGCTCGACTTGGTGCGCTCGCGGATTAGATCGCCAATCGGCTCCCATGCCGTCCGCTGGCTCGACCCAATGTACTTCTCGGGATAACTGAGAATGCGTGATTGCGGCAGG
>NZ_JBVVQV010000080.1:0-992 GCF_055811235.1 Mesorhizobium sp. WSM4810 | reverse complement strand
CGTCCGTGAAGGCGCACCGCAGGCCCGGCAGGTAGCCGATCGGTTTCATCTGATCCAGAACCTTCGCTCGGCAATCGAAGAACAGATGAGCCTTTCTGGACGTGCCACCGGCAGGGCCATCCTGTCGGAGGACGCAATTGTTGACGCTGCCACACATCGCCGGCGCGCCCGTCTCGCACATAGGCAATCTCGCTGGGAGATATTCGAAAAGCTCCGCGCTTTGCGCGAAGAGGGTCTGTCCTACAGCGAAATCGCGAGGCAGACCGGCTATGAACGTCGCAGCGTAGCGAATTGGCTCAAATTCAAGGTTCCGCCAGACAGGCGGCGAGCAGCACTGAATCCCACATCGCCATGGTACTTCGAAAGCTTTCTTGCCGAATGTTGGAAGGATGGGAACCGCTGCGGACGGCATCTGTTTCATGACGTCAAACAGCGAGGCTACACCGGCAGTTTCGCCAATCTGGAGCGGCTTCTCGGTGCCTGGCGGCGGGCCGAAAGAGAGCAGGCTGCTGTTGATGTGCCGCCCGCCACGTTGAAGTCGGAGCCGGTTCGAGATCCGGACACCGGTCATGCGATCTCGCCAGTGGTTGCCGCAGCGCTGTGCATCAAGCCGCGAGGCCTGCTAACGGACCAGCAGGCAAGGAAGGTCGATGCCCTGAAGCAGGAATCTGAGGCTTTCGCCGAGACGCGGTATCTGGCGATGCGCTTCAACGGCATCCTTCGCAGCAAGAGATCGGCACCACTGGATGCATGGATCGACGATGCGCTCGACTCCGAACTCATTCCGATCATGCGGTTCGCCCGTGTCTTGCGCAGAGACATCGATGCCGTCAACAACGCCATCGAGCTGCCTTGGAGCAACGGACAGGCCGAAGGCCAGATCAATCGCCTCAAGACCCTCAAACGTGCAATGTACGGTCGGGCAGGTCCTGAACTGCTGAGAGCACGAATGCTGCCGCCGCTCCACACAAAGTGAGGAAGAACCTAATTAA
>NZ_JBVVQV010000079.1:0-1071 GCF_055811235.1 Mesorhizobium sp. WSM4810 | reverse complement strand
CTCTGAGGCGAGGGGCGGCCATGGCACGCTGGTGACGTTGCGATCACCGATTCCCGTGGAAGGGTAAGTGCCATGACCAAGAGAGACGTTAGACTGAGCAGAGGTGAGTTGAAAGCGTTGCTGTTGTCGGATGAGGACGGCTTCCGCAGAGTTTTGCAGACTGTGGTGCAGGAGGCTTTGGAAGCCGAGATGACGGAGGCGATCGGGGCCGAGAAAGGCGAGCGGACGACGGAGCGGGTTGGTTACCGGTCCGGCTATTACGAACGCAAGCTTGTGACGCGGGTTGGGGTCCTGGAACTTCGGGTTCCGCAAGATCGGGCCGGCCGGTTCTCGACGGAGTTGTTTGAGCGTTATCAGCGCTCGGAGAAGGCACTGGTATCGGCGCTGGTCGAGATGTACGTGCAAGGTGTGTCGACCCGGAAGGTCAAGGCGATCACCGAGGAGCTGTGCGGCCATTCCTTCTCGGCCTCGACGGTAAGCCAGGCGACGGCGCGGCTGGATGAAGCCCTGAAGGCGTTCTTTGAGCAGCGGCTTCCCGAACCTTACCCGTACCTCATTCTGGACGCGCGCTATGAGCGGGCGCGCGAAGCCGGCGTGATCGCCAGCCAGGCGGTGCTGGTGGCGATCGGGGTCGACTGGGAGGGCCGGCGCCAGGTGCTCGGTGTCGAGCTGGCCAACCGGGAAAGCAATTCGAGCTGGCGCGCGTTCGTGGCAGGGCTCAAGCAGCGCGGGCTCGCCGGCGTCGAGTTCGTCGTCTCCGACGACCATCCGGGGCTCAGGGCAGCGATCCGCGAAGTCCTGCCCGAGGCAGTCTGGCAGCGCTGTTACGTGCACTTCCTCAGAAACGCGCTCGATTATGTGCCGCGCAAGGTCGATGACGACTGCCTGATGGAGCTCAGATGGTTCTATGACCGGCGCGACCTGGCCGAGGTCAAGCGCGACCTGGCGCAGTGGATCGCCAAATGGCAGGCCAAATACCCGAAGCTGGTGGATTGGGTGGAGAACAACATCGAGGAGACGCTGAGCTTCTATCGGCTGCCGCTGCCGCATCACAAGCACATGAAGTCGACG
>NZ_JBVVQV010000078.1:0-1085 GCF_055811235.1 Mesorhizobium sp. WSM4810 | reverse complement strand
TCCGGCAGATAGCGCGCCAGATCGCCGGTCTTATACAGCCGATCGCCGTCCACAAAGGGACTGGCGGTGAACCGCTCGGCCGTCAGCTCGGGCCGGTTCAGGTAGCCACGCGCAACGCCTGCCCCGCCGATATAGAGCTCACCCACCGCCCCGAACGGCACCGGCGCACCATGACCGTCCAGCAGATACACCCGCGTGTTCGCAATCGGATGCCCGATCGGGATACGGCGGAATGTCTCATCAATCGTGGTGATCTCGCAGACTGTCGCGAAGGTCGTCGTCTCGGTCGGACCGTAGCAGTGAACGAGGCGTACAGGACCTTCTTCTCTCAGCAATCTCAAAAATGAGGGAACGTCACTGGCCTCGCCTCCAGAAAGGAGGTACTTAAGTTGTGCCAACGCTGGAGCGATCGATGACGTATATTGGTTGAATAATGCTGTTGTTAGAAAAAGGGTTGTCACCCGTTGCTGTTCAAGTGACTTAGCGAAATTTGAAGGATTTATGACGGTCGTGGCATCCAATGCAATAATGCAGCCACCGTTGAGCAGCGGTGCCCACACTTCAAATGTGCTGGCGTCGAAGGCGGGATTACCCACCCACGCCACACGATCTCGGGCATCGATCTTCGCATAGCCATTGTTGATGACGAGCCGGTTGACCGCACGATGAAGAACAACAACCCCCTTGGGAAGGCCGGTCGAGCCGGAAGTGTACATCACGTAAGCGGCAGTCTCGGCGCTCAACCTCAAGCCAGGGTCGGCACTAGACCCAGTCCCAGCCATGAGCGGCTCAATAGACAGAACAGGGATCGTCACATCAACCAATTCATCGTCACCCTCGCTAAGCACGAGGCGCGCAGCACAATCGGCAATCAGCCATCCTTGTCGCGCAGACGGAACGCCACGATCGATCGGCACATACACTCCGCCCGCCTTAAGGATCGCCAACTGCGCCACGACAAGAGCGACGGAGCGGTCCAGCACTGTCGCAATGCGGTTCCCCGGCTTGACCCCAAGGGCGATCAGATGATGGGCCAGCCGGTTGGCCCGCGCATTGAGCTCGCCATAGCTCAGGCGCTCGTCCTC
>NZ_JBVVQV010000077.1:0-1191 GCF_055811235.1 Mesorhizobium sp. WSM4810 | reverse complement strand
CCGCGCGAGTCCGAAACTTCATCGACGGTGGTGGTAGCGGGACGATGTGAAAGGTTCGCGGCGAAGGTGATTTGTTCTCCACTTTGAAGGCGCTGCATCCCAATCTCCCCTGTCTGAGAAGGTGGATGGGCACGAAACGCCGAGCACCGTCCTGATGTTGCCGGGCCTCACTCGAGCATCACCCGAGCAGCATCACGATCAACGTCACCTGGCGTTCGACAGCTTTCTTGTCGCCTCTTCGCCTTTCCCCTCTTTGCCGAAATATCCCCAACAAACCGCTGCTCTATCGCCTGGGGATCTTCTGGTTCTCTGCCTTCACGCTCGTTGCCGCCGTCACCTACGCGCTCGAGTGTCGAACGCCTCACTCATCGACCAGCTATTTGTCGGTCGGGAGCGACCAGCAGCAACAATCGAGAGGATCATCTGACATGAAACAACTGCTTTACGCCGCAAGCGGGCTTGCCGCTGTCACCTTCTGCCGAGCACCGCAATGGCTCAGGATGCCTCTTGGGGGTGCCAAGTTCTGTTGTGCGCGGCTTCGTCCAATCCATCCTGGCACGGCGGTCCGTACCGCGTTCCGCCCATGAAGAAGCTGATCTCTGCCATGGCGAAGCCCGGTTTCTCTTGGCCCGGTATGCCACGAAGCGAACGCCGCAGAGCCGGGCCGCCAAGAGTACGCCGACCTGCCCGGAAGGCTCGGACGTTGGCTACAGCGAGCGTGGCCGGGGGGAATCCGCACGGAACCGAACAGATACACAAAGACGGCCAAACACTCAGCGGAGACGCATCCGAGACTGCCAATTCTGCCACCAAAATGGCGGTCTTTCTGTTTACCGATACGCATCTAAGTTCTCCGTTCTTCTCCATAACGATTATTACTGTGCCGGTTTACCGCTGTACCAAGAAGTACCCCCCCGCGGAAAGCTGAATCATGGTCCATTTAGGCACGTTCGGCTTTGTCCGATAGCCGACAATGTCGGGTACGTAACGTAATAGAATCTGACCAATCACGTTTCTAAATGCTTTCTGCTTTGGCACGGTACATGCGAGGCTACCCGCAAAACGAGTGCGGACGAAGGAAAAGTCTCCCATGGTAACGAAAACCGCTGCGAAGGATCACAATGGGCACGAACAATCCGCCGCTTTCGCCCGAGGACGTCGAACGCTTCGGGCCTGATCCCCTTACCAGCT
>NZ_JBVVQV010000076.1:0-1231 GCF_055811235.1 Mesorhizobium sp. WSM4810 | reverse complement strand
CCACCTTCTCCCACAAGGAGGGCTTTGCACAGAATCGGATTGGTGATTCCGTGGGCAAGGAAGAGAGGGAGATGATTCGGATGGTCGATCGTGTTCTTGGTCAACTGAGTCTGGCGGACGGGCTGGCGTGGTCGGATACGACGCAGCTCGACCAGATTGCGACCTTCATCGACTGGATGCCGATCCGGGCACTTCTTGGTCAGCGCAGCGGGCCGGGCAAGGGCAACACCAGCTATCCAGCCGAGACATTGCTGCGCTGTCTGTTTTTGGGCGTGTGGAACAATCTCAGCGACCCCGCCCTTGAGATGCAACTGCGCGACCGGCTGTCGTTCCGCCGCTTTGCCGGCTTCAGCCTGTCGGACCGCACGCCGGACCATTCGACGCTGTGGCGCTTCCGCGAAGAGCTGAAGCGCGACGGGCTGATTGATCGGGTGTTCGAAGAGATCACCCGGCAGTTTGAGCAGAAGGGCCTGATCCTCAAGCGCGGCACGCTGATTGATGCATCGTTCATGCGGGCCGCCGCCCGCCCACCGGCGAAGCCGAAGAAGGGTGAGGAGACGTCGGCGAGGCCATCGGCCGACCCCGATGCGCGTTGGGGACGCAAGGGCAAAAAGACGGTGTTCGGCTATAAGGTGCACAACGGCGTCGACGAGGCTCACACGCTGATCCGGCGGATGCACTTCACCGATGCTTCGATCACCGACACCGAGCCGGCCGACACGTTGATCTGCGGCGACGAGGAGGCGGCCTATGGCGACCAGGCCTATTACACCCATGCCCGGCATGCCCGGCTTAAGCAGGCCGGCATCAAGGACCGGTTGATGCATCGGCCCAACAAGCACCATCCGCTGACGCCGCGCCAGAAGCAGCGCAACCGCCTGATCTCCAAGGTGCGGGCGGCGGTGGAGCGGCCGTTTGCGGTGTTCAAGCAGCGCTACGGCATGCGGCGGCTGCGCTTCTTCAACCTGGCGACCAACCGGACGCAGTGCGTGCTTGCCGGCTGCAGCTACAATCTGCAACGGGCGACCGCCGTTCTCTTCCCGGTGAGAAAGCCGGCATGAGGGGGCGGAGTCTGCCCAAAATCCGCCGAGGGGGGCCAATTGGGCCCCCGAGGCGGGCAAAAATGCCCTGCAACCGGGCGAATGTGGCTTGATTGCGGTTCAAAAAACGCCCCATGCGCCATCTGCGTCAAACTTCGGCCCCCGTGCAAAGCCCTCACAAGGGGAGAAGG
>NZ_JBVVQV010000075.1:0-1405 GCF_055811235.1 Mesorhizobium sp. WSM4810 | reverse complement strand
TTGCGCTCGCCCGAACGCGACTGCTGGTTTGTGGCATCGGCCGATCCGCCCAGCGTGTCGGCGACCGTGGCACCTCGCGCACCCATCGGCTGCTGCGCACCTGTGGTGGTGTCCTTGGCTGTCTGGTGCTCCATCTCGGCATTCAGCTCCGCCCCCACAATCAGGACAATCACGGAGATCCAGGTCCACATCATCAAGCCGATGACTGCCCCCAGGGCTCCATACGTCGCGTTGTAGTCGGCGAAGTTCTCAAGATAATAGGAAAACCCTATCGAGACCGCGATCCACACTCCAGCCGCGAGGAAGGCGCCCCATGTCGCCCATTGCCACTTTGCCCTTTCGCGGCTGGGGCCGTAGCGGTAGATCAGCGTGATCCCGAGGCCGACCAGGATCAGCATCATCGGCCACCGAAAGATCCGCACAAGGGCTTCGGTCCAACCGCCGAGGTTCAGCAGCGCAAGCATGGCCGGCACGATCCCCACCGAGACGATAAAGCCGATACCGATGAGGATGGCGCCAAGTGTGAAGCCCAAGGCCAGAAGATTCAGATGGATAAAGCCGCGCTTTTCACTCTCCTCGTAGGCGATGTTCATGGCTTCGAATAGCGTCTTGATGCCGTTACTGGCGCTCCACAGTGCGACGGCAAGGCCGAACATGAAGCCGAAGCTGAGCGCGCCAGTCTTCTGAGCGGCCAAGGACGCAAGCTGAGATCTGATAATGTCCAGACCGTCCGAAGGCAGTACGCCGCCAAGGAACGCAATGTGCTCAGCGATGGTCTGAGGATCGGCGACAAAACCGTAGATGGACACGAACGCGGCAAGCGCGGGAAAGAGGGCAAGGAGCAGATAGAATGCGGCCCCGGCCGCGATCAGCATAACACGGTCCTCGTTTACTTCAGCAAAGACCCGCCACAGCACGTCTTTCCAGCCACGGCTGGGGATCTCTGACGGCCATTCGGCATTGCGTCCGCGGCCCTGCCGTCTGGCCCGCCGCTCAAGCTGCACTTGATCTTCGTAAGCGTCGTCGGTTGTTTTTTTCGACATGGCTGCCGGTCCGGAGCATCTTCTTCGCGGCCAAACGTATGAAAGCGCCAAAGGATGCAGGTGCAGACCTGCGCTCACAAATAAACATCCACCGACTGCAGAACACTGCGCCATCCACATGCGACGAGTTTATTTAATAGCAACACTGCCCTGCCCAGGACCTCAGTGGCTTGTTCGAGCGACCAATGAGAATAACCAGCTTTCTACCATCTCAGCCAATCGTGGTGGTCGGCTGATTGCGTTTTAACTTTGGCGCGGCCGGCCGGCGGGGATTCTGGGCGTGGGCGGTCGGGAGCTGGTGCCTCTTGGCGTCCAGCCGCTCCAGCATGCAACCGACGATAGCCTGAAAGCCGGGCTCCATG
>NZ_JBVVQV010000074.1:0-1485 GCF_055811235.1 Mesorhizobium sp. WSM4810 | reverse complement strand
GCCGAAGAAGGAGTCGGCTGGCGGCGGCATGCCTGCCGGCATGCCTGGCGGCGGCATGGGTGGCATGGGCGGTATGGATTTCTAAGGTCCGCGTATTTCGACAATTTGGAAGGGCGGCAAGCAATGCCGCCCCTTCTTCGTGCCCATTCCGCCAGTTGTCAGTGACTCGCAAGCCGGGGTATATGCCCGCCAAGGTTGGTGCTTATGCTCGAACGGATTCTGCCTTTTTTCGTGGGGCTGGCTTTACTGTTGGGTAGCGGCTGCGCGCGCAGCGATGATGGTACGGTGATTATTCCGAGACTGCTTGATGCCAGGCGATTCTTTGACAAAGCGCCGCCCCACCTGCAGCAGCCACACATCGAAACCAGCGTGTTTCCGGTTGCGCCACAGGAGCCGGAAAGGCTCAAACTGCGCCGTACGGCAAGTCACAAGACATCAAACAGACGCGCATCGCGGATCGCAAGTCCTCCGCCTTCCTCTTATGAGCCGCACAAGCCGCTTGTCTGCAAGAACGTCAGCGAGCCCGGCAAGCGATACCGTGTGGTTTGCGAATAGGGCACTTGGTTTGGCCAGCAGTCTGCCCCTCAGAGCCTCGCGGCGCCTTTCCGGATCAGGTTGTGCCCGGCCCGCTCGCGGTCGGCCATCAGGGCGATGTCGTGGATCGTGCGAAACAGCATCAGCCGTACAAAGCGCCGGAACCACCAGTAGACCGTCTGCCACGCGGCATCAAATTGCCCCCCGGTGAATGAGGATGACCGACGCAATCACCGCGAAGAGCGTGATAGCCAGGTACATGGCCCGGTTCGGCGATGGCAGGCGAACCGAGGCGACGTGGGCAACGCTCAAAAGAGCGAAGACGATGTTCACGGCCGGCAGGAAAGACGACGCGGACATAAGGGGCTGGACGAGAACCAGGGCCATCAAGGGAATGTCGTAGGACAATGTAGATCACGCAGCAGGATATTGGCCGCCTCATTGACGTCGAACACGATACGCTCGGTGCTGTGGCGGCCAGCCCGGACAACAGCCGGCCTCTCAAATCTCCGCAAGGCGGTCATCTCTCCGCCCCCCCAAAGGCGATCATGTGTCAAGAGGCCCAGTTCGCTTCTCTGCCGAGCCGAGCCGGTTCCGCTGCCCTGAATGTCGACAATGCCCTCTTGACCAGCCCCGCGCCAGCCTCGCATGCGTCGCCGCCTAGGCTCGCTCTGCAGACACGTCACAGACTATTGAGAAATCGGTCCATGATCTCGCCGAAAGCTGCCGCCGCCGCGGGTCTCCCGGCTGCATGCTCGGGTGATGCTCGAGTGAGGCCCGGCAACATGAGGACGGTCGCTCATTCGGCTCGACGTTTCGTGCCCATCCACCTTCTCCCACAGGGGAGACTGGGATGCAGCGCCTTCAAAGTGAGGAACAAATCACCTTCGCCGCGAACCTTTCACATCGTCCCGCTACCACCACCGTCGATGAAGTTTCGGACTCGCGCGG
>NZ_JBVVQV010000073.1:0-1700 GCF_055811235.1 Mesorhizobium sp. WSM4810 | reverse complement strand
AGCGCTGTAGATGCTATGGGCGGCGGCGAGCGTGTGGCACCCTCGACGCTGTTGAGCAGCTACCTAAGGAGCGCCCCATGTCACCATCCTTTGATGCAAGCAAATCCCTTACCGCCCTTGATCAGGACAGCACGTTGGTCGCAGTGATTGAGATGAGCCAGACAAAGTGGCTCATTGCCGCGACGGTCCCTGGCTTTGAACGTAACCCTCTCAAGAAGCTCGATGCCGACCCGGATTCGGTGTTCAGGCTGTTGCGCCGCTGGCGCAGCGAAGCCATCCAAGCCGGGCGTGAAGTCCGGCGCATCGTTGTCGCCTATGAGGCTGGACGCGACGGCTTTTGGTTGGCGCGCTGGCTCCAGGCGCGCGCTGTCGAAGCTTATGTCATACATCCATCGAGCGTCGCGGTTTCCCGTGAACATCGGCGTGCCAAGACCGATCGCCTCGATACCGAACTGCTGATGCGCGCCTTTCTTGGCTGGCTGCGGGGCGAGAAGCGCCACTGCAGCATGGCAGCCATCCCAACCATCAATGAGGAGGAGGCCCGCCGTCCGAACCGTGAACGAGACAATCTCGTCCGCGAACGTACACGGATTGTCAACCGCATCAAGGCAATCCTCGCTCGCTTCGGCATTCGCGCCTTCAAACCCAATCTGCGCAAAGCTGCCGAGAAACTGGAGGCTCTGCATACGGCGGAAGGTATGCCCCTACCGGAACGAAGCCGAGCCGAGTTGCGCCGTAATCTCGGACGGCTTCACCTGTTGCGTGAACAAATCCACGAGATCGAACAGGAGCGGTTGCGGCAGCTCTCGGTGGTTCCGGACACGAAGAAGGGTCCGCTCGCGATGGTTCGCCTTCTTGCGCGGATCATCGGTGTCGGTATCGAGACTGCGGACATGCTGGTGAATGAGATTCTCTCACGCGGCCTGCGTGATCGGAGAGCCGTCGCCCGCTATGCCGAACTTACCGGGGCGCCGGATGAGAGCGGCCAACGCAGGCGCGAGAAAGGTCTTGCGCGGGCCGGCAACGCTCGCGTCCGCTACGGCATGATCCTACTGGCTTGGCGGTTCCTCCAATTCCAAAAGGACAGCGCGCTGGCGCACTGGTTTTGCGCGAGAACGGCCGATGGCCGTGGCGGTACGCGCAAGACAATGATCGTGGCTTTGGCGCGCAAGCTACTGATTGCCTTCTGGCGACTTGTCACGACCGGCGAGATCCCGACGGGAGTAGCCCTGCGTCCGGTATAAAGCATGGAGGAGGGGTTCGACAGGACGAGCATTGAAGTTTGGCAGCTGCAATAGCGTCTGCCGATAACGATCCGAGGTGGTGGTGATCCCGGCCGCTCACATGGCTTACGACGCCGCGCTGTAGAATGGGCCCACCGCCCGGAGCTTCGCCGCCGATGCGTATGGCTGCATCATGGTTTTTGATCCGCGAGGATCAACCGCATACAAGCTTGCGGCGCGTTTACGGCGCCGGATGGCGAGCTCCCCTCGGTTTGCAAGTTATAGACCTCTACGAACAGGCACCTGCCGGCTCAATGTAACGCTGCCGCCGTGCTCGTGACCATCAAGGGCAAGTCGCTTCGCGATGGCCAAAGGCCCACCCTTGACCGTCACTGCGCGCGGCGCCCCCAATGAACCCCGGAGCCAAAGCAGGAACAAATGGGGCGCCACAGCTGAACAAGGAGACGGAACGACTGA
>NZ_JBVVQV010000072.1:0-1803 GCF_055811235.1 Mesorhizobium sp. WSM4810 | reverse complement strand
CGGTCGGGAGCTGGTGCCTCTTGGCGTCCAGCCGCTCCAGCATGCAACCGACGATAGCCTGAAAGCCGGGCTCCATGACCTCCTGACAGTTGAAGCTGGGCGAAATCGCGGGCCAACCTAGTAGCGCGTAGGGTGCCGGCACATCGCTAGTTACCCGAACTCACCCCCAGGCGATTACTCGTGCAGAGGCAACTCAAAATTTGCGGCTCAAGTACGACGAGCCTGCCAGTCCGAACCGCCACTCGAGATCGACAGCCTTGGAGATGCCGACCCGGTGTCCCGTTAAGATGGAGCTGGTTCTTGCTCCTGACGGCAGCTTGAACTGGAACGGAAGCTCGTCCAATGGCAGCCCGTCATAAGATGCATCGACAGCAAGCGCCTGGCAAAGGCGACCGGGTCCCGAACAAAGAAGTCGAAGGTCATCAACGCCGCGATTGGCCCGCATCAGGTCGAGCTTTGATTGCGGTTTGATCGCGCGCACAAGGACAGCACTACCGGGAAGACAGACGGCATTCAGGCACCAATGCAGACCATAGGACCGATAGACGTATGCGCTCCCTGGGGCGCCGAACATTGCGGAGTTTCGCGAAGTCCGACCACAAAAACTGTGTGAGGCTGGGTCATTGGCGCGATAGGCTTCCGTTTCGACGACGATCCCGCCCACGCCGTGCACAAGAAGCGTGGCGCCAATTATATCGCGAGCGACAACGCAGGCGTCCCGGGCAAAGAACTGGCGGTTCGTGATCAACGCCTGCACCAGATCTCGACCGCGCCGAAACATGGGGCGAACAAGAACATTCCCGCTCCGGCTGCAAAAGGCCAATCCACCAAGGCCAAACTCGCGATCATCAGCATCGCGGCGCTTCCTGCTGAACTCGGATAGCTCTGATCGCCTATAATGAGGGTCGATTGGCTATTCAACAGCGCCTAGCCCAAGCGGTCGAAGTGATTGGAAAGTTGAAGTTCGTTGCCGGCGTAGAAAAGAGAGACCCGGAAGACCGTGCCCGCTGCCGCGCTTGCGATGCCGCGATGCGTTAGGTGGCCGGAGAAAATCCTCGTGCGCTGCTCGGGAGCAATACCACGAAGTAACGTGACAGGCTCTGCGATCGTTGAAGACTTTTGATCGAGCCATATCATGCCATCGACCTCGATAAGAAAAATGGCCTACGATCCCGACAGCAGAATCCTCTCGGTGTGGTTCGTCGCCAGCGGCAAACGATACGAATTTGAGGAAGTGCCGCCGGAGACCTTCGCCGCGTTCAAAGCCGCCTTTGCGAAAGGCCGCTATTTCAACGAGCACATCCGGAATCACTTCCGGTACCGTCAGGTTGCGGCCGGCAAGGATGCGGGATGACGGCAAGCTGTTGATACATTCCAACTGCCGGTTGGTGGACGCAGCGCAGCCGGCGCGCGTAGGATTTTCTTACGATCCCCGCCCGCCCTGAGCAAACGACTGATAGCCCGCCGTGCCGAAAGGTGCGGCGGGCTTTTTTGTTGTCTGGGGGGAACACGATCTGGCGACAATCGTTCGGGCGCCAACAAAAGCGCCGAACAAGATCGAGGTACAACAATGCGGGAAAGGCAAGGCTTAACCGATAAAGAAAAATACGACCGACAGGAGCGCACGTCGGATGCTGCGCGGGCATTAACAGACATTGAGCGCGTCGCACGAGACGCAAAGACGGCTCGGCTGCGGGAGCAACGACTTAAAGCCGAGACTGCTCTTCCTGCTGCATCGGCACCGAAACCGAAGAGGAATTCGAAGACCAAGAAGTCGTAGATGGCACGCTGCACCTGCGCCCT
>NZ_JBVVQV010000071.1:0-2014 GCF_055811235.1 Mesorhizobium sp. WSM4810 | reverse complement strand
ACGGCGCTTTCAGGTTGCACCTCCTCACCCTTCATCTGGACGATTTGCTTCTTGGGCTCAAGGATCGTCGTGCGGCCATGCAGGATCATGGCCACCTTCTGGTAGTTGGAGATGTAGACCGGCCGCTCCGGTTCGTCCGCTTCGATCAGGTCGTCGCCGAAAAAGCGGCTGCGATAGCTAGCCTGCAGCAGGGCAAGCAGCGACGGCGCAATATCCACCTGGCTCGCCAGCCGGTTGATCCGGCGGGGCTTGACAAAGCCCTGCGACCAGATGATGCACGGTATGTGGTATTTGTTCATGTCGAGCTCGATCTTGCCTGCGACGCTCGCCGTATGATCGGCGACAAAGACAAAAACGGTATCCCTGAACCACGGTTTCGCCGATGCCTTCTTGACCAGTTCCCCGATCGCGTAGTCGGAATATTTGACCGCCCCGTCGCGCCCGCCCGGCGATGGGATGTCTATGGCGCCAGCTGGATAGGTAAAGGGCCGGTGGTTTGACGTGTTCATGACGAAGCTGAAGAAGTTCTTGCCGGCTTTCGCCGAGGCGTCGGCTTGGCGGATCACCTCGTCATAGAGATCCTCATCGCTAACGCCCCACGCATTGGCGAAATGCACATCGCCTGCCGCCATCGTAGCGCGGTCGACGATACCGAAGCCGTTAGTGGAAAAGAACGCGTTCATGTTGTCGAAATAGCCGTAGCCGCCATAGAGGAAGCGCGTATCGTAGCCCGAATCCTGGAACACCGAGCCAATGGTGAAGAGATTGTCGTTGCCGGGGCGACGCAGGATCGATTGCCCCGGGGTCGGCGGGACTGAGAGCGCGATCGCTTCAAGCCCGCGCACGGTGCGCGTGCCGGTCGCCCGCATTTCCGTGAAAAGCAGGCCTTCAGACGCCAGCCGGTCAAGGTTCGGTGTCAGTCTTTTCGGATTGCCGAATGTGCCCATGAACTCCGCACTCATGCTTTCCATGCCGACCAGGATGACGTTCTTGCGCAGCATCGGCCCCTCGGCTCGAATGTCACGCGTGATGTCGTTTAAATCGGTGCTTTCGAACGGCTCGTGATCTTCCGCTAAAAGGTCGCGTGTCCGTTCGGCCGCCTGTTTCTCGGGCATGGTCCGATAGAAATTCGCGAAATCGATCTCATTCGAGAAGAAGGCGCTAACCAAACCGTAGAGTCCGTTGCCCCCGAGTTCGCGGGCGATCGCGCTCGGCATCGGCCGTGTGATCGAATCGGGCGTCACCAACACGCCGGCGGCGGCCATTCCCGTTATCGTCGCAAAGACCGCCAGCCGCTTCATGAACGGCGGATGCGGCGCGAAGCCTGCCTTCACCTGGCGGCGGAGCAGATAGGCCCCGCCGACCGCCAAAAGGCCGATGCCGGCAAGCAGCGGCACCACCGGATAGCTCTCCATGATGTTCTGGATCACTTCCTGCGTGTACACGAGGTAGTCGACCGCGATGAAATTGAAGCGCGTCGTGAATTCGTCCCAGAAGAAATACTCGCTGACCCCCTGCACGACCATCATAAACAGGAAGATTGCGAAGCCCGAGAGCCCAACTGCGCGGTCAAACCGCTTTCCGGCCCACGAAACTGGCAGGAGCAGCGGGAAGAGGAGAAAGACCACGAGGATTGGAAGCAGCGTGACGATATCGAACCAGAAGCCAGTGAAGAAAGGAACCAGCCAGTCGGCCGGATGGAAAGACAGGTCTTTGGCCGAAACCAGCGACAGCGCCAGCCTGACGAGGAACTGAGTCAACAGGAAAAGCAGGATGAACGGCTTCAGCCGACGAAAGAACGCACCGATTGATTGAGCAAAAGTCATAGCAAGCCTCCGAAGCAGCTGGATGTCTGGGCAATTATGCCTTGTTTTCAACCTTGGCAACCGTCGGGACGAGATCGATCGCATGGCTGCGATGCCGATCCCCGATTTGGCCCGCGCGAGTCCGAAACTTCATCGACGGTGGTGGTAGCGGGACGATGTGAAAGGTTCGCGGCGAAGGTGATTTGTTC
>NZ_JBVVQV010000070.1:0-2093 GCF_055811235.1 Mesorhizobium sp. WSM4810 | reverse complement strand
CTTTGCGAGCACGCCTGGGTGCGCGAGGCGGTGGTGGTGGCGCACGAGGACCGCGCCGGCGACAAGCATCTTGTCGCCTATGTCGTGTGCGGGCCCGAGGCCGGCTCGGACGACGACGATGGCGGCGGGCTTGCCGGCGCCTTGCGCGCGCATCTGAGCGGGCGGCTGCCGGACTACATGGTGCCGTCGGCATTCGTGCGGCTCAAGGCCTTGCCGCTGACGCCGAACGGCAAGCTCGACCGCCAGGCGCTGCCTGCGCCGGCTGACGAGGCCTATGCGCACGCCGCCTATGAAGCGCCGCAGGGCGCGGTCGAGACGGCGCTGGCAGAGATCTGGGCGGAGCTGCTCGGGGTCGAGCGGGTCGGGCGCCACGACAGCTTCTTCGAACTCGGCGGCCACTCGCTCCTGGCGGTGCAGCTCTCGAGCCGGCTGTCGCAGGCTGTTGGGGTCGAACTGCCGCTGACGAGGCTGTTCGCCAGGCCGGTGCTTTCCGATCTGGCCGAAAGCATCGTCAAGGTGTTGAGCCGCTCCGGTCCGCAAGACCTGCCGGCCATTGCGACGGTGTCGCGCAATGAGCCGCTTGTGCTGTCGTTTGCGCAGCAGCGGCTATGGTTTTTGGCGCAGCTGGACGAGGGCAGCACCAACTATCACATTCCGCTGGCCTTGCGGCTGCGCGGCGTGCTCGACCGCAGCGCCTGGCAGCGCAGCCTCGACCGTTTGTTTGCCCGCCATGAGGCGCTGCGCAGTGTCTTTGTCGCGTCGGAGGGGAAGCCGCGGGTTGAGGTTCTGCCGCCGGAGGCAGGGCTGCCGGTGCTGGAGCACGATCTGCGGGACAGGCCGGATGCAGAGGCGGCGCTTCTGGAGCTGTGCCGTGAAGAGGCGCGCACGCCGTTCGATGTTGCGCGCGGGCCGCTGATCCGCGGGCGTCTGATCCGGATGTCGGATGAGGAACATGTCTTCCAGCTGACCCAGCATCACATTGTCTCGGACGGCTGGTCGATGGGCGTGCTGGTGCGTGAACTCAGTCAGCTTTACCGGGCGTTTGCAGCTGGACAGGACGATCCTTTGCCGCCGCTGGCGATCCAGTACCCGGATTATGCCGCCTGGCAACGGCAGTGGCTGTCGGGGGAACGGCTACAGAGCCAGGCGCAGTATTGGCGCAACGCCCTGTCAGGCGCCCCGGCCCGTCTTGCGCTGCCGACGGACCGGCCGCGGCCGGCCCAGCAGTCGTTTGCCGGGGCCAGTGTGCCGATCGTCATCGATGCGGATCTGACGCGGGGTCTGAAACGGCTGAGCCGGCAGCATGGCACGACGTTGTTCATGACGGTGCTGGCGGCCTGGGCGGCGGTGCTTTCGCGTCTGTCGGGGCAGGACGACCTTGTGATCGGCGTTCCGAGCGCCAATCGAGGCCGGCGCGAGATCGAAGAGTTGATCGGCTTCTTCGTCAACACCCTGGCGCTTAGGCTCGACCTGTCGGGCGCGCCGAGCGTGTCGGAGCTTTTGGAGCGGACGCGGCGCACGGCGCTGGCCGCGCAGGAGCATCAGGACCTGCCGTTCGAGCAGGTCGTCGAGATCGCGCAGCCGCCCCGGCATCTTGATCACACGCCGTTGTTCCAGGGGATCTTGGCCTGGGAGAACAATGCGGTCGAGTCATTGGACCTGCCGGGGCTGAGTGTGGAGGCTACCGGGGAGGGGCTCGATCAGGTCAAGTTCGATCTGGAGCTGAGCCTTGGCGAGCATGGCGAGGAGATCGCCGGAGCGTTTGGTTATGCCACGGCGCTGTTCGATGAGGCGACGATCGAGCGGCAGCGCGGCTATCTTTTGGCATTGCTGCGGGCGATGGTTGCCGATGCCGGCCAGCCGGTTGGCCGCATCGACATCCTGCCGGCCGCCGAGCGGACCTACCTTTTGGAGGAGCTGAACCGGACGGCAGCGGCCTATCCGTCGGATCTTTGCATCCACGAGCTGTTCGAGGCGCAGGTGCGCCAGGCGCCGGAGGCGGTGGCGGTGGTGTGTGAGGACGAGCGCCTGAGCTATGGCGAGCTCAATGCGCGGGCCAACCGGCTGGCCCATCATCTGATCGCCCTTGGGGT
>NZ_JBVVQV010000069.1:0-2161 GCF_055811235.1 Mesorhizobium sp. WSM4810 | reverse complement strand
GGGTGGAGAACAACATCGAGGAGACGCTGAGCTTCTATCGGCTGCCGCTGCCGCATCACAAGCACATGAAGTCGACGGATGACATCGACAAGCCCGATTTCGGCCTTTTTGACTCCTGTTGCGTTTCTTTGTTCGGCTCAGGTGAGCCTGTTTCTTCGTCCCGGCCCACAGGATTTCCCGTGCGAGCGTGTCGAGACGCAGTCAAGGCTGGCCGGTGCGATGGCGCCACGGCCGGCTGCGAGGTTTCCAGGCCACGCCTTGACGGCGTCGAGCACGGCGCCAGTCTGGAGCGGACGGAGACGGCGGTCGTGCCGGCACATTCCTTATGCTATATTTGTCCGGCACGGACGACCACGTGGCAAAGAGTGGTGCGAGGGGATGAGAGTGCCGCCACGCAGCTTTATAGTCGTTCCTCTTTTGTGGCGTCCGTGCGCCGCTTCGGCCCGCGTGGCCGCCAATGCCGAACCATCAGCTCGTAGGCACGCTCGGCATTCTCGGCCGCGGCTTTCTCGCTGTTTCGCAACTCCTTCACGTTGTAGGCGTAAGCCGAACCGCGGCGACCGACACCGCGCTCGCCCGGCGCGCCAGCCTTGAGAGCGAGCTGCCTCTGCTTTGCCGCGACCAGCGCCGGGCGAGCCCAGAAGTAGTCCTGCTCCTTTGTCAGCAGATGCCAGATCAACACCGCGAGCTTGCGGGCGACCGCCACGGCCGCGACCTGATGGCCACGCTTGTTGCGGATGCGTAAGAAGAAGGCCCTGAGCGGTCCGGGCGCCTTCGTCGCCGCCCAGGCGGCCTCGACCAGCATGGCGCGGGCGTGGGAACGACCATGTTTGCTGATCCGGCCATATTGCGCCAAGCCAAGACCGGATTGGCGTACACGCGGATTGAGGCCGAAGTAGCTCACCAGCTTCTGCGGCTCGCGGAACCGCCGGATGTCGCCGACGGCAGCGATGATGCCGGTTGCGACGATGGCATTGACGCCGGTGATCGTCTGCAGCTGACGGACCTGCGGATCGTCAACCGCTTCCCGGGCGATGTCGCGATCAAGGTCGGCCAAATCCTCGGCCAGACGGTCGATCTCGCGGATGTGCCGTGCGATCGCGGCTCTTTCATCGTCGGGAAGCGCCTGCCGCTCGAGCCAGGCCCGGCCGCGATGGTTGAACAGGTCGGCATGCGGGCACTTCGGCACGAGATGCGCCTGCAGGATGCCATGCACCTCGTTCTTCACTCGCGTGCGGTGTCGCACGACCTGGTTGCGGCGAGCAACGAGGCGGCGCAGCCGCTCGGTCCGCTCGTCAGGAATCCACACCTCCGGCAGGAAGCCGCTGGCATGCAGCTGGGCCAGGACACCGGCATCGATCTTGTCGGTCTTGATCCTGGCATGGGCGATCGCCTTCACCTGCATCGGGTTGGCAACGATCACCCGGTCGACGTAGGGCGACAGCACGCGCACCACTGCCATGGCGTTGCCCGTCGCCTCGACGACCACCTCATCCGTCCGTCGCATACTGCGGCCGAAACCTTCCAGCCCCGAGCGGGTCATGTCGACCCGTCCGTGATGGCGCAGCCGGCCGTCTTCCCAAACCACCACCTCCGCAAAGGTGCGGTGGATGTCCATTCCAATCACACGTCTCATCAGCTCCCTCTCCTCAAACAGTCGGGAGCCGGCGGGCGACGCGACACCTACGGATCCGCGCTCTCGGCGCAACCGGGCAGGTCGCAGGGGCGGCCAGCTACTAACGCGAGCTCGCAGCTCATCGAATACATCGGCCTGCCCGCACTTGGCGTGCTCCCGGTGCCCCTGTCCCGGATGGTCGCACCATACGCCAAAAGCCTTTCATCTCCAGCGGGGATCAGGTGGCACCGTCATGATCATACCGGTTACGAACATGCTGGAGCGGCTGAACCAGGAGATCAAGCGGCGCACCCTGGTCGTTCGCATCTTCCCAGTCCGCAGAGCTGTTTGCGGCTGGTTCGGGCATTGGCGGTGGAGATCCACGAGAACTGGCTCGAGGTGACCCGCTACCTCAACATGGATCATCTGCGCGAGCACAAGAAGGAGAACCTGAGGGCACTGGCCGCCTGACGCGGCCGCCATGTCCGCCGCTCCGCTAAACACGGGGGCTGCGCGGCGGACACGCCAACGTCACCGCTGAATGCC
>NZ_JBVVQV010000068.1:0-2193 GCF_055811235.1 Mesorhizobium sp. WSM4810 | reverse complement strand
TTATCACAATCACAGGATCAGCAGATCCAGCTTTTTCAATAACATAGCGAGGTGTGCATTATGTCGTGGGATCGGGCGGCCCGGTGATGAGAAGACTGTGATGCTTTCTGATCCAGTCGCAGCCGGCGAGCGCCATGAACAGATTGCGATCAAGACCGCGTGCGACACGAAGGTCGGCATTCTCGATCTGTGCGTCATGGCGAAGTTTTGCAGCCCTGGCGCGGGCTTCGAAACGCTTCTGGCGGCGCATGGTAGCCTCGCGCTCGAGCAGCATGGCAAGCCATTCGCCATGCTCGAGGCCGCGTGCTTCGGATTGTGCGTCGAGCTCCTGGAAGGCGGTGGCCATGCCATGAAGGCCGAGTTCGCGCAGCATGTCGATGGTCGGATGGATGAGCATTGGTGTGTCTCCTCAATGGAAGTAATCGGGGCCACGCAGATTGGCGTGATCGACGATGGCGGTCGGTTCGGTGGAATGCCTTGCGGCCTTGTGATTGGCGATAAGCGAGGCGATGCTCTTGCAGTTCAGCCCACCGATCTCGACAGCGCGGGCTGACACGGCTTCGGCGCGATCGCGTGTGACATCGCGAAACAGGCGCAGGACACCCAGGCATGTTCGAAAGCCTTGCTCAGGATGTGGGCGGCTGGCGAGGATTGCGACAACCAAGCCTTCCGTCTCAGGGCCGACGGATGCGGCCCAGCGACGGAAACGATCCGGCGTCCACTCGGCATATCGCCGGTGGGAGCTGGGCATATGATCCGGATCAGTCCCATGACGAGGGCCGCCATAGCGGCGCTGATGGACGGCAATGCGCTTGCCGCGGTGAAAGATCTCGATTGTGCGTGCCGTTGCTCTCAGATCGACTTGCTGGCGAATGAGGCTGTGCGGCACGGAATAGAAGAAGGTCTTGAACTCGACATGGTAGTCCGTCGAGACGCGGGCCAAACGCCACTCGGCGAATTCGTAGTCTTCGCTCGGAAGGCTTGCGAGCGCAGCACGCTCGACGCTCTCAAACAGTTGCCGGCGACTGACGCCCAGCCGACGCATGACGTGATCATTGATGCGATCGAGTGCCTGGCGAATGGCAGCATTGGCCTCGGCCAGCGAGAAGAAGGTCTGGTTGCGCAGCCGCCCCAGAATGCATACTGGGCGAAACGCACGCCGTTCTCGACTTTCGATTTGTCCTTCGGCCGTCGCGGCCGTGCCGGAAGAACGCCGACGCCATAATGGGATGCCATTATGCCGTAGCTGCGATTGATCTCGGGATCGTAGAAGCTGGCGCGGCTGACGCCCGACTTCAGATTGTCGGGCACGATCAGGCGGGGAACGCCATCAAAGAAACGAAACATCCTGACGTGTGAGCCAATCCAATCAGGCAGTGTCTGGGTCCAGGTTGCTTCGGCATAGGTGAAGCTGGACGCACCCAGCACCGCCACGAAGATCTCCGCCTCACGGATCTCGCCGGTGTCTCGATCAACGATCGGGATCTTCTTGCCGGAATAGTCGACGAAGACCTTATCGCCGGCGGCGTGTTCTTGGCGCATCGTCGGCGAAAGCCGCTGTTCGAAGCTGCGAAAGAGCTCGCAGAACCGGCTATAGCCATATCCGTCGGGATGACTTCCTCGATACTCCTCCCACAAGATGAGGAGCGTGACGCCCGGCTTCTTGAGCTCGACGGCAAGATCGGCCCAGTTCGGCTCTGCGCGCCGCCGCGTGCCCTGTTTGACGCCATTGCGAGCGAAGAGTTTGTTCTCAAGCGCGTCATCGGTCAGCTCGCCTGGCAGGGGCCAGCTCAACCCGATTGCCGCTGCGCGCCGCAGATTATCCTGCACCGTACTGCGTGCTATTCCCAGCACGACCGCAATCTCGCGGGAGCTGGTCCCGCTTCCGGCAAGCCGAAGCATTTGTCTCAACTGTCTCATGGTCAGCCTTCTCTTTGCCGGCACAAAATGTCCTCGTTCATCGCGAGGTAATTGATGCCAAAGTTGCTGACCCAGGAGGTAATCTTCAGTGCCGAAAACCGGCCGGTCTTTGGTTGGAATGGTGGCCGGCTTTATACCGGAATGGTGGCCGGTGTTTGATCGGAATGGCGGCCGGCTTCACGTCGGAATCCGCACTAGGTGCGTCAAACCTGGTCGGGCTGACAGAACGGATCGCTTTCCTGCGCACGCTGGAGATCGATCCGAAATTGCAGA
>NZ_JBVVQV010000067.1:0-2577 GCF_055811235.1 Mesorhizobium sp. WSM4810 | reverse complement strand
CGGACTGGGCTCATAATGCCCGTTATCAGGATGGCGAGGCAAAGAAGATTGTCCGTTACGCCTTTCATCCGCGTTCGGGCGGGGAGATTTTTGTCACAGGCCGTCAGCGTTATTGCGGTGAGCCGGCCTATGTCGGGCGACAACCGGATGGCAGCCTGACGCTGATTCCGATCTGGATGACGGAAGAGATCGCCCTGTCGATGGCGGTTCGCGAGGCGCCCCGTTTTCCCCTTTCATGCCTGCGCGACCTGCGCCGCGAGGTGGATGCAGGTCTACGTTTTCTGCAGAGCGACTCACGCCAGCCAGGAGACGACCATGCAGCGCAGGCAATGCCGAACCGACCAGCCAGACCTGTTTTCCACGAAGGCTCCGCCATCGAGTCTTCCAGGCGAAGTCCGGGAACGCACCCTCCCGCTGATCGAGACCTTGCTGAGGGAAGCGGTGGTGAGCCAGACGGAACGGGAGGCAGATCATGAAGATCACCGCTGAACATCTCGCGCGCGGCGCCTATGTCTATGTCCGGCAGTCGACGGCCGATCAACTCGTCAACAATCCCGAGAGCCGGCGACGCCAATATGGCCTTGCCGAGCGAGCGCGATCCCTTGGCTGGAAAGAAGCCATCGTCATCGATGAAGATCTCGGTCGTTCAGGGTCTGGCATCAGCCGTCCGGGCTTTGAGAAGCTTCTGGCGGCGATCTGCGAAGGTCGGGTTGGTGCGGTCCTCGCCATTGAAGCCTCCCGGCTGGCCCGCAATGGCCGGGACTGGCATACGCTCATCGAGTTTTGCGGCCTTGTCGGAACGCTCATCATAGATGAGGACGGCATCTACGAACCGCGTCATCCCAACGACAGGTTGCTGCTCGGCATGAAGGGCACGATGAGCGAACTGGAGCTTTCGATCCTGCGGGCCCGCTCGATCGAAGCCCTGAAGCAGAAGGCACGCCGGGGCGAACTTTTCCTGACGGTGGCGATCGGTTACGTCAAGTCGGGCCGGAACCGGATCGAGAAAGACCCGGACCTGCGGATCCGCGAGGCGATCGATCTTGTATTCCGGCGTTTCGACGAACTGCAGAGCATCCGGCAGGTGCATCTGTGGCTGCGCAGCGAGGGCATTATGCTCCCTGCCGTAAATTACACGCGCGCGGCGGACAGGGCGATCGTCTGGAAGCTGCCCGTCTACAATACGGTGCACCACATTCTCACCAACCCGATCTACGCCGGCGCCTATGCGTTCGGGCGAACCTGCAGCAAAGTCACCATAGAGGCCGGACGCAAACGGATTTTGCGTGGGATCAGGCGCGATCGCGCCGACTGGGAGGTCTTGCTCATCGACCATCACGAAGGTTACCTGAGCTGGCACGATTTTGAGAGGAATCAGCGCCTGATCACGGACAATGCCACAAGCAAAGGCTTGGTGCCGCGCGGTGCTCTTCGCCGGGGCGAGTTGCTGCTCGGCGGTCTCTTGCGCTGCGGCCATTGCGGCCGCAAGCTGCATGTCTCCTATTCCGGCAGCAACGGCAATACGGGGCGCTATCATTGCCGCGGAGCGCAGCTCAACCACGGAACCGACCCGTGCATTGGCTTCGGATCGTTGCGGGTCGATCAGGCGGTCAGCGCGGAGGTTCTTCAACGCCTTCAACCGCTCGGCATCGAAGCGGCGATCAAGGCCATCGAGACCACCACCGTGCAGGCTGGAGAGAAGCGGCGCCATGTGGAGCTCGCACTCGAGCAAGCACGTTATGAAGCCGCCCATGCACGCCGCCAGTATGACGCCGTCGACCCGGACAACCGGCTTGTAGCAGGCGAACTAGAGCGACGCTGGAATGCCGCGCTCGTAGCCGTCCGCGAGCGTCAGGACGAGCTTGACGCGCTCGACCGCCACAAGCCTGAGGCTCTGGGAGAAGAGGAACGGCGGAGCCTGCTGCGCATGGGCGCCGATCTCGAACTGGCATGGCATCATGCCAACGCCACCGCCACCACGCGCAAGCGGATCATCCGTGCTGTGATCCGCGAGATTGTCGTCGCCATCGAAGACGACCACATCAAAATGCTGGTGCATTGGCAGGGCGGCGACCATACCGCGCTTTCGGTCAGGAAGAACAAGGCAGGCCATCACCGTTGGGGCGCCCCGCCGGACATCGAGGAACTGATCCGTGCCCTGGCACGCCAATTGCCGGATAGAGCGATCGCATCGCTTCTCAACCGGCTCGGCAAAACCACGGGTCGTCAGAACGGATGGACGCAGTCCCGTGTCTGCACTTTCCGCAACCAGCACGACATCGCCGTCTACAAAAAGGACGAACGGTCGGAGCGCGGCGAGTATACATTGCAGGAAACGGCTGCAAAGCTCGGGCTGCGGCCAATGACCGTGCTGCGCATGATCCGCGCCGGCGATCTGAAGGCCGAGCAGTATTGCAAGGGTACGCCCTGGATCATCCGTCATGAAGATATCGAGCAACTCGATATCCAGCACCATTCCGGCAGGAGCGGACACAGTCCATTATCACAATCACAGGATCAGCAGATCCAGCTTTTTCAATAACATAGCGAGGTGTGCATTATGTCGTGGGATCGGGC
>NZ_JBVVQV010000066.1:0-3359 GCF_055811235.1 Mesorhizobium sp. WSM4810 | reverse complement strand
TCGCACCGCCGCACGCGCCGCCGACCTCCTCTCGCAGCCTCGGATGTGACCAGGTCGCGACCGGCATCGGTCGGAGCACGGGTCAGTTTTGGTACTGAGGCCGAACTTCGAATCCCGGCCTGGCTACCCGACGACCGCCAATCCCCAGCATAACCTGGGTGCCGCCTGTTACCGACCTCCTCGAAACTGAACTGCACAGCACTTGACGTACCACTAGAACAGGTGGGCGCGCGTTGCGTAGTGGTGTGCTAGTGCGTCAGCATATCGAATGGACCGTTGGGACTCATCGAGTTTACTCAGTTTTCGACGAGGCGGGCGCGAGGATTCATCGGCTTTTTTCGCGGGGTGTAGGTGCCCCGAGCCCCGAAGCTGCGCGACAGTTATCTAACGAAGGAGCTAAAACATGTGCGGCATCTGTGGATGGATTGATTTCGATCGTGACCTAGGAAGTCCCGACGCGCGCAGGGAGCTTGCCGACATGACGGCCACCATGGCCTATCGTGGTCCGGACGACGAGGGGACTTGGATCGACGGGCCTGCGGCACTGGGACACCGCCGCCTGGCGATCATCGATATCCAGGGCGGTCGCCAGCCGATGACGCACCAGGAAGACGGCCGACCAGCGTTGGTGCTCGTCTACACGGGCGAGACTTACAACTACCGCGAGCTGCGTCAACGGCTTGCCGCCCTGGGCCATCGGTTCGACACGAGCAGTGACACCGAGGTGGTGCTGCACGCCCACTGCGAGTGGGGCCACCGCGATCCCCGCACCGCGATAAGCGAACTTAATGGGATGTTCGCCTACGCACTCTGGGACACCGCCAAGCGCGAACTGCTTCTTGTACGCGACCGGCTCGGTATCAAGCCGCTTTACTACTATCCCACCGAGCACGGAGTGTTATTCGGCTCCGAGCCAAAGGCGATCCTCGCCAATAGTCTCGCGGAACGGGTCGTGGATGCCGACGGGCTTCGGCGCACACTATCTTTCGTCGCCGACCCGCATAACACCGTGTTCCGTGGTATGCGTGAAGTACGGCCCGGCCACATCGTCCGCGTGACTCGCGACGGCATCCAGCAGATGAGCTATTGGCAGCTCACCGACAGCGGGCACACCGACGACGTGCCTACCACAGTTCGGCGCGTCCGCGAGTTGCTCGAGGAAACGATACAGCGACAGCTCATCGCCGACGTGCCGCTGTGCACGCTCTTGTCGGGCGGGCTTGATTCCTCGGCTATGACCGCCCTGGCCGCGCGCTTCAGCGACGAACGGATCCGATCCTTCGCCCTCGACTTCGTTGGATACACCGAAAACTTCACCCCCGGCCCGATGTGCGGCACACCCGACGGACCGTATGTGCAGGAGGTTGCGAAGTTTGTTACTACGGACCACATAGACATCACCTTGTCCGCGGACGAACTCATGGACCCGAATGTGCGGGCCGCCACTCTCCACGCCCGTGACCTGCCGTTCACTTGGGGCGACGCGGACAGCTCGCTCTATCTGCTGTTCCGGGGAATCCGGCAACACTCGACAGTGGCCCTGTCCGGGGAGGCGGCCGACGAGCTTTTTGGCGGCTACTCTTGGTTCCACGATCCAGCGAGCATTCAAGCCGACACGTTTCCGTGGTCCGACCACCCCGTCGATATTGCCCGGCAGTCCCTAGACCCCGGCCTGGTCGAGAACCTCGACCTACCCGGCTACCTCGACGAGCAGTACCGCAGGGCACTTGCGGAAGTACCGGCCCTGACCGGGCCGGCCTCGACCGATCCGTATGAGCGTCGCATGCGCGAGGTCTGCTACCTCTTCCTCACGCGTTACCTGCCGATGCTGCTCGATCGCAAGGATCGGCTGAGTATGGCGTTGGGTCTCGAGGTGCGCGTCCCCTATTGCGACCACCGCCTCGTTGAGTACGTGTTCGGCACCCCATGGGCCCACAAGAGTTTCGACAGGCGCGAGAAGAGCCTCCTGCGGGCCGCCACCGCCGACCTGCTGCCGCAGTCGGTGGTGCAGCGCGTCAAGAGCGTGTACCCGCCTATTCAGGATCCTACCTATGACAGAATGCTGCGCACCCGGTTCACGGCGTTGCTGGATGACCCTAATGCGGCAGTGGCACCGCTGCTTTCCGTTGACCGCTCCAGCGGCTTGCTGAACGCGACCGACAACATTAGGTGGGTGGAGTGCATCCTGACCCTTCAGGATTTCCTGACCGATTACAAGGTGAGCCTCACGGTCTGAGACGGCAGAACAGGCACAGGATGCATCCGCCGGGACATCTCATGCAGATCGACTTTGGCGACACGCGGGCGTGGATCGGCGGCGAGCGTGTTCGGGTGCACCTGTTTGTGGCAACGCTGGGTTACCCGCGTCGGCTGCATATCCGTCCCTCGCTTCGGGAGCGCCAGGCGGACTGGTTCGAGGGGATGGAAGGAGCCTTCCTTCGCTTCGGCGGGGTTCCAACGGAAGTGCTGTTCGATAATCCGAAGGCGCTGGTCGAACATCACGATGCGGCGACGCGGCAGGTGCGGTTCAATGTGCGGCTGCACGCCTTTGCCCGCTACTGGGGATTTTCGCCACGGGCTTGTGCGCCCTACCGGGCACGTACGAAGGGGAAGGACGAACGCGGGGTCGGCTACGTCAAGCGCAATGCGATTGCAGGCCGCCGGTTCGAGAACTGGGCGGCGTTCGAGGCGCATCTGGACCGGTGGACGCGCGAGATTGCCGATCAGCGGAGCATGGCACGACCGGCGTGGCTCCTGCGGAACGCTTTGCCGAAGAGGCCGTGGCGCTTCGCCCTCTGGGCGGACGGGCGCCGTTCGGGCAGCTGCGGGATCTCGTGCGCAAGGTCCAGGCAGGTTGCGCAATCGACCTGGACACGAACAGTTACTCGGTTCCCTGGCGGCTGACCGGGGAGAACGTCCAGGTCGTGGTGCTGGGCGGCCGCGTTATCGTGCGTCATGCTGGCGCGGTGGTGGCGGATCATGCCTGTGCCGCGGACGTCGCCAACGGATTGTCGAGCGCGCGCATCTTGCCGGCGGTCGGCGCTGCTGGGCCGGTACGATCGGCGCCGGCGGATATCGTTGCGCCTTCCGCTCTGTTGCGGCCACTGGCCGAATATGAGGCACTGGTGGGAGGCAGCTGGTGATGACGGCGGTCGATCACGAGATGCTGGTGCTCAGCTCGACCGGCTGAAGCTGACCGCGATCCGGGACCAGCTCGACACGCTGCTGGACGAAGCGGCGCGTTCGCAAATGACCTTGCGCGAGGCTTTGGCCTTCCTCGTGACGCGCGAGATCGCGCGGCGCGACGAGCGGCGCATCTCCATGGCAGGCAAGATCGCGCAGTTCCCGTTCGTGCGCGA
>NZ_JBVVQV010000065.1:0-3452 GCF_055811235.1 Mesorhizobium sp. WSM4810 | reverse complement strand
GCCCTGAGAGGGCCAGCCCGATCAAGGATCTCCGGGAGATAGCTCGTCTGGCCCACGTGGAGCACCACGAAGACAGCAGCGGCAAGATCGGGCGGTAGATAGGTCGCGAGCCGCTTCAGTGCCTCGACGCCGCCGGCCGAGGCTCCGACAACGATGATGCAGCGATTTCGAGAGCTGATCCTTTCGCTTTCATTGGGCAAGTCCAAAACGCGGCCCTGATCGTTCGAAGCTTGGCCCGACCTATGTCCAACATTGCTCATGCATTGCAACGAATCCGAGAGCGGCTGCGTTCCCTCGCGGCCTAAAGGAACAGGCCTTCATGAGCAGTTGCCTGAGGGTAAATTCGAATTCTTGGCAAAGCAGGTTCGGGGTCCCTACGCCATTCTGATCTGGTCCGCTACTTCGCGCAGTTTCAACGCTACCGACGGTGCAGACAGATTCGTCACCCGCAACAGCAAGATTGTGTTCCAATCCATTCACTACAGGTTGGAAGCGGTGGCTGGGCACGTGAATCAAAGGGCACGCGACGATCAAGGGGAGTGATGCCCAACAGCCTTCGTCCAGTACTGGCGCCAGCGGCCGGCAACTTCGTGAGGGGACACACTTGCCATCAAGTTGCCATCGTGCGGTTGTTCGGCGTTTTCCTGAAACTGGAGACGTGGCCCCACAACAGCGACTATCCATTCCACCAGTGATGGCGCAACCCGGCAGCCAAATTCCAACACGAATGCGAAGCCCCCAACCCTGATCTCGCGTCGAGGATGGCTCGCGGCGCCGACAATTGCAGAGGCGGCCCGCTCGGCGGAGTAAACAGGGACAATGGATCGCGCCTTGCGGCCGAACAGATTCGCCGCTTTCTGGTAGATAGGGGTGTCCATGGCTGCAGGAAGGATAGCACACACATGAATGTCTGGCGTGGTGCGCAACTCCTGCCGGATGGACGCTGTGAGCCCGCGTATGAAAAACTTGCTCGCGACATATACACTGACAAAAGGCTCTGGAGCGACACCGAGCATTGAACTGACGTTGATCAGCACTCCACGGTCTCCTTGAGAGCGGAATTGCTTGAGGGCGACCTGAGATCCGTTGATGTAGCCAAACACATTCGTGTCGACCAGACGGTGGAACAGCGGAGGCGGAACTTCCTCAAAACGCCCGAAAATCAGCACTGCGGCGCAATTCACCCAGACGTCAATCCGGCCGAAATGCGATACTGCAAAACCACGGATTTCCTCGACCGCGCTGTAGTCTGCCACATCGGCGGGAAAGGTCAGTGCCTCACCGCCTGAGTCGACGCCTTAGCGATGTTGTCGAGCGCGTCGTCGTTTCTAGAAACCAGTACCAGCCGCGCCCCTTGTCGCGAGAACCCAAAGAGCAGCCGCTCTGCCGAGGCCGCTCGAAGCGCCGGTGACCACGACAACGCGTCCCCGCAGGTCGGCCATGCCAAGACCTCATCAAAATCGTCCCGCACGAGAACTGGAGCCCTCACCCTCCTCAGGATGCACTCCTACCCTGTGCTCGTAGACGAGCGTTCCGCCCTTCCAGCCAGTGTAAACAAGAAGCAGGACAACAAGCGTAGACAGGGCCAATCCCCAAGGCAGAGTCGCCTCGACTGCGCCTGTACTGAGCCGCAAAACGAAATTAGCCAAGGCGAGTACCACTGCGATCACATTGCCTATCATGTGGTGCCACGCGGCGCCGAAAGAGCGTACGACTGCATTTCCAAGGAAATCGGCAAAGCCGGCCAGCGCAGCTGCGGCGCTCATAAGCAAGGCAAACCCGAGCAGCCAAAAAGAAGCCTCGGCCCAGAAAGCATTCCTGGTCGACCAAAACACCAGGTCTGAGAGGAACACCGACACAAGCAATGCGATCGGAAAAGGAATCAACATGGGGTGGATCGGATGACCGCCGATTTTCGCAGTGGTGGCGACGCCCAGCAGACGGTTGGCTCGATCGTGAGGCATGTCATAGAACGCTGAAAAGCCTGAATAAGTTCCAAAAACCCGAGCCGGTAATCACTGTCAAGCATCTCCACTCGCGGCGCCCAGTGACGGCTGGTGATGGGATTCCAAAATATTGTTGATAGCAGGGATCACACTATATGACGGCAGACAACAGGGCCTGAAGGCGAGGGATTGAGGCAGCGCGCAAGCGGCCATTTCGCTGCAAGCCGGCGAAATGTGCATCGCCCCGGTGTTCCGTGCAGAAAGAAAGCCCGCGCCCTTCGGGAAAAAAGGACGCGGGCCCATCGGGAGTCATCCATGTCGCAGCTGCACGAATCAAACTTTCAGCCCGCGCCGAAGTTCCACACGGAAACAAAAAAGGCCCGCTACGCCTTCAGCCGCGCCGCTCCAGCACGCCAAACAAAATAGGGGCCCGCACCCCGAGGGGATGGGAAGGACGTGGGCTGATCGGAAGGGGGAGTCCGATCTTTCAGCCCTAGGGCAAGTGCTGCACGACCCGAACGCCTTTGGCTCGGCCAGGGTTCCGGAAGGAAGACAAACCGCCTGCTGACGAGCCACTAGATCATCTCGAAGCCCAACGAAGTTCTACTCGTCCGTCCTCCCGCCGTATAATTTGCAACAATCCGAGACGCGAGCACTTCAGGTCGTTTCTCCAGATTGAGCCTCCGCGTCACCCCCAGCGGGCTTGGCGTGCCGTTCAGGAACAACAACGCCCAAGCCAAGTTTGGTGGTCCAGGAGGTTACGACAATGCGCATACTGAGAACATTGTTTGAACACTTGTGGCGCTCGAACAGCAAGTCGCCGCCCGAGCTTGCACCGCCCGTCGACGCGATCGTTCGGCTGCTGAAAGAAAAACAAAATCTCGCTACAAAGAAAGGACTTGGTCGACCAGATCAGAGTGCTAGCGGCTGACCGGGCTGCACGCGGGGTACGGCATCGCAGCTTGGGACGGATCGGTATCATGCCCGGCTAGTCCTGGGTCGCTGGCGCATGGACCACGGCTTCTTCACGCCCGACTGGAAGGCAGCCGAAGCCCCGGTTCGAAGCTTGGCTGTGCAGGAGCCGGAGCTTGCCATCGGGACTGTGCCCGGCGGCAGGCACGGGCATGCGGAAAGACCGTCTCCTGAGGTCAGCCACCGCTCAATTCTGGCTGGCAGGTGACGACATGTCTTTACGTGCAAGGCCCCGCACAGCTTCAAGACCCCGCGGGAAGCCGCTGCGGTTACTAAAATCCCGGGCTTGCCGGCGGCCGCGAGCGTGCCGGGCGCTTACCTTTTGCGCGGTCAATAAATCGATGAGTGTCACGCCGGCAACGAGCACCAATGCAAGTCCGACGTTGTCACGTTTTGGATTGTCATGCCGGAACGCCCATAGGAGTGTTGCGATGTCGAGCCCATCACCGGCCACACAGCTCCAAAGTCCCGACTGTTTGTCCACCGACAAGGACAGAATGCCGCTGCTGACTTCTCGCGCTCCGTAGGCACGGA
>NZ_JBVVQV010000064.1:0-4069 GCF_055811235.1 Mesorhizobium sp. WSM4810 | reverse complement strand
GCTCCGACCGATGCCGGTCGCGACCTGGTCACATCCGAGGCTGCGAGAGGAGGTCGGCGGCGCGTGCGGCGGTGCGATCTACATCAAACAGGAGCTCGGGACAGCGGTGAAGGTCGCGGCGCCATGGGTTCGCTGCTGCAATGAGGTCATTGTCCAGCGTTATCCCGGCAATGCCCTGTGGGGCAGAGGTTGGGGGTCCTGCACATCAAAGTCACCCAATTGGGTCTGGCCAGGATGGACGCGAGCGGGCTTCATCGGACCTCGCGCTCAAAGACACGGAACGTCTCTGTCAGAAGCTCCATGAAGAGTTCGACTTCCGGCTCGGTTATGATGAGCGGCGGAGCGGCCATGAACCATTCCCCGAACTTTCCGCTCGCCGCGCGGCGCGAATAGATATGGAGGCCAAGATCGCGGGCGATCTCGGAGACGCGGTAAGATGCCTGCCTGGAGGCGGCGAAAATTGCCTTAGTGGCTTTGTCCTCGACGATCTCCACTGCGTTCAAAAGCCCCATGCCGCGCACATCGCCAATAGTTGTGCTTCGGTCCTTCAATGCGTTTAGCTTTTGCCGAAGGATAACGCCCATGCGCTCGGCATTTTCCATCAGATTCTGGTTCACCAACTCACTGAGAACCGCAACTCCGATTGCCGAAGACAGGGGATTGCCGGAATAGGTATGGCCATGCAAAAAGCCACCAGATTCGACAACCTTGTCGACGATCCTGTTGGGGGCAATCATGGCGCCGAGTGGCGTGTATCCGGCGCTCAAGCCCTTCGCGCAGGCGACGAGATCAGGCATGGCGTCCGGCCAATGATGAGCGGCCAGGAAGGTTCCAGTTCTGCCGGCACCACACATCACCTCGTCGAAGATCAGCAGAACGCCGTAGCGGTCGCAAATCTTCCGGACCTTGGAATAGTAACCGTTCGGCGCGACCAATGCGCCGGTGGCGACGCCGCCGACCGGTTCCATGATGAAAGCGAGTACTGTGTCTTCACCTTCCGCGCGAATCTGTCTTTCGAGCTCGTCCGCGCAGTAGTCGGCATAGGAATTGACGTCGTAGCCCTCGGGGATGCGATAGCTCAATGGTGCCGGAACCTTGGGCATTATCCGCATAATCGGGCCGAACATCTGGTCCCGATCCGGATCGCCGGTGATCGCAGCGGCCCCGAGGGTCGAGCCGTGATAGCCCGGCATACGCGCAAGTATCTTCGAGCGTCTCGGTTGACCCGTAACCACGGCGTATTGACGTGCAAGTTTGAGGGTGGCTTCGATGGCCTCCGAACCGCCGGAGACAAGAAAAGTCTGGTCAAATCCCGGGCCCGCAAGCTCCGCGATCATCCTGGATAGCGTTTCGGTCGCCTCGCTGGTGAACGCGGTGCGGACGACATAGCTAAAGCGCTTCGCTTGTTCGATCATGGCGTCACGTACGCGCTCGTTGCCATGGCCGATGTTGGCGGCGACTGCGCCGGACGACCCGTCGAGATAGCGCTTGCCCTCGGTATCCCAGAAGAAGATGCCTTTGGCATGCGAAATCGTCGGCGTTTTGGTGACGCCGCGCCCGGCGTAGAACGCCCCTCCAGATGATTCCTTTTGAACGGGTTTGGGCTGCGTGCTCTGTGTCGACATCTTTGCTGCCTTATTTGCTAGTTGGTTTCGGAAGCGGAGCCCGGACTATTTACCGGCGCCGCACGTATGCGTGACGCTCACGCCACAACGCATGATTTAAGCGCCTCGCGGACGGAAAGAGCCTCCAGTTCGAGGAGAGCTTCCTTCACACGTACGGCATTCGCCTCGCCGATAATGGGGCTTGCGAGAGTGAGGAACTTGGTTTCCACCTCCGCCGGCCCAAAAGCGGGCCCGCCGGGGGCGCCAGTCGGAATTTCAGCCTGTTCGGAAAGAGTTTCGCCATTCCGAAGGGTCACATTAACGCGAGCAGGCAGGAGCTTTTTCGCATAGAACTTCTCATCGGCGCCGGCGAGTGTTGAAAGACTTATTCGGGACGCGTTTTCTTGGAGGTTTTTGTCGGCCAAGTCGTCTTCGCGTAGGCCCGTCGCCGAGGACTTGTCGTGCAGCTCGAGGACGAGCGCATAGGGGATGTGGAACGCCGCCTCCACGGTCGATTGCGGCCAGGGGCCGTTGAAGTCGCGGACGAACTCGCTAACGGTTTCGACGTGAATGCCCTTGATGTCGACGCGGTCCAAGCAGTGACGAGTCAGCAACGCGCGCAAGCAGTCAATCGCGGTGTGGATCCAGCGGCAGACGCCAAACGGCTTGAAACCGGTCTCAAGAATGAAATAGCGCTCGCCCCACCGATCGAGCATGTCTCGAGGCTCGAAGCGGTCGGACCCGGCCATCGCCCAGAACCCGTCGTCACCATCGAAGATCGTGCGATTGCCACGGAAACCGGCGCGCACAAGGTCCACTGCGGTGATGGCGCCCTTGTTTGCCCATCCGTAGTTGTTCTTCAAAAGGCTCATCGGCCGCGAATGGAACTTGCGCAAGAAGGGCAGCGGGGCGTGCATCGGGATCAGCCCATATGCATCCGCGATCTGCTCGGCGCTGAATCGGTGCAACAGGCTTGCCGCGGTACAGGCGCCGAAGATCTGCCAGCTTGCAAGGCCCTTGACTTGGCGGTCGCGGTCTTCGCTGGGCCGCATGGCGGTGCCAAGGCGCAGCGACATTTCATAACCACCGACAATCGCGGCAATCAGCTCCTTACCGGAGCTGCCGACGTCTTCGGCGACGGCGAGCGCGGCCGGGATAACCGATGCGCCGGGATGGCCGAAAAGGACGTAGGAATCGTCAAGGCTCAGCATGCTGGCGCTATGCGCGTTGGCATGAGCCGCATTGGCGGGGTGGAAGCGCAGCGATTTGCCGAAAACGGTGCTGGGGCCGCCGGAATCGATGCGCGCGAGGTAGGGCATCATCTGCCCCGCCCCGCGCGTGGTGCTTCCCGCGATCATGCAGCCGATATGATCGAGGACGAGAAGCTTCGCCTTGTCGCGCACATATGCCGGCAGCTCGTCATATGTGAGCCTAGCGACCGTATTGGCGACGTCTTGTGTCAGCGACATGTTTTCGAACCTCAGTGAGGGAACGCAAAGTCCAACGCAGGGCCTGCCTGCCCTATCGGGGCCATCGGCCGGTGACCCGCTCTTTGGAGCGTGCTATTTCTGGATCCAAGTATTCCAGCGGTCGATCAACATTGACTTGTTGGCGTTGATCCACGTGGCGTCCGGAACAACCATTTCGGATTTTATCTTCTCGGCCGACGGCAGTTGGACGCGTGCTTCCGCGCTCATGTACTTGAGCGCATCTTTGCTAGGCGGCACGCAGGACAACGCCTCACAAATCTTCCCCTGGACTTTGGGCGAATCCAGGAAGAACTTCAGCAGTTCAAGCGCTTCCGCCTTGTGCGGCGCGCCCTTTACCACGGCGTAGCGATCGCCCACCAAAATCGCACCGTTATAGGACCACCCGATGAGCTGCCCTTCGTTCTTGAGCGCGGTGGCGCGAGTCAACCACATGAAGCCGACATCATAGTCACCATTGCGAAAGCCCTGGGTCGTCTGGTCGCCCGTCGTCCACCACAGCCCGACATTGGGACGCAACTCGTCAAGCGCCTTGAAGGCGCGGTCTACGTCCATCGGATGAAGCTTGTCTCTTGGCACGCCATCAGCCATAAGGGCTGCGGTCAACTGCCGCCAGGCGTCCGCTTGCGCCGGCATCGCGCGGACTCCTGGGAAATGCTTAGTATCCCAGAATTCCTTCCAGTTGGTCGGTCCGCCATTGGGAAAGCGCTCTCTGTTGTAGGCAATCAGTGTCGCGCCGCGGGCAACTAGGACGCCAGACGCCTTGCAGGTGCCGGGCAGCAGATCTGCGCGGTCCGTGAACTGCCTACAAAAATTGTCGATGGTCGCCGCACGCTCGGCATGCGACGGCGCCTCAGCGTCCATCTCACCTTCAATGAAGATGTCCCACGTAACGTCCCCGGATTTGATCATGGCCTCCACATGGGCACGCCGTTCGGAACTGTTTGTCGACGGAGCCAGGATAACCTTGATGCCGGT
>NZ_JBVVQV010000063.1:0-4616 GCF_055811235.1 Mesorhizobium sp. WSM4810 | reverse complement strand
GACGACAGTGCCGGGGCTGGAACTCGCAAGCCGCTTCCCGCCAGTTGCATATAGGTGTCATGTGCGGCGCGATCGCCGCCTAGGGCCACTAAGGCTCCGGTCATGCCTTCCATGCCGATCAGGCCGACCTCGGTATCCCGGCCCTTAGGTAGTTTGGCGACTACCGACGCGATGCCCTCTTCCAGGAAATACACGTGTTCGATAACGGACTTCGTCGACTCAAGCTGGGTCCGCATCGGCAGCGCTACCCGTTCCATGTTGGGTTCGATCGATGCCAGATCGCCAGGGGAAAGTCGCCGCAATAAAGCATTTTGATAGGGAATATTGGGCTGGTTAAACATAACTCCACCCTCTGTAGGGCAAGAGCTTTCTGATCTCCCAGCCGTTCGCGCCCGTGACAACGTGCGAACGATAAGACTACATGTGGGGTGCTAAAGTCCCGAAGCCAATCACTTTAAGCATTAAAAGCGTGTACCGGGCATTCTGGCGGCATCCGAGAAGGGAAATCGCAACACCAATGCGTGTTTTTCGTCGCATATCTCAAAGATCGCGCCTGTCAGCATTGGCTTCCCGCTGAGCAGTCCTTCCGCCAGGATCTCCTTGGCGGAGGCCATCGCGTTCTCCTCAGCCTGCGCCAAATCCGCAAATTCCTGCCCCTCGAGGTCTTCCATGAGGTGCCCCTCCTCGCTCCGGATATGGAAAAAATATCTTGGCATGCCAGTCCACCTCCATGGACTATCTAGATGCATGGAGGTTCATGGATAGTGTCGGAAACGTACCAACCGGGGATATGTATGAACCGGACATTCGACGTGTCTGAGCGCTGGCGCAAGGCCAGCGGGTCAGCTGACGCTGTCGGTGATTTCTGACCTGTCGAACAGCACGCCGAGACCATGCTCGACGGCACAGGCGGCGATCATGTCGTCAAGGGCTTTCCCGGACACAGGGCAATTGGGGAGGACTTCCCGTATGGCGGTTTCAGCTCTCGATGTTGAAACCACATCGTGCCGCCTTTTCCTGGTCTCCATATAGTGGTCGACTAGGGTTTTCAGACGCCTTGCCGCAATCTCATCTGCAAACATTGTTGTTCACTCCTGTCAGTCAGGTCGCCCGGAAACAATGGCCCGCCCCTGTACGAGGGCGGGCCAATCCGATCGAGTGACCGGTGATCCGAGTGAGGGACCTGGATCGCTAAAGTAAGTTCGAGCGGGATTATTCGTTCCAAGGCGGCTACGGCTTGGTAATTCCCGTACATTGATTCCTATGCTGAGGTGGACGCCGGACCTCGCAGCCGGTCAGGTGCGTAGGAATTCAGCAAGAGAGCAGGTCGGATGGCGCGCGCGCCAGCGGTCAACAAACTTCACTGTTTCGCGCGCTCATTGCTTTGTTTCACCTGGCATTTCGCAAAGCACTTGCGCGATCCCCGCTTTCCCTCCGCGCTTTTTGGTCCGCACACCAAAAAGCCCGATGATGCGTCCGCGTCGATCAGCATCGTCATGCGTTGAACCCGGCGAAGATCTGCTTTGTCCGAATCTGGGTTTGGCGCCGGATCATCCGTCGCGCCCCGCATTGACGACAAATTTGCACGGAGGACTCAAGATGGGCGAAGAACGGCACGAAAAAAACCAACACCGCGCATACCAATTTGGAAACCTGAAGGCAGTAGACACGGCGATCACGAGCGACACTGGCACCAGGCTTAAACCGAAATTGATCGAGAGGCCGCACTGCCCTTACCGCAGACGATGCTCTTCCGGAAACTCGCGAGATCGCCAGCTCGGACGCTATGACCGTTGAGGCCCTGGCAATGCGAACGGGCATAAGCGGTGACCAGGCCCAAGAATTGATCGATAGGCTTGGCAATGATCGCGCGGCCATCGAGGAAGCCGCGCGGAGCATTGAGGCGGCGGGAGGGTGACCTCAGCGCGGCACCCTCTTGTCACACGGCTCGTAACGTTCGCCGAGCCTTATCGTCTTGTAAGTAAGCCAGTTGGTGCCCCGATCGGCGCCCCAGTCCAAATCACAATGGCAACAACCAACGAAGCCGCAGGTTGGACGGGCGAAGACCACGCCCAGCCGGTCCAGCCGCGGCGGATCATTTCGAGGATTGTCCAGTGTGCGGGCAGGACTTCGACAAGCGCGGCGTGGGCCAGGTGCTTCATCATGTGAAGACCAATCACCAGCTGGGTGCAGCCTAATGACAAGGGCGCGCCGCCGTCGTCCGGAGGCGCGTTCTCTCTATTGTTCATGACGTGCTCATTGATCCTGCTTTCGAAGCGCCGTTTAGCTAGGCAGCTTCCTGCATCGCTCTCTCGTTGACGCTAGCCTCTCCAAGCTGCGTCAGCGCTTCGTCAGTCGCCTTTTCCTCTTCGAGCGTCTCCTCGAGCAGTGGCACGGCATCCTTTAGGCCGAGCAGTCCGGCCCAGGTAATCAAGGTGCCATAGCGGGCGATCTCATAGTGTTCGACCGCTTGCGCCGCCGCCACAAGCCCAGCGTCCAGAGCTGGAGCTTCCTTGAATTCCTCCAGTACCTCCTGTCCTTCCTCAATGATGCCGTCGATCGCGGGACATGTCTTTCCTTGTGCCCGTTTGCCGAAAATCTCGAAGACCTGCTGCAGCCGTTCGATCTGAGCCTCCGTCTCGTCGCGGTGCTTTTCGAATGCGGCGGTCAGTTGGTCAGATTCGGCACCCTTGGCCATCTTCTTCAGCGCAGCCAGGATTTTGCGCTCAGCGTAGTAGACGTCCTTCAGTCCGTCGTGGAAAAGATCTTCGAGGCCCTTGGCCTTGCTCTGCGATTCATTTTTCATAGCCATCGTCGTCTCCGAATGTGAGAAACGCGTGTCTGGTGGCACGCGCAGCTTTAACCAAAGTGGGTGCTGTTTGTTCCTTTGGCCCGATCGGCAAATCCTCTGTGCCTGGACGTCATCGACGTAACCGAACAAACCGCAACGCCCCTCAGTAGTGCCTCACGCCTACACGGGCCTGGAATGCGAGGGATTGAGGCAGCGCAAGCGGCCATTTCGCTGGATGCCGGCGAAACGTGCAACCCGCCCCGGTGTTCCGTGCACGAAAGAAAGCCCGCGCCCTTCGGGAAAAAAGGACGCGGGCCCATCGGGAGTCATCCATGTCGCAGCTGCACAAATGAAACTTTCAGTCCGCGCCGAAGTTCCACACGGAAACAAGAAAGGCCCGCCGCGCCTTCAGCCGCCTCGCTCCACTGGCCACCAAACGAAATATGAAACCGGCGCCCGAGGGGATGGGAAGGACGCGGCCTGATCAGAGGGTGCAGTCCGAGCAGCACTAGGGCAAGTGCTGCACGACACGAACGCATTGGCTCGGCCAGGTTCCCGCACGGAATACAAGCCCACCGCCAGAACCCGCCCTCGCTCGATTTCAGCCAAGCCGCCTACCGTCTCCCCGAATGCCAGGTCGGAAGAACGGATGAGCGTCTGTAACCGAGAGCGATCACGGCTGAGTTCTGGAGGACGAGTTCCAGGATTTCTATCCCGTCCAGACTCCAGCCGTGCCTGCTTGCCACGGATGAGTTTGCCTTCGGACAGCGGCGCTTACCCTGCCGTTCAGGAACAACAACGCCCAAGCCAAGTTTGGTGGTCCAGGAGGTAACGACAATGCGCATACTGAGAACCTTCTTTGAATACTTGTGGCGCTCGAACAGCAAGTCGCCAGCAGCCCTTGCGCCGCCCGTCGACGCGATCGTTCGGCTGCTGAAAGAAAAGCAAAAACTCGCTACAAAGAAAGGACTTGGTCGACCAGAATAGACTGCTGGCGGCTGACCGTAACGCAGGATGTGGCGACGCGGCACACAGCATCACGCGTCACCTTGCCTATCTGCAGCCTTAGCCGGAACTTGCCATCGGGAACGGTGCACCCGCGGCAGGCTCGGGCATGCGGCAAATGCCTTGGTCGCCTGGAGCAGCGCCAATCGGCGCCGTGTGTATCGGCGGCAATCACGAGAGAAGGAAGATCAGGTTCGCGCCAGTTAGTCACCGCTCAATTCTGGCTGGCAGGTGACGACATGTCTTTTCGTGCAAGGCCCCGCACAGCTTCAAGACCCCGTGGGAAGCCGCTGCGGTTACTAAAATCCTGCGGTTGCCGGCGGCCTCGAGCGTGCCGGGCGCTTACCTTTTGCGCCGTCAATAAATCGATGAGTGTCACACCGGCAACGAGCACCAATGCAAGTCCGACGTTGTCACGTTTTGGATTGTCATGCCGGAACGCCCATAGGAGTGTTCCGATGTCGAGCCCATCACCGGCCACACGGCTCCAAACCCCGGACTGTCTGTCTGCCGACAAGGACAGAATGCCGCTGCTGAGTTCACGCGCTCCATAGGCGCGGATCACGCCTTCCTTACCAGGTATGCCGAGTGCGCGGGCGATGCGCTTGGAGGCTATGAGTTCGACCATGCCCAGCGCAATGCTAAACCATCCGAGTTTGCGCGCTACCATATCGGAGGGCGCGAGCGCCTTCGGGCCAGATTTTACGACCTTTGGGTCGCTTGGCCGTCTGCTGAGATTGCCGAATTTGCTAAGCATGTTCATGACACTGATCCTATGGCTTCAGTACGACTTTGACGCAACTGTCCTGCTTGTCGCGAA
>NZ_JBVVQV010000062.1:0-5221 GCF_055811235.1 Mesorhizobium sp. WSM4810 | reverse complement strand
TTCGCCTGGATGCTGCTTGAGCATCTGTCTGCCCAGCTCCGGCGCATGACCGAGCGGGTATTCGAATACAGCACTCTTGTCGTGCGAAAACGGCTGATCGTCGAACTCCTGCATCGGGCGGAGAAAGCCGCACCCGTGGACGGCGAGGTGTCCATAAGCCCGGCACCGACGCACTCCGAGCTGGCGGCAACGATGAGCACGCACAGGGAGGCGGTCTCGCGCGAAATCAGCGACCTCGCCAAGAGAGGGCTGATCGAAAAGCACGGCAGCCGGTTGTTGCTGCATGACGTCTCGGCACTACGGGCGCTGGTCGACAAGAAGGAATAGCGGAAGGCTGTCGCTGCGGCGGGGGGCGATACCGCACATTTCGTGCGACAGGCTTGACGCGTACCCGCGGACCTGCTGTGCCAACCAAAAACAGACCGCAACCCTTATTTTCCGGCAGTCCTGCCTTGATAAGGTCGGCTATCTCGCGGTCGATGATCTTCGGATCACTCTGAATCGAGGTGCACGCCACATTTTTTTCGCAATGAAGCCGGGGAGAGCTTCAAAGCCCTGGCAGCATTGGCGTGGACTCCTCCGGTCGTCCAAGGCGGCTGGCGTTGATGGACTTGGGCATGGGGAAGAGCAAGGCCCTGCGCGCCTATCAGCGGCGCACGAAGGCAGCCGACGCGCTGATCGCGTCGAGCTACAGCAGCACGTGTGCTCATGGCGCCGATATAGCGCGGCGTGCGCGTCGCCAGCGCGCGTTTAGGCCGGCTTAAATTAGCAGTCGCTCAGCACTGGTGCGATAACACCAGGAAGATGGGATTCACATTCGCCGCGTTCCGATCTAGAATCGCCCAACGCTTGCCACTGGTCGCTAACTCTCATCCCAAAAATCCTGCAGCGAGGCGTGCCGAAGGTCTTCCTCCCCACGTAGGTGCTTGATGCGGGCCTTGATGCCTGGCTTGACCCACTGAGTTGCCGGCCGCCTTGGCATTTCCTTGGGCGGTGGCCCAGCATGTTCTTGGACACGCTTCCAAAGCCGCTCCCGCATCTCGCGGTTGACGCTCACGAACGCACTACCGATTATTTCCGGGTGCCTGGCTCAGCCATCAGAGCAAACGCCGGCTTGCCCCTCTCTCGTTCAACTCCGAGAAGTTCAAACTCGCTTTCGGTAAAGGATTTTGTCTTCAGCCAATTGGTGGTCGGGCCGCCGCGATATTTGCTGTCTCGACGCTTCGATAACATCCCCTCCAGGCCGGCCGCGTCGATCAGATGATAGATCGCATTTGCCTCGCCCGGCATTGTCTCACTAAACTGGATGCGGCTGTCAGCCCCTATAAGGCCGGCCAGGATTTCCCGCCGATCCTCAAGTGCCATGTCGCGCAAGTCGTGGCCGTTGAGATGCAGCAGATCGAACGCGACGAAATAGAGGTCATGCTGGCGCCTGGTGATGGCCTTGCGCAGCGCGGCAAAATCCGAAAGGCCAGCCTCATTCAAGACGACGACTTCGCCGTCGATGATGGCGTTCTGTACGTTGAGACCTTTGGCTGCCTCGACCAGATCGCGGTACTTCGATGTCCAGTCTAGGCCGCGGCGGGTGAAGATCCGCACACCGCCGGCGTCGATGATGATTTGGGAGCGGTAGCCGTCGAATTTTGCTTCATGCATCCAGTCATCGCCTTGGGGCGGCTTTGCTACCAAGGTGGGCATCATCGGCGGGACAAACTTCAAACGCATGCATTGACTCGCAAAACCGCGATTTCAATTAGCATGCGCTTAATTAGTTCCAATTTTAACGAATCGTTGACCGCGCTGTCCCAGAATAGGACGGCGCGGTCAAACCCCAACCCGGGATTGCGCAGGCGGCTCCGGCAATCCAGCTCCCCCGCCTCACTGTCGGAGCCGCTTCCACACTCCTCTAGAATTACCAGCAACGGTTGAATCAACTGTTACCGCACTTGCTTTCCAGTGCGCTTTCCCAGTCGTTAAACTTTGATGGAACAGGGCTCTCGCCTTCACGGTTTGCCGCTGAGACAGTCCATCTCAGCGAGGAAGCATGGAAGCCCAAGAGAACATCCGCAACGCCTGGGCCGCCCTCAAGCTGGTTCGCATGGCTATTGAACAGACCTGCCCTGCTGGTGTGCTGCCGAGCGAGGAAGCTGTCCTGCTGCTCTATGGTCCCGAGCCGGTCCATGAGGGCGAGCGCTAGCCAAAGCCATCATTGAGACCGTCGAGAGGCTGACCAGTTGCCTACCGCGTTGATCCGCTGCCGACCGGCTAAGTGAAAGCCTGACGCTTAGCACCCCTCCGAACGGCAAGGTTGGGTGGAAAGCTCACGTTGGTTATCGCCGATCTGAACGGGCACGAAGCGCACATCAACGGACATTGCTGCTGCGGCCTCGAGGGTCTTGGGGGAACTCGCCTAGCAGGCTTTCTTGGCTGACGTTGAGAGGCGGGAAGCCGAAGAATGAACTCTGTCCGTCGTCCTATTGCAAGTGGCGCGCGCGTAGTCCTTTCGCAGTGCGACAAGGTGTGCCAGCGCCGTGCAATTGACACCGCGGCACGCCCTTGATGTCATTGAAGCGTAGATTAGGCGGGCGGGTTGTACTAGGTGATGGGTACAATTAATGCGACATATAAAGCGTAGTTTATATACTGCCAGAGATAATTTTCGAAACATCGCAAGGAAAATCCCCGGATACGATAAAAGGAACTGGCTGCGCATACGCCAGATCGAATCTTTCATCTCTCTTCTCATTGAAAACGGCAGAACGGCATCCCCTGTTCTTGAGATTTCCCCGGGATGGAATACCTATTGGAAGACGATGTGCTCCGACTATACGTCGGTGGATTACCCGGAGTTCGACATTTGCCGCGACCGGCTGGACCGGCAGTTCCCGACGGTCATAGCCGACCAGGTTCTTGAGCACGTACCGCGCCCTGTCGAGGCGAGCAGGAACATCTTCGCGATGACCGCTCCGGGCGGGTGGGCGATGGTCGCCACGCCTTTCCTCTTCAGGGTTCACGCGCGTCCCCACGACTATAACCGCTGGACCAAGGACGGGCTCAGGCAGCTGCTGGTGGAGGGCGGATTCGAGGCGGAACACGTCCAGGCATTCGCCTGGGGAAACCGCGCCTGCGCCCGCGCCCATGTCGGCGGCCCGGTGCACGACTATGGATTCTGGCGCGACATGCGCAATGACGAGGAATATCCTCTGATGGTCTGGGCCTTCGCGCAGCGCCCGGCTTGATCGTCGGCACGTGAGGGCCTGGAAAGCTGCCCAGCGCACAAGGAATCGCCCAACTATGAAGGACGACTCTTTCAAAGCGGCAGTGATCTTGAACCGCGCGGCATGAGCGACTGCCAATAACTCCATTCGGGCCTTTGGGACCTGGTTCAGCGACCGAAGGTCCGATGTGGGAGCAACTCCCGACATGTCGCGTTCGATCCCAAATTTCCGCTCAGGGTCGATTCTTGCCGTCCACCGGTACCAAGTGTCAGACTTTCACACTAGGGCAGCTTCTGGACTCTGGCCCAGAATGGCGGCATTCTCTCTTCGGGGAGAGCGGGCGTGGGCAAAGGCCACCGTTATCAAGGCGCCAATCAGGCTAACCGCTGGCGAAGGCGCACCGGCAGAAGAATGCCGTCACGGCGACTGCCGCGACCGCTCTTGGGTCTGATCTTCCTCGGCGTCGGCACGCTTGCCGCCGCAGTCACCCAATTCGCGATCCAGAGCACCGCCGGCCAACAGAGCACCGCAGGCCTCCAGAGCACGATAACAAATTGGACAGAACCGCTGCCTGGGCCGATGCAGGGCCGGGCATCTGTCATCGACGGCGACACCGTCGAGATTGCCGGTCAGCGCGTTCGTTTCAATGGCATCGACGCGCCCGAGAGCCGTCAGCACTGCGATGACGCCAAGGGCTTTGACTACCCATGCGGGCGCCGCGCCGCGCAAGCCTTAGACAAGTTCCTGGCAGCATCGCGACCGCTGCATTGCAGTTTTGTCGATCGTGATCGGTACGGGCGTCTCGTCGGGAACTGCATCGCGCCGACGGCCGAAGCATTCAGAGATGGCTCGTTGATTAGGGTCGCGAGGCAGCATCACCTCACATCAGGTCTTCGGCAACCACGTCGAATTGCCTGAGGCCTACGCTTGGAGGCCTTCGCTTAAGAAGCCCCTGTTCACTTGCGGCCGCCTTGAAGGCATCGAACGCGGCTTGTTGGGTGCAGTGTCCGGCCAGGCATTCCTCGATCATTCGAATTGCTTCAAGTCGGGACGGCTTGTCCATGAATGGCCATGGTTGCTGAAGCGCTTTCGCAGCTTCGGGTATCGACGCGACCACTATCGGCTTGTGATTCAGGTAAATTGTAATCGGAATGAACGTCGGCATCTTTGTCGCTCGCCAGGATTGAAGGCGGCTAAACGCGAAGACAAGGGAGTGGTTGCATCGTTGTGAATTCAGAGCGCCGCTGTCAGATACGATCGAGGCTAAAATGGCACGTCCGAAGAGGCCTTGATCGTTTCGGTTCCCCTGAACGGAGAACCCCGCGCCTCACGGAGGGGATGGCGCGGGCTGATCGGAGCATCGCCCGACCGGCAGCAATCTTGAGAGGGAACCAAGACCATACTGCACGTCCCGAACTTCCGGCCATATGTTCCCCTTGCAGGCTCACCAGTTCGCCAATTCCGGATTTCACTTCGCTGAGAGGCGCGGCTTGAGCCGCAAGAGCTGCGGTCGCAGAATCAATAGCAACGGCTGCCTCAGCTGAATATTGCTTAAGTAGCTTGTACGCCCCGTAGCCCGCAGCCAGAACTGCCACGAGCGGGGCAAAGCGCACGGCCATGGCAGCTGCCATCCGGCCTGTCTCCGCAAGCGCCTTACCCAGACCGCTTGGCCCATAGATTGTCGCGATCTGAGAACCCTGTTGAATGGCAACCATCAGAGGGCTCATGCCAGATGCGAGCGAAACACCGACGTCTTTCAGTTGGAAAATCAGATTGGCACGCTGCGCCGCTGCCAATCGACTGGCCTGTGCATTGGCCTCCATCGCTCGGGTGTTGCTGTTCGCTGCGACTGTCGCCACGGTGAACGCTCCCAATGATCCGCGCCACCAGGTTGGTAGGGATTGGTTTACCATCTCGGATCGCAGCTGTGATCGTGCGGTCGAAACGTTTGTCGCGTCGCTTCCGATTCAGATAGGCCCGCAACTGGTCGGGCTCGCCGGAAA
>NZ_JBVVQV010000061.1:4112-5508 GCF_055811235.1 Mesorhizobium sp. WSM4810 | reverse complement strand
TGGCGACGACATCCACGGAGACGGTGTCAACGTCGCGGCCCGTTTGGAGGGATTGGCGGAACCGGGCGGTGTTTGCGTATCGGCGGCAGTCTATGACCAGGTGCGCGATCGCATTGAGTTGCCGTTCGAGGATCTGGGGGAACAGCGGGTCAAGAATATCGACCGGCCGGTCCGCATCTGGCGCTGGATTCGTGACACCGTGGCGTCGTCGCCCGGTGTTGATCAGATGCCGCTCCCGGAACGACCATCGATCGTGGTCCTTCCCTTCAACAACATGAGCCGCGATCCCGAGCAAGAGTACTTCAGTGACGGCATCACTGAGGATATCATCACCGATCTCAGCAAGGCATCCGGCCTGTTCGTCATCGCGCGCAACTCGGCTTTCGTCTACAAAGAAAAGACATTCAGTGTCCCTCACGTATGCCGCGAACTCGGCGTCAAGTTCGCTGTCGAAGGCAGCATTCGAAAGGCCGGCGACCGGGTTCGCGTCACCGCCCAGCTGATCGATGGCACAAGCGGCGGACATCTCTGGGCCGAGCGCTACGACCGTGACCTCACTGACATTTTCGAGGTCCAGGACGACATCACGCAACAAATCGTTGCTGCGCTGAAGGTCAGGCTCAGCGAGGCGGAGAAATCCTTGATTGTCGATGGCGGCACGAAAGACGTGAACGCCCACGATCTCTTTTTGAGGGGTCGCGAGCTGATCCTTGGGCTCAAGAGAGATCGTGAGATGTTCGATCAATCGACCACCTATTTCCGTCGGGCGATCGAGATCGATCCGTCCTACGCCGCCGCTTATGCGGGTCTGGGCATGGCCTATATCCTAGATTATCAGAACCATTGGACCGACGCGCCCGAGAGGTCACTTGATCAAGCCGATCGCTTCACAGCCCAAGCGATCGCCAGGGACGACCAGGACCCTTTCGCCCATTATGTCGCCGCAATGGTGGCCATGTTCATGAGGGACTATGAGCGATGGGCCCATGAGGCCGACCGGGCGTTGTTGCTAAATCCCAACTACGCTCCCGCGCTCAACATGCGGGGCACCGTTCACATTTATACGGGAGAGCCGGCGAAAGCCATTCCCATGATTGAACGGGCGATACGCCTCGATCCGATTTCACGACAGCAGCACGTACACTTCCTGGGCACCGCTTATTTCGTAGCCGGCGATTACGAGACTGCGGCGGCTCTGTTCAGGGATCGTATCGCGCTCAATCCCACCACGGACTTGTCGCGCGCGTTCCTCGCCTCAGCATTGGGCCACCTTGGCAAATTGGACGAGGCCGGCGAAGTTTGGCGCGAACTCAAGGAAATCAATCCGAGGTACTCCCCCGTCGAGCATATCGGCCGTTTGCCGTTCAGGGATCCCTCGGATGCCGAGAAGTTTACC
>NZ_JBVVQV010000061.1:0-4012 GCF_055811235.1 Mesorhizobium sp. WSM4810 | reverse complement strand
GCGAACGGCCGGACGGCCGCATCCTAGCGCCCATCATGCCCTGGCACGCTTTTGCGCATCTCACCGCAGATGACGCCATGGCCATCGCGGCATTCCTCCAAAGTGTGAAGCCGGTCGACAACCAGGTCCCCGGCCCGTTCAAACCCGGGGAAAGGTATCGAGCTTCATGTTCCGGATCATGCCGCCGGGCAAAACCGCACCTGCCGCGCGGAAATAGGCCGGGTGTCAATCGGCATGGGGGTCTCCGCGCCGATCGGCACGATAAGCCGTTGAAATCTTAGTCGGGTCGGGCGTGTTAGAGCTGGCGAAGACCTTGCCGGGCGGGCCGATCTCGTGGATGCGGCCTTCATGTATGAAGACGGCGCGGCTGGCGAGACGCATTGCATTGGGTGACCATCAAGAGCGTTATGCCCTCGGCGGCAAGTTCCCGGGACGAGGGCGGGCACCTCGGCAACCAATTCGGGGTCAAGTGCGGAGGTGATCTGGTCGATGGCGCCCCGGTTAGGCGTGAAGAACTTCACGACCGGAAAGGGATCATGGTTCGGATCGTGAGCCGATTTGCAAGCAAGGCTGGGGCGACAAGATAGAGGACCACGGCGATCATCACGACGCCAGAGAACCCGACATGCATTGCAAGCAGCGTGGCGAGAATCGCGCTCAGCACGGACGCACAGCCGTTGATTCCCCACGCCCAGGGAATGAATGTCTCCGAACGCGCGCCGACATACCCGAGGCCGAGGGGAAACGGCATGCCCATAAAAAGAGCGAGCGGCGCTATGAGAAGGAGCGCGATCGCGATCTTAGCGGCGTCCGGGAACGCCAGCAGCCTTTCGAATACTGACGGCAGCACGAGAAGGTAGGTGGCAGCCAGGACCGCGATAACCCCGACAGCGAGGGCGATGCCGCGCACCGCCGACCCGCGCCCAACCGCCGCGGCCCAGCGTGCGGCAACGGCGCTACCGAGACCGGCGAAGGCGAGGAAGCCCGCAAGCACGACAGCGACAGCGTAGAACGGATGACCGAGGAACAGCACAAAGCGCTGGATGAAGGCGATTTCGATGAAGAGGAAGGCTAGCCCCAAGGCAAGGAAGTAGAGCCCGAAGCGCAGCCGGTGCAAAGCTTCCCCGAGCGCGTGTCTGCGAATCCATAGCGGCAGGAGGATCAGGACGGCGCTGAGGATGGCAGCCTGGACCAGAGTCGTCACGAGGATCAGGTAGCTCCAGTCGAGCATCGCTGCCCCGCCCTGGGTGCGCAGGGCTAGGAGTTCGGGCAGGGCGCGCCAGCGGAAGAAGTCGAAGAAATAGGGCCGATTGTCGGTGGCCGGTGCGATGGCGAATTTGTAGCGCTCGATGAAGTCGGCGCGCTCAGGGCCGAGGAGGGCGAGTGCTCCCTCGTAGAGATATTCCTGATCGAGCTGGTTGAAGTGGTTCACGTCGCTCGCGGAGATGCCTGGCACCCAAGAGATGTCGAAGAAGTTCTCGGCCGCGAAGCTGCGAATGGCCGCAATGTCTTCGCCTTTGAATGGCGACTTGGCGACGAGCAAAGTTGCGGTATTCCAGCTCCGGATCAGCGCCAGGTGCCGGCCCGGCTCGGCCACGCCTTCCGGCTCGAGCGCTGCTATGGCGGTGGCGAACAGCTTAAGGCTGTCACGCGGCGGCACTCGCAGCCATCGTGTGATAGCGACGACACCATCTGGTCCGAGAATCGCGAGGTAATCCCGCATTGCCTCCACGGTATAGGTGTAGTTTTCATGCAAGCTCTGCACGCCTGCCGCGGCCGCGCTGAAGGAATCGAGGAGCGGCATCTGGATCAGGTCGTAGCGCTCGCCGGCAGTCGCAGCGAAGGCGCGCGCCTCGGCCAAATGCAAGCGCAGGTTCGGTCGGCTGAAGATACCGCCAGCGAAGTCGGCGAAGCGATTCCGAGCCAAGTCGATCATTTGCGGGTTGACCTCAACCGCATCCACGGTATCGGCCCCGGCGCGCAGCGCCAGCAGCACCTGCTCGCCCCCCCCGGCGCCGAGGATTAGCACCCGCGGCCGCTCGAGGATGCGGTACGGCAGCGCCGCCGTTGTCCGGTCGAGATAGGCGACCTTCGTCGAATCGCCTCGATAGGCGGTAATCGCCGCAATACTGTCGCCATCGGTGAAGACGGCGAGTTGCGCAGGCGGCTCTTGGGTATTGGCAAGGCTGAGGCCAGGCGCATAACGGAAGGGGACGGTTGGACTCTCGACAACCGTCAGCAACCCGAGCGGGCTCGACCGCTCCTCGATCACCCGCGCGTTCGGAACCTCCAGGGCTATGCGGAGGCCCTTATACTGCGACATATGCGGCTCGGGGGCCACCCAGGACGGCGGTAGCGACACTGCAACGAACGCCGCTGCCAACCCAAGGCCGCCCGCTGCGAGCCACCGATGGCGGACCATGCCGAACGCGGCAAAGGCAGCCGCCGCGAATGCTAGCGCTGCAACGAAACGCAGCGCCGTAGATGGAAAGACCAGGAACAGGAGCCCGATGATACCCAGCGCACCGATCCCTGCGCCGGCCAAGTCGAAGGCGTAGACGCGTCCGATCTGTCCGGGATGGCGGCAGAAAGCAAGGCCGACGGAGGTCGCGCCAAAGAAGAACGGCAGGATCAGAAGCGCATAGCTGGCCGCGAGCCAACCGAGCTGTCGCGGATCCCAGATGATCTCGAGCGCGTTGAACGGCAGACGTTCGGCGATGGCGAAGCTGGCGACCGCGGTCATGCCGAACAGCGCTGCCGACGTCGCGAAAGCAGCCGGATACCGCTCCACTAGCCAGCGCTGGGCAAGCGCAATGAACGTACCGCTCGCGCCGAAGCCCAAAAGCGCGATGCTGATGATCATGTAGGCAAAATGGTGCCATTGAACGATCGAAAACAATCGCATCAGCAGCAATTCATAACCGAGAACCGCTGCCGAAATGAGACCGACTGGTAGCATGCGGCCCGCTCTCACCGGGAGGGACCTCCCCGCAGCGGAACGAAGCTCACCGGCAGCAGCTGCCGGGTCGTGATGCCTCCGTCTCGTCGCTTCTCGACGAGCATGAGAAACTGGGTTGCAAAGGGTCCTCCCACAGGGATGACCATTCGGCCTCCTTCAGCGAGCTGCTCGACAAGCGGCGGCGGGATATGGCTGGCCGCCGCAGTCACGACGATGCCGTCGAAGGGCGCGTGCTCAGGCCAGCCGTAGTAGCCGTCGTCCACCTTCACCTCGACGTTGTCGAAGCGGGGCACCGCAAGTCGTGCCGCTGCCCTCTTGCCCAGTTCCGGGATAATTTCGATGGAGTAAACCTTGTCGGCGAGGGGCGACAGGACGGCTGCCTGATAGCCCGAGCCGGTGCCGATCTCGAGAACCGTGTCGCCAGGCCGGACATTGATCAGGTCGGTCATAAGCGCGACGATAAAGGGCTGCGAGATCGTCTGACCGTGCCCGATCGGCAGGGGCCGGTCATCATAGGCCGCGCCGCGCTGCGCCTCGGATACGAAACGGTGGCGCGGCACCGTGCCCATCGTCTTGAGCACCGCCGGATCGATACTCTGTGCCCCGGAGCGGGCGTGCCCCTTTATCGTCTCGATCATGGCCGCACGCTCGGCTGCGCGGTCCTGGGCGGGCGCCGACGTCGAAACGAAGACGGCGGCAACGGCGACAAACGCGGCCAGCAACGCTCGGCACTGGGCTAGAGCACTCATGAATCTCTCCTGGCCCACGACGCGAGAACAAAGGCGGCGGCCATTTTAAGCGAACGCCGGTCCGATCTCACACCAAACATGTCGCGGCACCAGGCCCGGATCAACCCCGTTGGAGGTTAGGGTGCGTCAGAAGGCGTCTTCCGCCTCGGGTTACGGCGGCGACCGCAAATGGGACGGCAAGCAGCCCGACCACAGTACGCACTTTCACGGGTACCAAGGAATCCGCGGTTACCTGCCTGCAAGTCCGCTATCCACTTTATTGCAGCCCCTCCGACGAATCGACACGAAGGTCCGGAGAGGGTCA
>NZ_JBVVQV010000060.1:2490-6056 GCF_055811235.1 Mesorhizobium sp. WSM4810 | reverse complement strand
GGGCCTGTTTTGTAAGGAGAAGACTGGATTTTTGCAACGTGCGTTTTGCAGACCTGGCAGCGACCTACTCTCCCGCGTCTTGAGACGAAGTACCATCAGCGCTGGAGCGTTTCACGGCCGAGTTCGGAATGGGATCGGGTGCAACCGCTCCGCCATAACCACCAGGTCGGCAAAGCGCACGTTGCTCGAGAAGCTTTTTGAGCGAATAGCGATGAGAGAGTAGCGAATAGGGAACCCTATTTTCTGCTCTCTCTGAGCTGTTCGCTGGTCTTATGTGTGCCTTTACCGTTCTTTTGGTCTTGGCGCCTTTCGAAGCGAAGCTTCGCAAGGTCGACCGACCGTCGGCGCCGATGCGCCGCACCCACGTAGCGCCGCCCGCAGGGCGGAACAAGCGTGAGTGAGAACAGACCATCTCGGCGCAATCCGAAGGATTGTCGCCCAAAATGGGCATAGGGAATGAGAACGATCAAGCCGATCGAACTATTAGTACCGGTAAGCTTCAAGCGTTGCCGCTCTTCCACACCCGGCCTATCAACGTGGTCGTCTTCCACGGTTCTCAGGGAATACTCGTTTTAAGGTGGGTTTCCCGCTTAGATGCCTTCAGCGGTTATCCCGTCCGGATATAGCTACCCTGCTATGCGGCTGGCGCCACAACAGGTCCACCAGAGATCCGTCCATCCCGGTCCTCTCGTACTAGGGACAGATCCTTTCAATATTCCTACACCCACGGCAGATAGGGACCGAACTGTCTCACGACGTTCTGAACCCAACTCACGTACCGCTTTAAATGGCGAACAGCCATACCCTTGGGACCTGCTCCAGCCCCAGGATGCGATGAGTCGACATCGAGGTGCCAAACAACCCCGTCGATATGGACTCTTGGGGGTCATCAGCCTGTTATCCCCGGCGTACCTTTTATCCGTTGAGCGATGGCCCTTCCACGCGGGACCACCGGATCACTATGACCGACTTTCGTCTCTGCTCGACTTGTCAGTCTCGCAGTCAGGCAGGCTTATGCCATTGCACTCAGCGAACGATTTCCGACCGTTCTGAGCCCACCATCGCGCGCCTCCGTTACTCTTTAGGAGGCGACCGCCCCAGTCAAACTACCCACCATACATTGTCCCGGACCCGGATGACGGGCCGCGGTTAGACATCCATAGTGATAAGGGTGGTATTTCAAGGGTGGCTCCACCTGAGCTGGCGCCCAGGTTTCAAAGCCTACCACCTATCCTACACATGCCACTACGAATGCCAATGTAAAGCTATAGTAAAGGTGCACGGGGTCTTTCCGTCTAACCGCAGGAACCCCGCATCTTCACGGGGAATTCAATTTCACTGAGTCTATGCTGGAGACAGCGGGGAAGTCGTTACGCCATTCGTGCAGGTCGGAACTTACCCGACAAGGAATTTCGCTACCTTAGGACCGTTATAGTTACGGCCGCCGTTTACTGGGGCTTCGATTCAGAGCTTGCACCCCTCCTCTTAACCTTCCAGCACCGGGCAGGCGTCAGACCCTATACGTCGTCTTGCGACTTCGCAGAGCCCTGTGTTTTTGATAAACAGTCGCTACCCCCTGGTCTGTGCCACCCTCCTCCACTTGCGTGGAAAAGGGTCACGCTTCTTCCGAAGTTACGCGTGCAATTTGCCGAGTTCCTTCAGCATAGTTCTCTCAAGCGCCTTGGTATACTCTACCAGTCCACCAGTGTCGGTTTCGGGTACGGTCTATAAGGAGGAGCTATTTCCTGGAACCACGCAGCAGCCCGTTCAATCCGATAAGATTGGACTACCTCAATGATCCGTCACTTCCTCCAGGCCCACGAATATTAACGTGGTTCCCATCGTCTACGCATTTCTGCCTCGACTTAGGGGCCGGCTAACCCTGCTCAGATTAGCTTTAAGCAGGAACCCTTGGACTTTCGGCGGGGGAGTCTCTCACTCCCCTTACGTTACTCATGTCAGCATTCGCACTTCTGATACCTCCACCACCCCTCACGGGTATGGCTTCATCAGCTTACAGAACGCTCCGCTACCGCTCGTGATTGCTCACGAACCCTAAGCTTCGGTGTATGGCTTGAGCCCCGTTACATTTTCGGCGCAAAGACCCTTATTTAGACCAGTGAGCTGTTACGCTTTCTTTAAATGATGGCTGCTTCTAAGCCAACATCCTGGTTGTTTTGGGATCCTCACATCCTTTCCCACTTAGCCATAACTTGGGGACCTTAGCTGTAGGTCAGGGTTGTTTCCCTTTTCACGACGGACGTTAGCACCCGCCGTGTGTCTGCCGACTAGTACTCCCAGGTATTCGGAGTTTGGTTAGGTTTGGTAATCCGGTGAGGACCCCTAGCCCATCCAGTGCTCTACCCCCTGGGGTATTCGGTCGACGCTCTACCTAAATAGATTTCGCGGAGAACCAGCTATTTCCGAGTTTGATTGGCCTTTCACCCCTAGCCACAAGTCATCCCGAACTATTGCAACAGTTATGGGTTCGGTCCTCCAGTAAGTGTTACCTTACCTTCAACCTGCTCATGGCTAGATCACTCGGTTTCGGGTCTAATGCGACGAACTGAACGCCCTGTTCAGACTCGCTTTCGCTGCGCCTACACCTAGCGGTTTAAGCTTGCTCGTCACACTAAGTCGCTGACCCATTATACAAAAGGTACGTGGTCACCCAGGACGAACCTTGGACTCCCACTGTTTGTAGGCAATCGGTTTCAGGTACTCTTTCACTCCCCTTGTCGGGGTGCTTTTCACCTTTCCCTCACGGTACTAGTTCGCTATCGGTCATGCACGAGTACTTAGGCTTGGAGGGTGGTCCCCCCAATTTCAGACAGGATTTCACGTGTCCCGCCTTACTCGAGGACGATGATTTGCATTACGCGTACGGGGCTGTCACCCACTATGGCCCTACTTTCCAGAAGGTTCCGCTTGTCTCATCATCGCCACTGGCCTGGTCCGGGTTCGCTCGCCACTACTGCCGGAGTCTCGGTTGATGTCCTTTCCTACGGGTACTTAGATGTTTCAGTTCCCCGCGTTCGCCACTTTATCCCTATGTATTCAGGATAAGTTACCTATAACAGATACTTGGAAACCACAGCAGCAAGTCTGCGCGATCTCAAAGAGATCGTCGCTTAACGCTCAATCCTTTTGGGATCTCGCGCCAATTACCTGCTGCTCTGATTTTCCAAGCACCTTAGGTGGGTTTCCCCATTCGGAAATCTACGGATCAAAGGGTATTCGCACCTCCCCGTAGCTTATCGCAGCGTATCACGTCCTTCATCGCCTGTGCATGCCAAGGCATCCACCAATTGCCCTTAAGACACTTGATCGTTCTCATTGCCAATACCCACCGCGCGATCCCGAAGGGATCGTCGCTTCAGCCACAAACCAAAGGATTGTCGCCTCAGCGCGATCTCGAAGAGATCGTCGCTCGAACCAGATCCTGTGCAGGATCTAGCTTCAATGTCATTGGCACAAAAAGACCAGCTTCTCGAGATCGGTTCGAGGGTGCGGTTAGGCAAACCCATCATATGCGGGAGATTGAGCGTCTCCCGCGACAAATCACA
>NZ_JBVVQV010000059.1:0-7218 GCF_055811235.1 Mesorhizobium sp. WSM4810 | reverse complement strand
GCAGCGCGGTTCGGGGCACTTCAGCCATGGAGGGAAAAATGCGCAGAGTGTTGAATGCAGGCATTCCGTGCGCTCTTATCGTTGCGGCGGCCAGCGCGGCTTCTGCGCTTCGTCGCCGGCCTTGACGGCGGAGAATGGACGGGCGGGCAATGCCAGAGGACTTTGCTGGAGGAGCGATATGACCTGTCGGATGACCCTGGTAATTCCGGTGATGCGCGGGTCACCGCCGACGGCCGCCTTCTCGGGATCAACACTGCCATCATCGCGCCTGCCGGTGGCAGTGTCGGTATCGACTTGGCGGTGCCGATTGCAATGGCGTCGGCCGTGATGAAGCAACCCATTGAGCACGGCGAGGTGCGCCGAGTCGGCATTCAGGACCTGGCGTCCGATCTCGCCGAAGCGCTCGGCACCGCCGCCAAGTGCGGAGTCTACGTCCCAAGCGCGTGCCAGCATAGAACCTGGAACGCGCCGAATAGGCAAGCTGTCGGGCGAAGTCGCCTGATGACTTTGGCGGGCTGACCTCGGAAGGAAAGGCGACATGCTACGTCCTGGCGTGCTGCAGCCGCTCGCAAGGCGGGGTTTGCTCGTTTTTGCTCGCCCGGCACTCGAAACAACTTGCCTTCGGGCATTCTCACCCTGGAACAAAGAGGGTCCTGCCTTGTTGGGTCGGTAGCATAGTCGTGCACCAGCCACAGTCGTGCACCACCAAACAAGGATAAAGCCCATGAAAGTTCGACGCCTTCTTGGCGGCTTAGTTACCGCCACTGCTATCGCCTTTGCCCTACCCTCGTTGGCCGCGGACAGCGCACAGGATTTCGTCGACAAAGCTGCTGTCGGTGGAAGGTTCGAAGTCGAATCGAGCCTGAGTGTTCTGAGCAAGCTTGACGACCAGCAGGTCAAGCAATTCGCGCAGAAAATGATCGACGATCATGGTGCGGCTAACGCCAAGCTGGAGAGCGTCGCTGGCGACCAGAAGCTCAAGGTTCCCACGCAAATGGACGCTAAGCACAAGACAGATCTGGAGAAGCTTCAGTCCGCCAAGGCGCCGGTTAATGAGCCCTATGTCGAGATGCAACGCACAGCACATGCCGACGCCGTCAAACTGTTCGAAAGCTATTCACGCGACGGAGACAATGCGGCCCTCAAGTCGTTCGCGAAAGACACGGTGCCCACGCTTAAGGCGCATCAGCAAATGGTAGAAGACATTGCATCTAAAATGGCTGCCGGGCCTTCCAGTACGAGTTCGACCACACCCGCGGTGAATACAACCGATACCCCGAACACCGGGGCGCTGGTTCCCGGTGCCAACAGCTTCACGGAAGATCAGGCCAGGAGCCGCATCCAAGATGCCGGCTATTCTGATGTATCTGACCTTAAAAAAGACGACCAAGGCATCTGGCGCGGTCAGGCCATGAAGAACGGAAAGAGCACCGCGGTAGGTTTGGATTATCAAGGCAACATCGTTGTCAGCACCAACTGAACAGACACTCAGGAGTTCACCATGAAAACGGTAACGGGTTTATTTGACGATTATGATGAAGCAGCCGACGCGGTGGGTGAATTGGAAGCAATGGGCATTCCAAACTCCGACATCAGCATCGTCGCCAACAATGCAACGGGTTGGTACGACGGTGATCGCTCGGAAGCTGCAGAAGATGCGACGGCTGGCGCGGGAATTGGCGCAGTCATCGGGGGCGCAGGAGGATTGCTCACAGGGTTAGGCATCATGGCCATTCCGGGCGTCGGGCCAGTAGTTGCCGCCGGATGGCTGGCGGCTACCGCAGCGGGGGCAGTTGCCGGTGCCGCTGTAGGGGGAGCAACGGGCGGAATTATCGGCGCAATGACAGATGCTGGCGTACCTGAAGCGGATGCCCATGTTTATGCAGAAGGCGTCCGTCGTGGCGGCGCTCTTGTAACGGCCAAGGTCGAGGATCAGCTTGTTCCAGATGCTGAACGGATCCTTGAACAGTCCAGGTCGATCGATCTCGCCGAACGCCGCAGTGAATACGAGGCTGGCGGGTGGACCGGCTTTGATCCCTATGCGGAGCCATACCCAGCAGAAGACATTGAGCGTAGTCGCATCCGCAATGTAGATCGACCTTAGTCGAGGAACTGAGGTCCGAGGCCGTAGCAGTTCCGCGGGAACTGTTACGGCTTGTGGTTGTTTGCCTTCGCCAATTGTTTGGGCTCTTTCGGGGTTCAATCGGCGGCGGATCCAGGGTGTTTACAACCGGGTCGGTGGCTCGTCCGCGCTCCTTGCCGGCGTGTCGATCGGAGCGTTAGGATCGCGCCGGACAGGCTCTTTTCGCCGCTCCTCTCTTTCTGAGTTTCTTTCATTCATGCTCCTCTTGAGCTAGCTGGCTCCTCCCGGTGTTCAACAACGAACGCGATCCGGACCTTTCGTTCGAGCAGATTTACACCCCGCTGCCACCGTGACCCAACGGGAGTACCTCGTCCCGCTCTCATTTGATCAACGCTGCCTGTGTATTCAGCGACCACTTCGCCGAAGCTGTTGCGCTGGATGGCCACCTTTTGTCAGGCCTTCGACCTTGTCGTTGAGCTTGACCAGATGCTCGACAAACCCGCCCTGGGACAGGTGAGGAAAGCACGTTGAGAAGATCGCGATTGGCTAGGGGGTGGATTACAGGACGCATGTTCTGGCGCAACCGCAACTTCCAGAGTGTCGCCGGCTATGTCCGCTTCAGGCGATGGCAAAGCTGACCTTAACGGCCTAACGCGGCGCATTAGCGCAGCCAATTCCAGCTCTCTAGCGAACGATCAGTTCGGCGCGCCCGCTTCGGAATTCGTGCTTGGTAAGAAATGAAACGATCGCTGCAGCGATTTTGCCGCCGCCCTGTTCCGAAGGCTCGATGGCGCTGGCAAAGTCGGCCTCCTCGTCGCAGATAATGCGAAGGTCGATCACTGGAACGCCCCGCCCAGCGGCTGCTCGTGTAATGCAGTCATTGAGGACCGACAGGGCCGTTACCGCAATGCGCCTCTCTTCAGGGTTCGGATACCGGACGTCGTAGATCGTACAAACGGCGGTGGGCAGCTTGACAGCCAGAACGGCATCCAGCGTCGACCGATACTCCAGGCAAAACTGCTCTCTTATTTCGGCCAGTCTTAGCAGGGCGTCGGCGACGGACCGCGACGGAGCGTCCAGAACAGAGGAAACGCCGAGCGCGTCGTTACCTCCCATGCTGACCACCAGATGAGTGGCGTCAGCCGGCAGACTGTCCAGCTGCTGGCGCACCCCTGCCATGACGCTGCCGTCGACCGCGAGCAGGTCGGCCGACCACCCGATCGGAAGCTGACGCACCAAATGGGCCAGTACATCTGCTCCGCCGGTCACATAGGCGCGATTGTCAAAAACTGAATCGCCAAGAAGCACAATTTTATTCGTCATACCCGCATCCTCGGCGAGAATGGATTGTATGGGCGCGAATGCCGGTCCCGCCGCGCGGCCAGCAGGAAGCTCCTCCGCGATATCGGGGACTTCACCAGACTTGCGTCTCCATGGGGCTCTCGCTCGCCAAGTAGTTAGCGGCGAGGCCGTGGACGGCAACACTGTCCGAATAAACGCCAGGCGCCCCCAAACGATTGGTTGCCATGTCGCATTCAGCGCCATTGCTGGGAGCATCCCGGCTGCGGCAAGAATGCCGGAAGGGCTTTCCGTAAGCCGCGGCAGCCATCCCACTGGTTCTGTTTCGAGCACCGTGCCGAAGGCGAGTTTTTTCTGTAGACGGCAATTGTCCGCCTATGTCACCGTTTCGCCGTGTCAGAATCCCGCTCGTCGCGTCTGAGGAACTCGGTGGTGACCGTGCCGAGTCTGTTTTCCAGCCAATCAGCCATCGCCTCTTCTTCGCGCAGGTTCTCTTTGCACGCGCTTTGGGTTTCGGAATCGCCGATCTCGCCGGCTGCGGCAATGAGCATCTTATAGCTGGCGATTTCCATATGCTCGAACGTGTAGCTGGCCAGCGATCCTTTCATCACCTCGTCGCCTGCAAAAATGCCGCTGATGTTCTGTCCGAATGCGATTAGCTTACCGCCGGCATCCTTCAGCGTCGAAGATCCGTCGCCAATCCGGTCGAGGCATTGTTCGAGACGTTTTGCCTGTTGTCTCGTTTCTTCGAGATGCGAATCTCGGGATAGTTTCCAGACGCTCGATTTGGCCGCTCAAAATGGTCTCGGCCTGTTCTTCCATGGCGTGAGCGTCGCGCAGCCACTGCACCAGACGTTCCTTGGGCTCTGTCATGTCCGTCTCCGTTGGTCAGCATAGTTTTACTGCCATCGCAACATCGCCGCAGACCGTTAGTTCCGTCGAGTGGATCGTGCCAAACACGATGATGAGCGCGCAATGATCCGGGCCGGCCGGCCGTTCTAGATGCGTGATAGTCGACTGCAGGAAAAGCCTTAAAGCTTCGGCCTTAGATCGCGGCGCAAGAGACGCGCTTCTCTCAGGATCGAGGCACGATCGACGCCGATGAGCGATGCAATGTCGCGTATCTGCTGCTCAGTAGCACCGGATTCCCGCGCAAGTGAGCGTACAAAGTCGTCTGTCGGGCGGACCCGCCCTGCTTCTTCTGCCATCAGACAATTGCCTTACGTTTGGGGCAGGATTCCGATGGTCGCTCCCAAGCGTCAGCGCCCATTGTGCGTGGCTGGCGATCTCACATTGTACCGACTTGCATAGATGTTAGCCAGCTGGAAGCGTCTTCGCAGCCGTGAATGTATTGCGGGAGCGGAAATGAGATATCGGACCAACAACGAAGGCACGGGATATCGAGGCAAGGACCACGACCAGCCAATCAAGCCCGAGGCGGAGCATTTCGAACACTGCCCTATATGCGGGCAGGATTTCGACATGCGCGATCTCGGCCAGGTGCTTCACCATGCGGGGGCGGAGCACCAACCGGTTCCGGTAGACCAGTAGACCGGCCTATTCGTCGCTGAAACCCAGCAGTGATGCGTGGCGTATGTGGCTGTGATCGCCTCGGAGATGCTTGATGCGCAGCTTCATACCGGGCGTGTCGACCTCTTATCCGCATCAGCAGCGTGGAACATCTGCGGCGAATGCACGTTCGGCAGGTAACGCCCATGGAGGTAACCAAGTCCTTGTGTCCAGCTTTCTCCTCGGATGTGCTCATCCGCAAGCTGCGTCGCGTCGCTGACATCAGCGATGATGACGCCGCAGCCTTAGGAGGCCTCACGATTCAGGAGAAGGATGTTCCGGCTAACAGGGAAATCGCCTTAGAAGGCGATCGACCAACCAACTCATTTGTCGTCTTGGACGGCGTGGCATGCTCATACAAGCACACTGGTGCGGGAAAGCGGCAGATCACCAGCTTCTTTGTCGCAGGCGATCTCCCGGATCTGCACGGCATCCATCTGGCAGTTATGGATTGCAGCTTCTCGAGCATGACACCAGGCAAATTGGGCTAATCCGCCACAGCGCTCTTCGCTCGATTTGCGAACAGCGCCCGCGTGTTGCAACCGCGTTCTGGCGATCGACCCTGATTGACGCTGCGATCTACCGGGAATGGGTCACCAACGTCGGGAGACGGGACGCCTACGCTCGCACGGCACACATGTTATGCGAACTCATTGTGCGGTTGCGGTTTGCAGGACGCATTGAGGACCACGTCGCGGATCTACCGATCACCCAGGCAGCACTGGGTGATGCGGTGGGTTTGTCCGCGGTTCACGTGAACCGCACGCTTCAGGCGCTACGAGGTGACGGGCTGATCGCCACGCCAGGTACAAAGTTGCGTGCTCTCGATTGGCCGGGTTTGGTTCAGGCAGGGGAATTCGATCCGACTTACCTCCACCTGAAGGACCCCGACGTGGCATTCTGATGACGGAAGCCGATATGCCAAGATATTTCTTTGATAGCGGCGATCACCAGCATCTCGTGGAAGACAACACGGGTCTGGAATGCGAGGGGATTGAGGCAGCGCGCAATGCAGCCGTCGAAGGATTGACTGAGCTGGCAAAGGACGAACTGAAAGGTCCCGATGGGCAGCAACTCATCATGGATATAAGGGACGAGAGTGGCAGAAAGGTTCTGAGGCTTAGCCTGTCCCTGGTGATCGAACCGCTTGAGGTAAATGCCGTCTCGCCGACATCCAACAAAGATGAACCTCGACGTCGCGCTTGAACCATGCGGAGCCGGAGCACCAGCCGCTGGTAGTTGTGCAGTGAACGAAGACCGGGCTTTTAGCCGACCTCGCGGATCTGGGCGATGCGGGCCTTACCGAGCGATACGAACAGGCGCTCTAGGCCTTCGTCCACTTCGGAAGCCAGGCCGAACCGCCGGTCGTGCTCAACGATCCTGTCCTGGATCGACATCAAGCGTTTCATACCGAGCGACAAGGCTCGTCAGGACTTCCTGATGGTGGGAAGTCATGTGCTTTTCTTTCCGCGCTACAATCGGGCATATAGTCGAAGGCGTTCGTAAAGAACTGCCTCGTCAAATTCGCCATCTGACAAAAGTTCCATTGCGATCACGCTCAGGCGCTCCGCCTGCTCGCTACCGACGGGAATACCTTCCTCAACGCGAACACGATCAAAGACCTGCTTCAACAGAGTCAGGTCACTAGGAAAGGCAATGCCACTCTTTGCAGTCTTAAGGCTGACCATATGTCTTTCCTCCCATTTGGGGTGGAAGCGCGGTGGTCGCTCACAGCCAGCGATGCCCGTTGTCTATCGCCGATGAGAACACATTACGCCGATCGGCGCGTAGCGTCTTGAAAATAGCGCCTGAAGGCTTCTGCCCGTCGGTTCCATGCTGCCCGGGAAACGACAACAATCCCCGTTGAAAGACAAGCAGTGCGACGGCGAGGCATGGGGAACCAGAACAACCGTAGGGCGTGATCCAAAAGCCTGGATCTGCAAAAGCGGCCATTTCGCTGAGCAGTTGCCCTCCTGCCGGCGAAACGCATGCGCCTGGTGTTCAGTGCGAACAATAAAGCCCGCGCCCCACGAGGAAAGGACGCGGGCCGATCGGTGCATCTCCGATCTGCAGCCCATCGTTGGGAGGGAACAAGATTGCTGCACTTCCCGAACATTCATCTCAAGCATGTGTTCCAGAGAAAGCGAAATATGCCTGGAAAAGTTTGCGCCATTGATCGCAACAAAACCCTCCCGCCGGCGTTCCGGTTCAATCCAAGTGCAAAAGGCTCACCATGGGCGAGGAAGAAAAGTCCGACCGCGACCGAA
>NZ_JBVVQV010000058.1:0-8024 GCF_055811235.1 Mesorhizobium sp. WSM4810 | reverse complement strand
GTTCATCTGCAAAATCTGGGCAAAAGAGCCCGAACGGTTCCGACTCGATCCCACCCATCAAATGCCGGGACTAAACACCTAGCCCCTTCTGCCTAAGACAACGGACTGCCCTCTCACTCTTATGTGCCGGCAAATTTTCGAGGATCACCACGGTGCCTTTCGCGTCGGGGAGAGTTGGGCCCGACCTCGAAGATGCGCCGGGTCATCGGCCCGGCGATCACCCAAGGTGCACTCAGTTCATTGTGACGCAGCCCAGCCACGAAGGTCTGTGTTTCCAATGGCCGAACCGCCCTTTCGCATGCAGGCGCCGCCCCTTGGAACAGCGGCAGCGCAGGCGGGTGGATGTGCCGGTCTCATCGAGAAAGACGCCGGTGTGGCTCTTGGCGCATGCACGGCTGGCGCCTGGTGCCCCAGTGCTCGCGTGCCTGCCGCACGTCGGAGCGTCCTTGTTCGCTGGCCCGCAGCGTTTCTTTTGACGCTGTAGCGCCTTGGCGGATGAACCAGCGTGAGATCAACCTGGTCTTCCTGCCGAAGACCGCCAATTCAGCCGCGGTTGCGCGATGTTGATGTCGCCCTCCTCGCCACGCGTCGGATCAGGAACTCGCGATGTGGATCCAGCTTGGAATAGTGCCAACCGCCCTCTCGGTTTGGCGGCCAGGCCGCCGGTGCCCGATAGGCGGCCAACAGCCGCCCCACAAAGGGGACAGAGACCTCGAAGTGGCGGGCCGCAGCGTGGCAGGAATTACCGCCCTCACAAAGCGCGCCACTTAACGGCGCCAATCCAGCGAGTAGGACTTGGTGATCGCTCGTCTCCTCCAAAGAGGGCCAAGATGGGTGAATCACGAACCCGACACGTCGTATAGCTTTCGATTCAGTCACGGCCGACGTTGCTCTCGCAAACGTCTGAGCGGCGTCATTTCCGTTGCGGCCGCACGCGTGACCAGCTCCTCCAATTGGAGAATCTCAGTGTGCGCGGGCGCCGGATGGTTGTGTTCGCCAGTTCGTATCGATCGGGCCTCAGACCGGCTGAGTGCCGCCACCTGGTCGCCGCGCGAGCATCAGAGCGACCGCACGACCAATGCCCTTGCCGGCGCCGGTGACCAGCAAAGATTTTTCGGTAGCGAAGGATCAAAGGCGTGCGCCGTTTTGCCTGTCAAAGAGGTGTACCCGGCGGGGATCAATTCTCAGTCTCACCTCTTCACCAGGCCGGGCCATAATTCTATCCTTGACTATGGCGTCAATAGTGTCTTTGCCAACCCTCGCGAAAATCTGGGTCTCTGAGCCGGTCGGCTCCAGCACAGAAACCGTTGCCGCCAAGCCGTCAGGCGCGATATCGATATGCTCGGGGCGTATTCCGTAGACGACCGGCTGACCATCCTGAGCCTTTACTCCCCGGGTGGGCAGTACGGATCCGGTATCCGAAACGAAAACCTGTTCGCCGTCTTTTGAGTCGATTATGCCGTTGATTAAGTTCATGGCTGGAGAGCCGATGAAGCCGGCGACGAACACATTCGCCGGATTGTCGTAAAGATCGAGTGGCGGCCCGACCTGCTCCACCTTTCCGTCCCTCATCACCACGATCTTATCGGCCATAGTCATCGCCTCGATCTGATCATGAGTAACATAGACGATCGTTGTGCCGAGGCGTTGATGCAATTCCTTAATTTCAACGCGCATCGCAACACGGAGTTTTGCATCGAGATTCGATAAAGGCTCATCGAAAAGGAAAACCTGGGGGTCGCGCACAATGGCGCGTCCCATGGCTACACGTTGGCGCTGCCCCCCCGAGAGGTGTTTTGGAAACCGGTCCAGCAGTTTGCCCAAATCAAGAACTTCAGCCGCCTTCTTAACCTTGGCATCAATCTCGGCTTTCGGTCTACCGTTGATCTTAAGCGAGAAGCCCATGTTCTCGGCGACGTTTTTGTGCGGATAGAGGGCATAGTTCTGGAACACCATCGCTATGTCGCGGTCTTTTGGCAGAACGTCGTTGACCACCCGGCCACCGATGCAGACCTCACCGCCCGACATCGATTCGAGGCCGGCAATCATGCGCAACAGCGTGGATTTGCCGCACCCCGACGGCCCGACCAGGATGACGAACTCGCCATCTGCAATGTCGACGTTCACACCATGGATAACTTGTGCGCTTCCGTAGCGCTTCACGATGTTCCTTACGGTGACCTGAGCCAATTGGGATCTCCTCTACTGCGGCAAACCTACCCGCATCTCCACCTCGCTCCTATGGAGATACAACCATTTCAATTCTCAACGCTGCCTTCGAATTCGAACGTGGCGTCGTCAGTGGCCTCACGGCAGTCTCACTGAAGAGAGCATGGCTAGCAGCGTGGAAAGACATGCGCACAGTGAAGCACATGTTCGACGCGCGCTTTCGAGCCATTGCTTTGACATCGGCGAGCTGGACAGGAAGCGGGCCTCGGCCTCCTAAAGCCGACTCATTAATAGCACCTCGTTCGGCAGCTGACAATATTAGGTTATTGCATTCTTGCAAGAAATAACCTAGCGTACCCCTGCTTCTTCACCGGCTCGGTCGCGATCTCGGGCGCCCAAGAATAGTTAGGAGGATCCGCATGACTATAAGACTGCTTCACCAGACTGACCTATTTCGTCCCTATGCTGATCCGGACGATCACTGGGACCTAGCTTGCGTCTATGCTCTTGCTGCATCGGGCCAACTCGAGCTCGGCGGCGTACTGGTCGACTTCCCGCCCGATCACATTCGCAGTCCGGACGTCGCCGGTATTGCGCAGCTAAGCTACCTCACGGGGTTACCAACCCACATGGCGGTCGGCGCTTCCATTCCCTATACGCATGACCAGGCGGCGCATACTGCTCTTCCCAGGCGCGACCGCGCCGGCGCGGAGTTCCTCCTCAACTATCTCCGTGACAGCGAAGTGCCGGCCTACATTAGCATCGTCGGCTCCTGCCGTGACCTCGCCATTGCTGCCAAGCTCGATCCGGATCTTTTCCGTAACAAATGTGCCGGGATCTACCTCAACGCGGGCACGGGCCATCCCGAGGTCGCGAAGCAGGGAGGGGTAGAGTACAATGTCGAGCTCAATGCGGCCGCTTACGCCGCCACGTTCGACATCCCATGCCCGATCTACTGGATGCCGTGCTTCGAGAAGAAGGCGTACTACACCGAGAGAAAGGTGGAGCGGTTCGGCACCTTCTACCGTTTCAAGCAGAGCGACATTCTGCCGAAGTTGTCGCCCGCCCTGCAAAGCTACTTCACCTACGGCCTTGAGGCGCGGACGGATGCGCGCTACCTGCAGCCGCTGCTTGCGCCGCAGAGCGATGCAACGAGCTATTTGACTCTCCGTGCCGATCGCGACATGTGGTGCACCGCTGGCTTTTTCCACATGGTGTCCCAAGCCGTGGACAAAGTCGGCAACATTATTCCGAGTTCCAACGTGGACGATGCGATTTTTGGCTTCCGCCCCATCGACATCAAGTGTGATCCGAATGGGATGACAACGTGGACGAACGCCGGTGCGGAGTCGAATCGCTTCCTGTTTGAGGTGAAGGATATCGATAGCTATGCTAGAGCCATGACTGTCGCGATGACGACGCTACTCGGTAATATTCAGTAGTTATTGGACGAAGCAGTGCTCGGCCGTTGCAACTTGTGGCGCTCTGACTCTCAGGGATGAACGGCCGCTTTTTGTCGCAGTAGCGCGAACCTCACCGTAGCCGCGAAGCGAACGATCGCCGACCTCTTGTTATCGTGGCTGCGTGGCACGGCAGACAGGAATTTTTGGTGGGCAGCGAATCTCCTTGTTGCCCACTGGCCTTTCGGTTGGCTTGCTTAGAGTCTGTTTGGGAATTGGTTCAATGGCTGATTCTGCGCGAAAAGAGACTTCCCATAACGACGTGGATAATGGCTTCGGAGCCGTCGATGCGCTGTTCATAGTCGCGCGCGAGGGTGCCAGCGTATGTCCAGACGAAGGTTCGCTCGACCATCAAACGCCTGGGCAGCGCCTTGATGCCGGCCACGGTGTTGATGCGGCCACCACTTCGAAGACGAAGTCGAGGAACGCGGCCTTCTCCCTCAATTGTCTGCGATCGTAGGCGCCGGCGACGAGAAGATGCTTGCCCTATGGCCACCCATGCCGGATAGCCTCGAGGATCAACTGCACCCCGGCACTGTCACTTAATGTGAGAATCAGGCTCCCCGTGCAAAATCCAAGCCGGATTATCAAATTAACTGCCCATTTTCAAATTAAGTGCTCGCCCAACTGTCTGAAATCATTGGCTCCGCATTCTCATAATTAACTTCTGTGGTTGCCGTCCGTTGCGCAAGTAGTGTCTGACCCTTTTTGACGTGTGATCGAGTGCGGTCTTCTGTCAGGCCTTATTTGCGGCACTTTCAGAAGCCGCTGGCCGGTATGGTGATCTGCGGATCGGGTCCAAATCTGCCAAACGAGCTCTATGCCCTCAGTTAACTTCTGGTTTTCCCGGTCCAGATCTGTTCGATCATGCGCCCATTCAGGTCATCGACTTCTCACACCTGCTTGCCAGTCCTGGTTATCCGCGTGGTTTCTTGTCACGCCGCCACAGCCAGAGCCGGGTCTCGATAATCTTCCTGCTTCGTCAGCATGGCCCATATTTTCCGAGCCATCTTGTTCGCCAGTGCGATCGCCACCAGCATGCGCGGCTTCTTTGCGAGCATCCGCGAAAGCCACGATCCTTGCGCTGGCGGTTTGCGACCCGCCCAACTCACGCGGGCCATTGCCCCGAGAATCAGGAGCCTGCGGATGTCGGCCTGACCAGCCTTCGACACCCGGCCGAGCCTTTCTTTCCCGCCAGAAGAGAACTGTCGTGGAACGAGGCCGAGCCAAGCGGCAAAGTCCCGACCGCATCGGAAGCTCTGCATCGCTGGCGCGAAAGCTTCGACAGCCAGTGCGATCAGCGGCCCCACACCTGGCATGGTCTGAAGCCGGCGCGCGGTTTCACTCTGCCGGGACAGTTCCGCGAGCTTCTTGGCCTTTTCTTCGATCCGGGCCGTCTTCTCGCCGATCCGAGCCAGAAGGTCGCGGCATTCCTCCTGCACAAGCTCGGGCAGGCCGATCTCAGCATTCTCGACAATCGCCTCAATGCGCTTGATGTGACCAATCCCCTGCGGAATGACCTGCCCATATTCGTAGAGAACGGCGCGCAGAGCGTTCACCAATTCCGTTCGCTGATGAACAATACGCTCGCGCGCCCGAAACAGAACCGCCCGCGCTTGCTGATCAGCGGTCTTAGGCTCGACAAAGCGCATTTCAGGCTGACGGGCCGCAATGACGATTGCCTCGGCATCGGTCGCGTCGTTCTTCTGCCGCTTCACGAACGGGCGCACATATTGCGGCGCGATCAGCTTGACTGCATGGCCCAGCTTCACCAACACGCGCGCCCAGTAATGGGCGCTGCCGCAGGCTTCCATAACAACAAGGCCGATGGCTGCTCTGACATGAACCTGAAGAACTGCCCGCGAGACAGTTTCTTGCGATACTTCACATCGCCTGTCATCGACGCCCCGTGTAGCTGGAAAACATTCTTTGCCAGATCCACTCCGATCAACATATCCTTCATCCGCCGTCCTCTCTGTTCTGTGGCTTACGCCACATCATTTTGGCACATTGCGATGCCGTTAGGGGAGGACGGCAACCACCCCATCTGCCAAGCGACACCTGATGCCCTATGCGCCTTGCCAGCGAGCTTCGGCTTGGAACAGGACCCAGCGTGAAGCTGTTAGCAGAAAAATCGCTTCGGCTCCGGTCGTGGAAGGACAGGCACTATGGCCTGCGATGATTACCGGCCGATAGGAACGGCCGGGCTCGTAAGGACCGGAAGAGCTGCTGTTTCCTTTTTGGGGGTTTCCCTGAAAAGTCTTCTGCCTAAACCTCATTATTGTGGTCCAGCCGTCGTATTTTCCAAGGCCATTACACGGTAGAGTCATAGCACTTGCTACCTGCGCGGCAGAGAAGGGTAAGGCCATGGCAAGCCGGAACCACGTTAACACGGCGAAGACCGTCAGGGTTCTTCAAAAAATTCAGAGGGGATCGTCATCATTGGTCCGGCGATTGGGAGGCTCGGCCGGCTGAAAAGAGGACGTTGGCAATGGGGCGGCCACGAGATAGCTGGGGTGATCCACGCCACGCATTTGCACGGATCACCTACCAAAAATGGCGGACCGGTCCCGGAATCGAGCCGCCGTCGCGGGTTTTTTGCGGCCGTAGCGGCCTCGCTGTCTGCTGTGCGCCTGGCGAAGCCCGCAGCAGACGAGAAACCCTGCGTGCGTCGCGCTGGCGCTGATGGTGCAGCCGGAGATACGGCTGCTCGATGAGCCGTGGGGGGCTCGCGAGGCCATGACCGAGATTTCCATACAGGAAGAACTGGCGCGCATCTGAGCGAGAAAAACGTGATCCTGGTGGACTAGGGCGTGCCAGCCGGCGCGGGCGTTTCGCGCCTCCGGCGCGGCAATCATCCCTGTGAATCAGGCTTGTTTATATAGCGAAACTTCGACAAAAAGTTGCTCCGACGCGGATCGGGAGAAGGGAGCGGATATGGCCTTTCGATTGAAAGAGCGACTTGGCAAGAAACTTGAGGAAGAAGTGCAATTCTTCAAATGTTGGCAGAAGGATAAGAAAGGCGTGGGCGCACTCATGCCCACGTCGATCCACGCGGCGCGCCGCATGGCTAGTGTGGTCAACCCGCATTCTGAATTGCCGGTTTTGGAGCTTGGTGCCGGGACTGGTGTCATCACCAGGGCCATCCTGGAAAGAGGCATCCAACCGCATCGGGTGACTTCGGTCGAATATTCCAAGGATTTTTATGATGGCCTGGTGCGACGCTTTCCGGGAGTGGATTTCCGCTTGGGCAATGCGTTTGCCCTGGAAGAAATTCTGGGGGAGCGCCGGGAAAAGTTCGATTGTGTCATAAGCGCAGTGCCGATGTTGAGCTTTCCGATGCAACAGCGCCTCACACTGCTCGAGGATTTGCTTGCACGAATCCCCGCCGGGCGACCTGTGATCCAAATCACCTACGGTCTTCTGTCACCGGTGCTCAAAATGCCCGACCGTTACATCGTTTCTCACTATGATATCGTCGTTCGCAATGTTCCCCCCGCACAACTCTGGACCTATCGACGGGCAGTGTGAAACCACAGGGGACGCGAGCGACAGGTGGCTTTCGGAATCCTTGTACAGGACTGCACAGCCGATTGAACTTGGTGCTGTGGCCAGCCATTCGCGGCCCTGGCTGGACCGGCTTCCCTTCCGCATTTTCTGAGGATCGATTTGACCGCAGCAGAGAGATGATGTTCGGCTACAAGCATTGAGAGCGGCGAAGCTTCCCGCTAACGCCGATGTTTCTCCGGTATTTCCGGAGATGCATTCCTCGAGACGCGCCAGGCGGGACTTCGCATTGCGAAGTTCATGTCCGGCTTCGAAACGTCGATGGCGTCCTTGAGGTGTGGGCGCTATGAGGTCGCGCTCCAGTTCCGCAATGCGCGCACGCACCTGCCGAGCCTCGTCCTGACGCAACGCCTTGATCCATCCACGCCCGCGCATCCGTCTTCCTGCCAGCAAAAGCCATGCGGGTTTATCCACCGAGACCTTAATTTCCGGCAAGTTCCAAAGGGCTGCCGACATAGGGATCTGCCAAGGGTCAGGCCTACCGCAATCGGCTATCGAGCTTGCCATTGAAACCGAGCAGTCGCCGCCAGGAAAAGGGACAGCGCGTCACATTTCTGACAGATCGGTCGACATTGGATGCACTGCTTGGCGCGAGTCCCCGAAAAAGCCTTTGTCGAAGGAACCATGATGTCCGCTTCCATTGCCCCGCAACCATTTAATCAGCGGAAGAGACTATTGGTCGTCCAGGCCCTGAGCATAGCGGCGATTGGGTCGCTGCTATTCTCTCGCCCCGGTTGGGATGAAGCATCTGGCCTTCACGAGGTCGTCGAGATGATCGGTTTTGTTCTGATCCTCGTCTGCATATTCGGGAGGTTGTGGAGCATCCTC
>NZ_JBVVQV010000057.1:0-12431 GCF_055811235.1 Mesorhizobium sp. WSM4810 | reverse complement strand
CGGTCGGGCAGGTCCTGAACTGCTGAGAGCACGAATGCTGCCGCCGCTCCACACAAAGTGAGGAAGAACCTAATTAACTGCAATGCGACACCCGCGTCGAAGACCTGTTGGCCCGCCTCGACGAGCGCGTGCACAAAAGCCCGGTCGGAGACGGCTTTATCCAACGCCAGCACTTTGCCGATGCTGCCGCCGCGCTGTGGCTCGACGGCGAACTCGTCCACGCGGAAGACCTCGTCCTGCACGACGCCCACATGGACATTCGCACCCCGACCCACGAGCTCACCCGGGCCCACGCCGTGCTGCGCGCCCGCCGCCGGATTTTTGGCCACAAGGCGGACTGGGCGCTTTCTCGCCTTGGCATTTTGGCGTTGCGCGGCCGTGAAGGGCAGAGCGGCGACGGGGCGAGCGCGGCACGGGCCGGCTCCGAACCCGATGCCGCGAGGGCGGCCGCCTTGCCAGAAGACGACGCCGGCGACAGCCTTGCCGAAGACACCGACCAGGAGGACGCTCTTGCCGAGGAACTGGCCGAGATCGATGCCGTGCTGGCCCGCTCCAACCGGCTGCTGGCAGGCGAAAATTTCGCGCCGCGCGCAGCGGACAGCCCGGAGGTCGACACGGCAGGGCAGGGGGCAAACGCGCGGGAGGCGGCTTCCTTGGACAGGCTCGGGCCGCTGATCCGCGATCTCGACTGGGACGAGGACCAGCGGCTTGGCGACTGGCTCGCCGTCGTCGACAAGCTGCGCGGCGAAAGCATGCCGGCCGTGCTAAGCGCGGCGATCGCCTGGGAGGCCTGGCAGGACATGGAACCGTTGCAGCACCAGCATTGGCTCGGCACGCTGCTGGTCGCGGCGCTGCTGCGCCAGACCGGCAAGGTCGGCTCACATCTGTTTTGCCTGCATGCCGGACTGCGCGCCGTTCCGCGGGAACGGCGGCGCGCGCGCGACCGGACCACCCGGCTGGTAGCGGTCCTCGACGCTTTTGCCGAAGCCGCATCGGCCGGGCTCAAGGAGCTCGATCGGTTGGCGATGGCCAAGCGCCAGATGGAACGCCGGCTCAGGAACCGGCGAAAGAACTCGAGCCTGCCGGCGCTGATAGAGCTGGTGCTTGCGCGGCCGGCAGTGTCGGCGGGACTGATCGCGGCCGAGCTGAAAATCAGCCAGCGCGCCGCGCTTGGCTTGGTCGCCGAACTTGGTATCCGCGAGGTGACCGGGCGCGGGCGCTACCGGGCGTGGGGATTTGTGTAAAATGAAGGCCTCTTAAGCAAGCAGACCTGGTTCGTTCCTCCACATCATTTCTTTGCCTTTCGCTGCTTCTCAAGCTCTTTGAACTCGAGCCCGTACCGCCCTTCCAACGGCGGCGCCTTTGGGGGCGCCAAACGGTCATTGGTCATTAGGCAACCCATGGGCGCCAGCGCCGCGCGAGCAGCTTCGTCCTTCGGCTCATTCGAGCCGATCGCAATACGTTTCGCCACGGCGGCAACCGGGTCGTGGGCCGCCCGTGAACCAGGGGCCCCACCGCGCTCCTGTTGCCCGCAACCACATAAGAGACTTCGCACCTAACCGGGCTTTGGTACCGGTTCCGCAAACCCATTTGACGGTTTCGGCGTTTTGGATAGCTCCGAAACACCCTCGAGAGCCGCTAGTCCTCTTCTGGCATGAAACCAAGTCGCAGCAACCTATTCCGCCAGAGCGCTTGGTACGCAACCGCTCGGATTCGCGTCACCAGCTATTCCGAGCAGCGCACCGGATAGTCGATGTTCGGATAGCTCTGATCTGTTAGGAAAGCCGCGGACTCCGGCGCCCACTCGAGCCTCTGCGTTACGCTTTTGAGATCGGGCGCCGCATAGACGAACCGCTCATCGTACCGCAGGTATAACATTTCGAAGAACTGCTCGAGCCGCAGAGGGCTGTCTTCGGCCGGGTAGGTCGGTAGCAGCGCCCCGAGGTCAGCATCGGCCATTTCGACGAGCGCCAGCGACACGGCCTCATACCGCGACACATCGTTACGGATGCCGCGGCGGCCGGTCAGCTCTCGCAGCGCAGAGTGAAAGCGGATGATGCTCTCCACCGGTTCGCCCCCCATCGCCATAGCGATGTCGTTTGCCTTGAGCTGCTTAGCGGGCGGTGCATCCTCGGCCCCGGCAATTGCCGCGGCTTCTTCGATTAGCCGGTTAGCGCGGATCACGAACAGATAGCCGAACACCATGGCCGGATAGGTGATGTGGAGGTTGGTGCACTCGCCGATCGTCTCTTCCATGCGGTTAGTGAGATTGCGAAATGCACCGGTCATGCCTTTGCACGACACTGCGAGCACCGGGCCCAGACCCGGCTTGTTGACCACCACGTCGACGTTTTTGGTCTTCAACCCGCCGAGCACCGTTGCCTCGCCGCCTTCCGCGATTGCTGGATCATAGGCGAGATGCCATTTGCCCTTGCGCTTCTTGAATGTGAAGGGTGGTCGGGGCGTGATCTCATCAGGCCGAAAGCCGCCCTCGATCACCAGCCGGCAGGCGACATACCAATGCAGCGGCTTGATATGCTGCTGGCTTTGCGTCGCGCCTTCATAGGAAGCGAAATGCGCGAGCGCCTCGCTTTGGTTTATCCACTGGCACGTCTTAGGGAAGGTCGGATCCTCGGGCGGCTGTGCCGCCGCATCTTCCTCATCGGGCAGCTCTGGATCGGGCAGATCGGGTTCAGACATAGTGGCGCCAGCGCTGCATCGTCGTGACCGCTCCGACCAATGCATCTCCGTCGATATCAGGCGCCAGTTCGTCGGTCGGCACCAAGATTCGAGTCGCTTCACGCGGCTCCAGCTTGAGCATGCCGCCACCAAGCGGATGTCCTTCAATCTCGCGGCTGAGCGCGACAAAATCGTCCGTCCAGTGCTCGGCAATGCGCCGCATGGCCTTGGCATCGCGAACGCGCACGCCATGCACAGAATTGGTGCAGGTAGCACCGCCCGAGTTGCGCACGAGACTGGCTGATACGCCGGACATATAGCTCAAGAAGTAATCGGGCTGATGGACATCTGGCACTGAGAACCAGGGATCGCGCACCCGGCACTTATAGGCCTCCCGAGCTTCGCGCCCTGCTTCGCTGTCGAGGTAACGACGCACCTGGGTGGGCAGCTCAGAAAGCGGCGCCTTAGGCAACCGCAGCAGCATAAAGGGTTCGTCTGCGGCATGCCATTGCTGGAGCGTGCTCTGGGTCAGCTGCTTTGCAGGCAGCGCTCGGCCGTTGCGCACCGTTGGATACAGAAGCTGTGCTGGGATCCCCAGCCTCTTCGCCAGCGACGGCTTCAGGTGGAAGAAGCCGTTGGCACCCGATACATAGCCGATGCCGATCTGCGCAGCCGTGCCGAAGCGGAGCGATTCGGGGTGCGAGGCGGCTCGAGCGTATAGTGCTCTGATCGACGCCGGCAGCACGAACGGGCGCAGCCGCCGGCCCCAAGTCCCGCGCCACTCGGTGACCAGAACATCTTCGCCTCCGGCAAGCGGCTGCATCGCCTTGGCCGGCTCGAAACGATCGAGCGCGGTAAAGCGGATGCGATCAGTCTGATCGCCATGCCCATTGGCGTAGAGCAGCCAGCAATCCTCGGAGAGGTCAGGGAACAGCTTCGCACGAACCGCCACCAACTGCACATGTGAGAAGTTCGCTACTAGATACTCAAGCAGCGGCGCAGCATAGGGCGCATGACCAATCTCGGCCGGCACCACGAACGCCATCCGGCCACCAGGCTTGAGCAGACTCGCGGTCGCGACCAGGAACGGCGCCCAGGAGGAGGCGAGTCCGTTGAACTCAGCACCGAGCTCGCTGCAGAGGTTCAGCGCGCGCGCACGCACCGCGCCTTTAAACGTCTGATAGCGGATAAAGGGTGGGTTGCCGACCGCGCATTCGAAGCGCTCCGACGTCTCGCCCGCCCACGCGAAGAAATCGCCTTCATGGACCAGCGCCCAAGGAGCACGATCCATGGCGGTCGCGGCCGAACGCGCGTCTTGCTCAATGCCGACGCTGTTACGGTGCCCGGCGAGGAAGCGCCCGTCGCCGCAAGACGGGTCGAGCATCCGGTCGGTCGGATCACTCACCGCCCAGCGCACCAGCGCGGTGACCACAGGATCGGGCGTGAAATAGGCGCCGCTATGCTTCTGGCTCAGTGGTGCCATCAACGCAATCTCGACAGGCAATGCAGATATTCAACTGGCATGAGTCCCCCGATCGCCCGATGTCCGCCAGCGTCGCGCTTTGCAATGCAGCGAGGAGTAATCCGTCGAGCGACGTTAGTCCAGCTTCCTCGCTAGAGCTCGGTATGTTCTGTATATGTTCCTGACGGCCATGACAAGAGCGCCAGCTCCGCGAGACGAACGGCAGCAATGGCGATCATCTTTTCCAAAAGCGGCCAGACAGCTTTCATGCCCCTATACTGCCGGTTAGCAATGCGCCTGGGTTGCGCTCAGCGACGGCTTTGGACCAAACCTCGGTCTTTCGCACCAGCGAAATGACCGTCCGCTATCTTCCCGCGGACGCCAGAAGCCGCCGGTCCATACACGGCCCCGCTGCAGCGGGTAAGTCGGCTAGGCGCACGGACGGCATGGGCTGGGTTGCTGTCCAGAGCCAATGGCGCCCACGCATTTCAATAACGTGGCGGGCTGATCACGCATTTGAGGCGGATGGCTTGTTGTCCCGCCGCGCGTCAATCAACACCACGTCCGGGTTGTCAGTTAGCTCAAGGTCTTGCAGAATGCCCTTTACCTTGGTCAGCTCGGACAACGTGAAATAGTAGATCTCGACTTGTCTCTCTAGGTTCTTGGCCAGTTTGGTATTCTTGGCGAGCTTCACCTCAACCAGAGTTTTGTCGTTCCTCCCGCGGGAGGCCTTAAAGTCGACCGGTCCTCGGCCGTCATTGGCCTCAGCCCCAAAATCGGACGGTGTGCCAAACCAAACCAGTCGATAAAGGACGTGCAAATCCTTTTCCCGCTCGATCATCGTAGAAAAGCGGTGCCCGCCTTTATTCTCGATTACATCCATGAGGTAGGCGAGCCTGGCATGCGCTTCCTCGTAGGTCGTTTTCCCTGCACTGTAGAAATTGCTGTTTACAACCAAGAGCGACTGCAAGGCTTGCAGCTGCTCGATAAACAGATACTCGATGGCGAAAACCTTCTCGGCACTAACATCGGCCGCCTCGTCCCCGCGCTGCTCCTTGAGCTTAATATAGTAGTCGATGATCTGCGGGTATTGCCGCATGGTAGCCACCACGGCCTCGGCGCGTTCCTGCTGGGTTGGCTCCTTTGCCTTCTTGCCTCGCTCCGGGGGACGGCGTTTGAGAAGCGCTTCGAAGTAGTTGAAGACGGCGGCCCTCAGCTGGACATCCGGGATCGCGGTCGGAACCTCTTCAAAGCCACTGATGAGGTCGCCCTTATTGATCCAGTTTTCGTCGCGGGTGAGCATCTCTTTAGGGGTGAGAAGAACATAGTCGCCTTCCACCCAAGGCAGACGATATTTGGCTCGCATCCAGGCCTGCATATCGTAGTCGAAACGAGCGTGTTCGGCAGGGAGATGGGCGGCAGCAAACGACTCGGTGTATTTGCAGAGAAAGCCTTTGATCAGGTTTGTCGTGAAGTCGCTGATGTTGTCTCGGCCGACTCCGTCGGAGACCAGGCACACCTTCTCGAGATGGCTGCTTTCGGTAATCTTTTCCTCTCCGAAATCAGAGAAGATCACGTTGAGATTAGAATGCAGACCCCGGGCGAATTTGATCCCCGGCCCCGTCGTTGCCTGACACAGAGAACCCGAGCCAATTTTGCTTCACTTCTTTGAAGCAATACCAATTGAGAAGGTTGCCTTCCGTGACCGGACCTTCTGCAGCTCGGTCGGATACTCGGGCTTTTCGCTATGGAAAAGTAGGAAGGGGTCTATGAAAAGCGGCAGGTCATTGACTATGGAGATATTGAGGGCGCCATATTCCTCGAATACTGCGCCGTACACACTAAAATAGCCACTTATGAAAGTAGCCATTGCTTTCACTCCCCCGTTGCACAGTACAGCTCTCTCAGGGGTAAAAACAACAACCTATCCGACGTTACCGCCATTTGGGCGGCTCCGGCCACTGTGATGTATAGCTGGGCGACTTCCGGTCAACCTTCGTTGACCATGCTTGCTTCGGGCCGGCTGCTGGTGGCAGAAGCGCGTGGCGGCCATGATGGCATCAAGAGGCCTAGTTGAGACGGGGTATAGGGCGGGACGCGGTCTTGAAGGCTTGTTGTGCTCAGTCCCGGCTGTCTGTTTCCCCAATCGAGTTGCATCGAATGGGAACTTTGCGGGTTAAGGCATAACAACCGGACGGTCCGCTCGCTGCCCCGAGACTGCCCGACAGCAATGCGCCCAGTTGCGGTCGTTCGAGGGCCCGATCGCATTTCTTCGGAAGCCGACATCTTCGCGTTTCCAGCGATGCCGTTTAGACCTTCACAATCGCGCGTGTGCTCACGAAGAGGGCATTGGAAAGCTGTGCCCCCTTACCCGCGAGGCATACCATCAGCGGGCATTTTTCTGTTTGGAAACTCGGTTCGGTCGCCTCAGAGCCGCAGGTCCTTGTCGGTCTTGCTGGCGTAGAACACACCAGCGTTTTCTACATCGATGCAATCACTAAATCGGGAATTTCCGGGTCACCTATGGTCTATGTCGCCGGACCGTTCCTGCTAGGAGTCTACGAAGGTCGAGATGGGTTACACAGGACCAACACGAAATGTCATTGGGGCGAGTGTGCAAAATGGAGCTGATCGGGCGACTCTTGATAGAAGCACGAAGGGTAAGTAAGGGCACTCAATCATCCTTCGGCCCCTGCCGCGTAAGCTTGAGTTGGCCACCTAGCGGTCGTTTTGTGCTCAGCCTCGCTACGTAGTCCTTCACGGCCTCCTCGTGTTCCATCAGTTGATAAAGTTCATGTCCATCCCGAGGTCTCAATATCCCGTGGGCTGCATTCGGGGCCAGTTTCAGAGGTAGAGGCAACCCTGAAAACCGCTCCTGGAGCATCTCCACAATAATCTGCTGATCCTGCGGCTCCAAATCCACCATTGCCCACGCCAACCGCTCAAGGATCATGGGAAGTTCATCGCGTGCAGCATGGCGGCCACGTCGCTCATACTCCTCAAGCCGTTCCAACGCTCGCAAAACTCGCCCAGGTGTTTCTTTCTTGCGCTGGCGACTGACGATGTCCGTATTCTTAATCCCGGTCTCGGAAATGAACTCCTCGTTGAAGGAACCAGCGAATTCTTTGGCGTCCTTCACCATCTCATTGAGCCCCTCCTTAAAATCGGGGTAAGTGGCAACGAAACCGTAGGAAGCTAGGCAGGCGCCCAACAAGACTTTAGCCCGCGTCTTCAGGCTGCCGATTTCAAATGAAATCTCTAACTCGACCTCGGGCCTGTAGACTCGCGACGCCTCTTTGTAGGCAATCTTCTGGGCGATTGTGCCCCACTCTTCCAGCTCTGAAGGTAAGGGAGTGTTTCTGTTATGGATGTAGGCTTGCGCTATTAAGGTCACCGCGAATCTCCCCCAAGACTCTTATGCCTCCCTGAGGCCCGCGTAGTCTATCCATGCTTTGTATAAAAACAGAAACGCCGCTCAACCAGAAGGGAGCGGCGTTTCACGAACATGCCAGCGCGGCTGGTGGTTCGGAGAGAGCATATATGGTAGCTAGCGGCTAATGCTCAACCCCTATTTTGGAAAGCGGAACGTCTGAAATCGGCCCCAGAGCTTCCAGCACATCAATCGTTTTTCTGTTCGGCCAATCATGGCCAAGGAGAACAAAGATGGGCTACTCACGCTACGATCCTGCCGTGCAAGGTCACGTGGCTTGGAACGCTGGCAAGACCGTTGGCACAAAGCGACCGCTTACGCAGAAGCAGATCTGGGCAATCCGTTTCTTCCTCGATTGAGAAGGACGCCTGCGAGATCGTGCACTTTTCGATTTGGCGATCGACAGCAAGCTGCGCGGTTGCGATTTGGTCAAGATCAAGATCGGCGATGTCGTTGCAGGATCGGATATACGGACACTAGCCATAGTAGTGCAGCAGAAGACCGGCCGACCCGTCCAATTCGAATTGACCGCCGATGTACGCGCTAAGCCTCTTGATATGGCTTGAACGTCGAGGAGGGGCTGTTACCGACTACGTGTTTCCGAGCCGCATCGACCATACGAACCATATGAGCACCCGGCAGTACGCTCGCCTCGTCGATGAATGGGTGACCGCCATCCGTCTGCGCCGGGCTGAGTGGCACGCACTCGCTTCGACGGACAAAGGCTGCGATGATCTACCGGGCACCGGAAACATCCGCGCAATACAGATTTTGCTCGGACATACGAAGATTGAGAACACGGTAGGTATCTTTGCGTTGACGTCGAGGATGCATTGCTCCTCGCGGAGCGCACGGAAATCTGACATCGGAGCGGTCATTCAATGTTACTGGATGACCGCTTCAATCAACCTGCATCCAGGTGACAACGACGGCCATGGGTGGGGAGCTGTCCGTCAGCTGTTGGGCATCAGGAAATCAAAGCGGACGTAGAAGTTCCCTTTTGAGACAAGGTTTCACTCCATCAGTTTCGAGCTGATGATGAGGATGGTCGAGGCCAATAAGTGACCGTGGCAAAGATTCTTGCACTCCACGTCTCGCTTAGCTTTACCCGTTGGAGCATTTCGGCCTATTTATCAGTATTGTCCAGGGCGAGGCTTCGATACATCTCGCGTGTTTGAGGAAGCCGCGACGACCCGTGTCTGCCGGCAAGAGGATACTGTTATGAAGCTGCCTACCGTGTTTCTATCACTGCACGGAAGTGACGAGCGCATGGTGGCGCAAGTCCATAATCTCCTCCCGGACGGATTGGCCTACTTCTACCCAGTGAGTTTCCAGAATGGCGAAAACTTGGTTTCGGCCATGGAGGAGCGAACCGCTGAATCCAGCATGTTCGTCTTCTTTGTCTCGAAGAAGTCGCTGGAATCTCTTTGGGTTAACTTTGAGGTTGATCGGACAAAAATTGCTAAGATCAAAAGGCCCCAAACTAAGTTTTTGGTAGTCTTTCTCGACCGAGATCTGAACTATAGAGACCTACCCTCCTGGATGCAGGAGTACTGGGTGGGTAGCGTCGGGACTGGTGCTCGCCACGTTGCGAGGTATATCCGGCGCGCTCTGATTTCTGGACCGCTAGCCGAGCTACCTGGCAGTCAAGTTTACGGCCGCGGCCGGCTCATCGACCAAGCACGGGCGGACATCGCTCATATTATCGTCGCCACCGGAAACACGCCCAACGTCACCATTTTTGCAGGCAACGGCGGGATCGGGCGGCGAACCTTTGCGAGGAAATTTCTCGTTGAAAGTTATCCTGCATCGCCCACTTTAAGCTTCGGACCCGAGCTCCCCCTGCCGCAGTTTGCTGACCTCGTGGATATATATCGAGCACTTCGGCAAGAGTTGGAAAATGGTGTATCCCACGCCGAACTGGAACAGGATGTGACGGGGTTCGCCGCAGCGCCCATTGGCCACCAAGCCGAAGAGGTGGCGCTTAAACTTTCGCACTTTGGGAGCCTTGGGCAAGCCGTTACCTTGATAACAGGAAACGGAATCTATGAGGATCGGGGGTACCTGAAGGCTTGGGCGCCTGTTCTATTTCGGCGTCTGGAGCAGGAGTCTACGAAGCTGGTGGTGGTAACCAATAGGCTGGTCCACGACAACGAGGCTCGTAATCACCCCAACTTATATCAGCTTCAAGTGCCCCCGATCTCGGACACGGATACAAAGACCTTGATGGTAGGCTCTGCGACTGCCCTAGGAGCGAAGGCCGAGTTGCCCAGCGCCGAAGTCATACGCTCTATTGGCGGCCATCCCGGTATTGCGAAATCCACTGCAGCGTTGATCGCCAGGAAAGGCATCGCGGTTATCGACAACGACCCTTCCGACTTGTTTGCGCTCCAAGAAGATGTTCTGAGCGAGAGCCTGAACTTCGAAAACTTGGATGAGCTGCAGAAAGACACGCTATCCGTTCTGAGCTGGGTCCTACAGCTACAAGGCGACCTGCTCAAGGAAATACTGCTGCTTCGGCACAATATATCAGGCAAGATATTTGCCGAGACCTTGTCAGAACTCATTCTAGCCTGTTTGGTCGAGGTCATCGGACCTAACTATGCAATCTCCTCACCTGTCAGGACACTCTTCAGGCGATTACATGGATACGGGTCAAAAGACCTTATGACTGCCTTTTCAAGCACGCTCAAAAAGGCCTGGGAGGGGGCTAAAGCGATAGAAGAGATCAACCTGGAGCTCGTCGATGCGCTCGCCTATATGGCTGCAATTGAGGGTGGCACACTGCCGGCAGAGTTCAGGTCAATAATACTGCCGTCCACACTGCAGGAAGTCGTAAGAGATACTTACGATCGCAATCATGACAATTCAGAGGCACTGCGCCAAGTCGTGTCCTGGGGGTTGCCGGCCATGCATATGGGCATGGACGAGACGACCAGAGAAGAAATACTATCTTACGTAGTTCGTGCCCAGACACGGCTGTCCGATGCAGTGGGCGCTGAGAAGCTTCTGAACTTTTTCGACAGCAAAAGTTATCGGTCCCGCTTCTATCTGCGAGCATTCTACCTGCGCATTCACAACGCGGATAGTCGCGGAGCGATCCCCCTCCTCTTGGAGGCACGTAAGGTGCGCAAGTATATGCACCGCGTGGTCGGTGAACTAGCTTCATGCTATCAGCACCTTGGTATGTGGCCGGAGCTCCATAGGCTGGTGCAGGAAGAGGCGCGACATATAGGTCGCAATCCTGTCTTGCTGAACATCCGTATTGGGATGTTGATTGCTCAAGGATCGTTTCCGGAGGCGGAGAAGGAGATCCGGACGCTCTCCTCGTTGCCGTGGCAAGAGGCAACTGTCGACTTACGCAATGCAACCATCATGATGAGGCGAGATCAGAACTTTGCCGGCGCGCAAGCTCTCTTGACCCAGCGCTTGCAGCAAGGTGCGGGTTCGTCCCCCCTCATCGTACGCCGGTTGCGCGCTATAGCGGCTGCTGGCGCCAATGACGTTCATACCGCCCGTACCGACAGTGAATTTCTCAAAGCTCACGATAGGCGCTTCAAACCGCATAACATCGAGGCAAGAATCATGCTGAATCAAAGGGACTTCGATGGCGCTTTGCGCGAACTTTCCAAGGCAGGGACCGCAACCGTGCAAGACGAGTTGTTGCGAGCTCGTATTCTGGAAGCGAAGTCGCTGGATCCGTCGACACCGTTCACCTCACGGGAGGAACTGCGCCAAGAGGCTCTTCAAATCCGTGCGCGATACAGGATGCTCGACGAGTTCGAGCTTGAAGGTTAGGTGCACTTCACTTTCTCAAAAATCGCTTAATTTGATCTCTTTCGGAGATATCTCGCAAGGCAGTGCGATTTGGAGGCGCCCGTGAAGATTGGTTTCAGGGAGAGCAGCAGACACGTCGGATGACCGAAATGAGGTCGACTCCCGCCAGTCGCCGATCGCGGTGCGCGACGCGACCCTGAACGACTGGGTATGGTGGATTTCTGCCGTGCGGCATTCGGGAATGCAGGAGTGAAAAGCTGACGTCCCGCGCAAAGGAGGGCGGCGGACCGAACGCCAGCATTTGCGGCTTAGCCCGTCGGGCTGTACTGTGGCTATACTGAAGTCGGGCTGGGGGCACCTGATGAGCGGAGCGGACGAGACCACTTTTGTCAGCGGGTGTAAGATGGAGCACCTCTACCCGCGAAACTTCAAGAACGGCGCCGGACGATTCTTTAACTACGTCGTCGAGGAAGACGGCGCCACCACGGTCGAGTACTCCCCACCCTTTCCATCGAGGAACCGCATCAAGCTCACGCTGACCTTCATTCACGGATTGAACGAGATCAGGGCGGTGACGCTCAAGCGCTTCAAGCACTACAAGCGCGAGGGCTGGGTCGAGGACCGGTTCCTGTCGGACGAGCCTTTCCAGCTCTCGCACTTCTCGTTCGAGAAGCTGGCGTCACTCCTGCAATTGCTTAAGGACCTCGATCTGGCGAGCCTGAACCAGCCCAGGATACCCGTCGTAGAGGGAGGCATCTCGGGCATCGACCCAGAGTTCGCGAAGAAGGTCAAGGCCCTGCTCATCCAGCCCGACGGCCAGAGGATCGTGGAGGAGCTTGTCAGGAGCGGGCTCATCACCTCGCTCGACATCGTCAACATCGGCTATCGCAAGGCGCAGTTGTCGCTTGGCATTTAAACGGGTTCTTCCTCACTTTGTGTGGTTCATTCGCCGTTAGCGACGCTGTCGCTATGGGCGGGCATGCGAACGAAGTCGAAATGGTCGCCTGGCCCAGGGGTCAAGATACTGGGTGTCACGCTCACCGTTGATGACGGCTGGATTGTTTCCGCTGCCGGGTCTGAGAT
>NZ_JBVVQV010000056.1:0-14924 GCF_055811235.1 Mesorhizobium sp. WSM4810 | reverse complement strand
TGTAGAACCTGTCCCATAGCGCATCCTTTGATTCGGACGGCAATGATGCGCCATTAAAGTCCGGGATCAAACAGCTAGGTTCCTGTTCCTGCCTCCCTATAGTCCGGATTTGAACCCGATTGAACAGACCTTCTCACAAATCAAAGCACACTTCCGCAAAGCCAAGGTCCGAACCGTCGATGCGTTTTGGCGGGCTATCGGCGACATCTCGATGTGGTTGAGCCCGAGGCATGCCACAACTATTACACCGCTGCCGGATATGGATTCGTCTTAATGCCCCCGTTGCTCGAGGGCGGCAAAGCCGGCTGTCTGTCAGCATGCGGTGGTGTCTTCTGTACCTGATGGGAGGTGCGGGATGACCAGAACGTCAGGACGCCAGCGGGCGGACCGCGAGCGGGTGCTGCGTCCTGCCTGTCGGCTTCGCCCGGCCTGCGGTTTGCCGATGCGCATCCGGCACGAAAACTATCGCACCCTCGTGACGCTGACCGGTCTGTGCGCTTGCGTCTCAAGATCAGCTGGTGCGAGACCGCCGGCTGCCCCCGCTTCCCCAAGTCATACCGGCTCGATGCCGAGGGCGCCTTGGCCTTAAGCTCAGAGCCCCCAGAGTCGTGTAGTGTCGGAATTTTGCAGAAAAACAGATCGATCTAGGTTAATATAATTAGCCCAACACGACCCCCTCGCCGACTGTGAAGTCAGTAGGTAGGGCTCACCGGCCTTGGCGAAGCGCGTTTCCGAAAAAGCACCTTTCGCGCGAGCCAGCATCCGACATTGACCGTGGTGATCTTACCGGCCGTGTCCCGCTCGAAATGCAAGGTCCAGTCGCCCGGCGCCGAAGCATCCATCGCGCGCTGGCACGGCATGCGCCAGAGATCGGTGCCGACCGGATAGAGGGGCTGCATCGCGCCCTTGCCGAGAAAGCCTTCGAAGCTGCCGAAAAGGGCGCTGCCTTGCGCCGTGATATGGAAATCGGCATCGAGCTCCGCGCTTTGAAACATTCCGGTAATGTCGGGAGTCGGGGTTCCCGTGACGCGCCCCACCGCGGTTTTGAGATTTTCGCCCGGGCGGATCATATGGACGGTATCGCCGTCGCGCTTGAGCATCACGTTGGGGGCGGAGGCCTCGTTCTCGCTCGTCAGGTCGAGAAGATCGGCATTGGTGGTGAAGCGCGCGATGACCTGGCCCTTTTCCCGCTCCGGCGAGATGTCCAGCAGGAGATCCGTGTCGGGATCGTGATAAGCGCCCGTCCAGGCCGCGTCATAGGCGATCTTCGGCTTGGCCGGCGGCGCCTGCCCCAATGCGGCGCGTAGCACCTCGAAGGCGGCTTCATGCGCATTGGACTGGTGATTGAACAGGACGACGACTGAAAGCCGCTCAGCTGCCGCATGGAGCCGCTGGCTGCGCCAGCCGCGCAGGCCGCCGCCATGGCCGGTGAGCGCGACCCCTTCGCTCACCATATGGGCAAGACCCAAGCCGTAACGGGCGGGCGTGCCGTCGGCGAAGGACGGCTTGATGGCTAGGCGTCGATAGAGCCCGTCTGGATTGTCGCGTGTCGCGTCGATGAAACGCTCCCAGGCGATCATGTCGTCGAGCGAGGCGACGATGCCGGCATCGCCCGTCCAGTTGATGCGGTTTACCGCCGGGATGAAGCCGAAGTCGTTGTCGCCCTCATAGCCGACCCCGCCACCCGGAATGTCGCTCGTTTCGGGATTGAAGCGCGCGGTTTCCATCCCGGCCGGCCGCAAAATCCTTTCCGTGAGAATTTCGGCGAAAGGGCGGCCCACATGGTCCTCGATCAGATCCGTAACGAGGCGGAAATTGCCGTTGGAATAGGAATAGCGCTCGCCCGCCGGGAAATGCAGCGTGCGCGTGCGACCCATGAGGGTCCTGGCATCGGCGGGACGGAACTCGCCCTCAGGCTCGGCGCCGCAGAGCACGGTCAGCGCCCAGTAGTCGCGCAGACCCGACTGATTGTTGCAGAGATCGAGTACACGCGGCGGCTTGTCCTGAAGGAGCGGCAGGCGCGCGGCGAGGGCCGCGTCGAGGCGGGACGGATCGCCCAACTGATTGAGCAAGGTGGCGCAGGTGAATTGCTTGCTGATCGAGCAGATCGGAAAAAGTGTCTGCGGCGTGAAAGGCTGATGGCGTGTGAGGTCGGCATAGCCCCAGGCTTGGCGGGCGACGACGGCGCCATCCTTGACGACCGCCACCGCGCCGCCGGGGCCTTTGAAGCGCAGAGGAAGCTCATCGATGCTGCGGTTTAGATCTGACATTAGAGCCCTTCGTTTTGGGGAGGATTGGCGTGCCGTGTCACAGGACCTGGTCGAGGTCGGAGCAGATGTCTTCCGCGTCGTCAAACTCGACCGAAGGGAACACACCTGCGGCCTCCTGAAGCCGAGTCATTATTACCACACAGCGAGACCCGTTGCAATATTACTATATTGTATTCTTGCGATAAATGATCTCGCGCGGGCTTTGGAAGGAGTGGTGCCCTGATTATCGTCGGGGAAACGGACGGGGGTATTGCCAGTTATGTGAACCAGGGTGCACCACCGTACTCACCCGAGATCAAGCGTTCGTTGCTGACGTGCAATCATGAGACAAAGTCCAGTCTGGCATGACCGCAGGATGTGGCAGTGAGTTGCGGAGGAGCAAAAAATCAAACCGAGAGCTGGATCGGGAAATTTGGACAGGGGTTATAGTGGAATTTCTGCCTGAACACGGCATATAAGCCGGGAACAGGAGAGACCATGACGAAGCGCCCCCGCCGTAATCACAGCCCTGAGTTCAAGGCGAAAGTTGCGCTTGCTGCAATCCGCGGCGAGCGGACCCTTATCGAGCTGTCGCAGCAATTCGATGTGCATCCCAACCAGATCAAGCAATGGAAGGACCTCCTCCTGGAGGGAGCATCTGGGGGTGTTTGGCGCGGATGCGAAGGCCGAACCGGCGGCTCCGATTGTGGACGTGAAGACGCTGCATGCCGGGCTGTTGAGCGCAAAGAAATGATCGACCGCAACCACGCTCTGTCGCTCACCCGCCAGGCCCGCGCGCTCGGGATCAGCCGGGGCAGCGTCTATTTTCTGCCGCGACCTCCCTCGGCCGCCGATCTTGCGCTGATGCACCGGATCGACAGATTGCATCTCGACTACGCCTTTGCGGGAAGCCGGATGCTGCAATGGCTTTTGGATGCGGATGGCGACAGCCACGCTGATGAGGAAGATGGGCATCGAGGCTCTTTACCGTCGCCCCAACACCTCGAAGCCGGCGCCGGGCCACAAGGTCCATTCCTACCTCTTGCGCAATCTGCCGGTCACCCGACCCAACCAGGCCTGGGCGATGGACATCACCTACATCCCGATGGCGCGCGGCTTCGTCTATCTGGCCGCCGTCGTCGATTGGCTCAGCCCAAGCGTGCTGTCCCGGCGGCTGTCGATCACGCTGGAGGTAGCGTTCTGCATCGACCCGTCGAAGAGGCGCTGGCCCGATACGGCAAGCCCGACATCTTCAACGCCGACCAGGGAAGCCAGTTCACCTCCATCGACTTCATCAAGACCCTGACGGATGCCGACGTGAAAATCAGCGTGGACGGAAAAGGAGCCTGGCGCGACAACGTCATCGTCGAACGGCTATGGAGGACTATCAAATATGAGGAGGTCTACCTGCATGCCTATACCAGCGTGCCGGAGGCCCGCACTGCGATCGCCCGGTATCTGATCTTTTACAATACCAGACGTCCCCATTCATCGCTTGACCGGAAGACCCCGGATCAGGCCTACTTCAACATGCCAAAGCTAATCCTCGCAGCGGCATGACAGAGGAGAAAACCCACTTACAAAACCCCGCCAAACTGTTCAGACAAACGAAGCCATCTCCGTGAGCGCAAGGGAACCTCTTCGCATGTCGGGTGATTAGGAAGCCCTTTGCGGCTTTGGCATTGCGCCGTGACGGGACGAGAATGTCGGGCGCATGCCCATCCGCATCAATGGCTTTGCCTTTTGCCACGCCAAACAACTTGGCAACCTCCCAACCGCTCATGGTCTCGACTGGACTGAAGTTCCTTCACCAGTTCATCGAGAGGCAAGGCTGTCGCCATCGCTAACTGGCACCACCGTCGCAAATAGCGGCATTTTTGATATATCAATTTAAACGTTAAACGGAACTCTTCTCCTCGGTTCTTTCAGGCGGGATGCCAAATAAATGCTGACTACCATGGACATCTGATTGACAGCTGGCGGTGCAGTTGACAAGCCGGCAAATCGGATATAACCAATTGAGGTAACAAATTGCGCTGACTGGCCCGGCGCGTTCGGTAGGTCGTGTTGAACGGGTGTTGTCTCGGCATCCGTGATATCTAACCATTCGTTTTGGAGCTTGATATGATCAGTACATCCATAGACATGTCGACACACGGTGTTGACTACTTAAGGTTGATAGAAGTTGAAAGCGATTCATTGGACATCGATCCTCGCGGCGTATTGACTATTGGAGGCGTTGCAGCGGATCGACTCGTTTCCGAATTCGGCTCTCCTTTGTTCGTGATTTCCGAGAGCACTGTGCGCCAAAATTTCAGGGCGGCCCGCCGCGCGTTTTCCGAGCGCTGGCCCGCCCCTGTGAACGTCATGTACGCCATCAAAGCCAACAACAATCTGGCTGTACGTGCTATCGTGAGCGCAGAGGGTGGCGGTGGCGATTGTTTTGGAATGGGGGAGCTTTACGCAACGTTTCAGGGCGGAGCTGATCCGGCTCTTATAGCGATGAACGGGAGCCTCAAGACGCCGGAAGAAATCGACGACGCAGTGCGCAGAGGTGTGACGATCAACATCGATGCCGAAGACGAAATCGACAGAATTTGTGCTGCAGCACGTAAGTATGGTGTTCGCGCTCAAGTAAATTTGCGGCTGAAAGTTGCCAGCGATTACTTCCATAACGTTGGGAGCGATTATTTCGGGGTCTCGGATGAAGTCGGCCTTCACGGTCGCATGGAGTCAGCAAAGTGGGGTTTCGGCCTCGACACTGCTGCTGCACTCACTCGACGCTTAGCAAACCGTCCGGATGTCGATCATGCAGGTTTTCATTGGCACGTGGGCCGTTTTTCGACGCGCAAGGACCATATCGCGGAACTCTACTCGGCGCTCGCTAGAACCGTGGTGCAGCTGCATGAACGGACCGGATTCTGGCCGCGGGTCATTGACATCGGCGGAGGTATCCCGCGAGAAAGAGACCCCGAGTCACGGCAACTTTCTTTGAACCAACTTAAAATTGATGAATACGCCGAAACCGTGTGCGGAGCGCTGCTCAAGCTTCTCAATACAACCGAGCTACCAACACCAGCTTTATGGCTTGAGCCCGGTCGTTATATCATCGGCAACGCTAGCGTCTTGCTCACCACAATTGGGACAATTAAGCGTGACATTGGCAGGATTTGGGTGAATGTCGATGCCAGTACAAATGTTCTTATGCGAATAGACACCAGCGGAAGCCGGTATCACATACTCCCCGCCACCGGCATGACCCGCTCGTTCAAGGAATTCGCGTCGATTGTCGGAGTAACCTGTATACCATCGGTTTTTGCGGATAGACAGCATATTCCAGATGTTGCAGTAGGAGATATACTCGCCATCCTCGACACTGGGATGTATTCTGAAACGACATCGACGCAATTTAATGGCGTGCCTCGTCCAGCAACTGTTCTGGTCCACGACGGTGACGCAGAGCTAATCAAGACTCGCGAGACGGTTGAAGACGTTTTCCGCCTGCACCAAATCCCCGATCGACTACTAGGAAAATAGCATACCAGCGGTGTCGCATGGTGTGTGATGCAGGTTTGAAAAAGGTAGTCATCGAGACCAGTGTGAGCGAAAGAAGAAGCGAGAAAAATGATCGACCCGGCCCCGATAGCGCAGTGCCCTCCGACACTGGCCGGAGCAGGTGGCGTGTTCTTGAGGAAGTACGCCAGCGTCTGATCGTGGGTGGCTATTCACCCGGTGAGAAGATCAAACTTCGTTGGCTAGCCAGGGACCTTGGTACAAGCGTTACCCCGGTCCGGGAAGCGCTTCTGCAACTCGTTGCCGCTGGAGCACTGATCCACAGCCACCAACGTTCTATATGCGTACCGCCTGAGAACTGGAAGACATACAAGGAAATTTGCGACTTGCGTGTTTACCTTGAAGGAAGCATGGCCGCGTACGCGGCATCAAGAATAACGCAAACTGAGATTGAAAACCTTGAACAAATAGCAGCTTTGCTCGACACGCGCTCACTAACAGATCCCGCCAAACGTAAATCTCTGATTGCTCAATTCCACTTTGGTGTTTATCGAGCGGCGGCTAGGCCGGTGACTTTACAAATGATTGAAGGTCTTTGGCTTCAGTCTGGTCCCTATTTGAACTACCTAATTCCGGATTATCTGCCTTATTCTAATGGACCTCGTCTGAGAGCAAGCATCTGCCAATCTCTCCGTGCCAACGATGCTATGGGCGCAGCAGAGGCATTGCAGACAGATTTGCGTGACTCACTCGGTTTTGTACTCAGGAAGCTCGAGGAGCGATAGACCGAATTGAGGCGGGTCGATGCAATATTCGCATGTCCGATAGGCTATCTCGTTTCTCGTGGAGACTGCGCCATCTGCTCCACTATCACAGATCGTTTCGTGCCCGGAGATAGCGCTTATCCAAGCCCTTGCACTTTCAGGGTCTTTTCAACGGCGTTTGCGATGGCGAGAACGCGCCGATCGTCACCATTCTTCGCCATCATTAAGAGGCCTACTGGAAGTTCCCCTACGGCCTGGCACGGAACGGTTGCTGCGCAGCAATCAAAGAAGTTCGCCGGTTCGTTGTTCCGGCCGATCATATACTCAATTTTCGTCGCATGTCCCGGACCCGAAAGGGACGAGATTGGAGGTGCAAGCACGGGGACAGTTGGCATCACTACTACATGGAAAGGGGAGATAGTGTCGTGTGCGTCCAGCGATGCCTTGCCTCGAAAGGCCAAGGCTTCAGCGCGGTCCCGCGGAGAAACGGAGCGACCGGACATTACGACATCAAACGGCTCTTTCTCAATTGAGCGCGCATTTTCTTCCGCGAAGCGCCCGTGGCTTGCGTACATATCGCTGTGCGTGATTATCCCGTAGGTTTCTCGCCAATCGCGGCGCTGAAGCTCGGCCCATGAGAATTCAGTAACCGTTGCTCCGGCTTCCCTCAGGACACGGAGAGCGTTCTCGAAGGATGATGCGACCGAAGGGTCCAGTTCGTCGAGCACGAGATCCTGAAGAACACCCAGCGAAGCCCCTTTGAGCGGAAATTCGGGAAGAGGCCGCCAGGGTGTTCCAGCAAGAGCCGCGTCCATAATCGCACAACATTCCATGGAACGGGCAATCGGGCCGAGGGTGTCAAGCGTTGTAGATAGCGGCAGCACTCCTTTCGTCGAGATCCGTCCTTCAGATGGTTTGAAACCAGCAAGGCCGCAGAGAGCGGCCGGGCCCCGTATCGATCCACCCGTGTCTGATCCAAGTGCTGCCACGACAGATCCGTCTGCTACCGCGGCCGCAGCGCCAGAGGACGATCCTCCCACGAGACGATATGGGTCACGCGGATTGGCTGGCGTGCCAAAAACCCGATTGATACCGGTGTTTGCGCATGCAAACTCTGACATATTGGATTTGCCGATTATGATCGCTCCGGCTGACCGCAGGTGCGCCACGCAGTCTGCATCTCGTTGAGCAGGCAATGCATTTCTCAGTGATCCTGAGCCGGCCTGCGTTATGTCGCCCCGGACATCGCAGTTGTCCTTTACCACGATCGGTATGCCAGCAAGTAACGACGGTGGAGGTACACCGTGGTCGTGCAATCGGTCTTCGTGCCGGGCAGAAGCAAGGGCCTCTTCGCGCAATATTCTCGTAAGCGCATGGCTGCCGGCACTTTTCATAGCTTCGGCGTGGTTAAGTGCCCGCTCCACCAACTCCGTAGATCTTATAGTGCCCGAGCTACGGCCCCGCGCTAGCGTAGCGATTGTGTCCGATTGCTTGAAAGTCGTCTTTATCGACATGAAAGTCTTCGGTCCAGAAAAACGCATTTGTGCGTTGTTATCGATTTAGAGCACGTTAATGAGCAAGGCTGGGGCGCGGCGGACGCGCCCTTCGCCCAATTCGGCAGTCCGGCCGAATTACGCTGGTAAGAGCGGCAGCCACAGCAGGAACGGGGCGACCGCATTTCTGTTGGATGGCTTATTCATAGTGTCCCGACCTTCACGCGAATCCCTCTGATTATTCTTTGACGCCCGACGTCGCAACTGAGTCAGTGAAGAAGCGTTGGAAGCACAGCAAGATGACTGCCGGGATGACGCTGAGAATGGTCGATGCCGCGAAAATCTGGCCGTAATCGCTGCTGTGCTGTCCAACCATAAGCCCTAAGGTGATTGGGGCAAGGAGCATGTCCTGGCGCGTCGTAACCAAAAGCGGCCACAGATAGGCCTGCCATTGCCCATTGAAGAGGATGACTCCTGCGGCTATCAGAGAGGGTCGTGAAAGTGGTAGGAAAATCTGGAAGAAAATCCTCAGCCAGCCGGCCCCATCGACTTGCGCCGCTTCAATCAACGAACGCGGTATTGCCAGGAAGAACTGACGTAGTAGGAAAATCACCATGCCGTTACCCGCGAAGGGCATGATCAGTGCGATGTATGTGTTCTGTAGCCCGGCGCGTGCCAAGATAGCTGACAAGGGGAGTGCCACCACCTCCTCGGGGACTAAGAAACTGAAGACAATGAGGGCGAACACCAATTCGCGGCCGCGCCAATGCATAGCACTCAACGCGAAAGCTGCGGCTGAGCAAACCAGCAGCCCCACGACCACGGTACATGCCGCCACGACGATAGAGTTAACCAATCCAGTCCGGAAAGATCCCTCGAACGCGCTCCTAAAATTTTCAAGCGTTGGATGTGGCGGAACAAAGGAGCCGACGGAAAGCGGATCGAGCGAGGTAAATATCTCGCTTCCCGGCCGAAAGCTACCTGCAGTCAGCCAAGCGATCGGGAGCATGAAACCTGCGGCGACGGCAATACCGAATAGTAAGCGAGCGGTGCGCCCCGCCCACGCCGAGTTCTCGACGGCACTCATTATTGCTTCTCCCGTGATAGCAACCGGAACTGGATGAGGATGATCGCCATCATTATGATCATCAAGGTCAAACCTTCTGCAGCTGCCAAAGGCACGTCGTCGAAGAAGTATGACTGCTGGTACACGTCAAACATAATAAGTTGCGTGCTGCCGTCGGGGCCGCCTCGGGTAAGTATCGCGATCGGAGCAAACAGCAGAAATGAGGCGACCGTGTCAGCGACGATTACGAAAGCCAGCGGTCGGCGCATCAGCGGGATAGTGATGTGCCAGAGCGACGAAAGTTTCCCAGCCCCATCGATCGATGCTGCCTCATAGAGATCCCGAGGAATGTCCTTTAGACCACCGATAAGGAACATCATCCAGAAGCCGGCCCCAATCCATGTGCACATAACGACGATCGACATCAGTGCCTGATCTGGCGATGTAAGGAATAGCTGAGAGCTCGCCCCTATAGAAGTCAACAGAGCATTAACCAGCCCTTGCGGACGGTATGCAGCTCCCCACAGAATGGCTGCGACGCTCGATGGGATGAAGACTGGCAGGAACACCAATACTCTCAGCAGCGAGACGAGTCGTGAGTTTTCCGCAAATAGCAAAGCGAGACCAAAAGCGATCGCTGTCTGCAGCGGCACGGTCACCGCGACAAAAGTTAGAGTCGCCTGAACGGTCTTGGCGAATGAGGGCGCCGTGAAAAGAAACTCGAAATTCTCGAGTCCCACGAATTCGCCGTCGGGGCCGGTCAAGCTTTGCTGGACGAGCCAACCAGCTGGCAACAGCCGAAATAGGATTAGGGAAACCAGAGCCGGCGTCAAAAAGAGGAGCGGCCATATAGCCGCTCTCCATTTTGAAAATCGACCACTTGTGGATGCACCCCTCACAACACGTCCATCAGAAACCGCTTCCATCGCCACGCTTAAGCCTTAATGCGCTTGAAACTGCGCTCGAGTTCACGTTGAAGCTGCGTAAATGTCTGAGTGGCGTCACTTCCGTTGCGGATATCGCTCCACGCACGCGTGACCAGTTCCTCCAGTTGGAGATATCCCAGTGTGCGCGGGCGCCGGATGGCCGTGTTCGCCAGCTCGTACTGTATCAAATTATCGACACCCCTAAGGCTTGGATTTTGCTGCGGAACGCCACTCAACACCTCCTTCATGGCAGCGATGTTCGCGGACAGGTCGCCTTCGGCCAAGGCGGCAATTACCGCCCCATCTTTGTCCAAGCCCGCGAATTCAAGGAATTTAAGAGTATTGTCGACGTTCGTGGTATCCGCCGCCATTCCTAGATGAAATGACTCGGAAGGCGTCACCGCCTTGCCACCCGCAAAATACGGATGTGGCGCCGCAGCGTAGTCGAGACCGTCGACCTTGTTGAATTCGGAGATTCCCCAAGGACCGCCGACGAGAAATGCGAGCCGGCCAGCTTTGAACAGGTCACGCATCTCTTGGCTCTTACTCGGACCCCGCGGAGCCACGCCATCAGCGTGGATGCTTCCATACCATTTTCCTGCCTGCAGCCAAGCGTCGTTGGCCACATCCACTGTCAGCAAATTGGGACCCTTGACGCCCGGCCCACCGCCAAGCGATTCCGGGAGGACCTGTAGCTGGTAGTAGCGATTGGCTTGCTCGAAGCCGAAACCTGACTCGGCTCCGGCCGCCTGCGCCTTCTTGGCCAGCTCGATGACTTTGTCCCACGTAAGGCGCGCGTCGGGCGAGACACCCGGAGCTTCAACACCAGCCTGGGCCAGAAGCCCCTTGTTGAAAAAAAGGAGCTGCGTTGACTCCTGCAACGGCATTGTCAGCATCTTCCCGTCGTAGCTACCGCCCTGCACATCGCTCGGGAACAGAATGCCTTTGGCCTTTTCTCCAAAGGTGCTCGTCAGGTCTGCCAAAATGCCAAGTTTGGAGAACGACGGGACATAAGTCGGGTCCAGGAAGAAGACATCGATTCCGGAATTTCCCGTACGGAAGCGCTGAACTATGGTGTTATGATAGTCGGAAAACGGCACGCCTTCGTAGGAAACCTTTACGCCCGACGCCTTTCCGAACGCCTCGAAGAGCCCCTTAAAGGAGGCACCGTCCCCATAGATCATGACTCGCAGTGTCTGATCCTGCGCCGCTGCCGGCAACGACCCCAGCAGTGGCAAAGCCGACACGCCTACCATACCGGTCAAGAAGCCGCGCCGACCCAAGCGATAGTCCATCAAGCTCATCTTCCTTCCTCCCTTTATGTGGACCCCAACAATGGAGCCACTCGCGCATACGCTAGCTAATTTCTTGCAACAATGCAATATCCTAATATTGTGAACCGCCCAAGTCGTGTGATAGCAATGACTCGGCTTGAGGAGGCCGCATGATTCAGCCCGGAAGAACTCCACTTCATATTCAGCTCGCCGATATCATTCGGTCTCAGATCGAGAGCGGCGTCTTCAGTGCTGGCGATCAACTCCCCACTGAGATGGAGTTGATGAAGCAGCACGAACTCAGCAGCAGCACTGTGCGACAGGCGGTGCTTGCCCTTGTGGGTGAAGGCTTGCTTTATCGACGCGCTGGCAAGGGGACGTTCGTTGCCAAGAGTCACATCGGCCGGGACCTGCTCACTTTTTCAGGGCTTTCGGAAGAAGCGGTAGCGCGTGGATTCCGGCCTGATACTACTTGGCCTTGTCGATCGACAAGATGAAGGCCGCGAACTCCATTATCCGGCGCCTGGAAAAAGACGGCGCCGATGACGCAGCCATGATTGCGGCGATCGTCGCCCGGACCGGCCTTTCGGCAGAAGTGGCGGCACGCGGCGTCGTGCTGGCCGACTGGCAAGGGAAACGCGGATTCGACACGGCGGGCAACCGTGCAGAAATCCGCCGCCTACAAGGGCGGCTGAAATATCTGGCTCGGATGCATGAGCGCGGAACGCAAAGCCAAGAGGTCGAGACACAGGCCGGAGCCGTCGAGATCAATGAAAATGCGGACATGGCCCGCATTCAGATGATCTTTCCCGGCAAGCCCGACGAGGCGATGCGGCGGGCGCTCAAGGCCAATGGCTTCCGCTGGTCGCCGTCGCAAGGCGCGCGTGGCAGCGGCACTTGAACGAGGCGGGGAGATGGGCCGCCGAACGGGTGATGAAGGCGATCTGTGCCGAAGGTGCCGCATGAGTGCGGCCCCTTTCGCCATGTCACCGTATACGACACGCCGTCTCAGCTTGGCGGGAGCTTTACCGTCTCGATTGTCGAGACGCTGGCCGAAAACGCGGTGAAGGTGCGTGTCTGGTACGGATGCGCCACCGCGCAAGGCTGGGACGCGTGGAAGGATTGGGACGGCTACACGTTCCAGACCAACCGCGCCGCACTCAACGCTCACGAGCCAGAAGCGGCGGGCACTCTTGACTGCCCGCAAGCTGCTGCAGGGGAAGGCGATCGCCATCGAGAACGACATCCACGGTCTTCTACGAATTTCGGCCTCAAGGTCGGTGTTGTGGGAACGGTGAAGTTCGAGGTGCGTATTCGCGATCTCGTCGCAGGCATGCCCGATCTCGAAGAGATCATGGCACCATTGCTTGCCGCTCGGCGGAAGCTGCGTGAGGAACTCTCTCACCTGCACCGGAAAGTATTGACGATCACCAAGGACGATGCAACCTGCAACCGCTTACAATTCCCGGTGTCGGTCTCATAACTGCGCTGGCCTTTACCAGCACCATCGATATTCCGCAGCGGTTCAGGAACTCGAAGGCTGTTGGACCGATACTGGGGCTGACACCGAAGCTCAATGAGTCGGGAGAAAGCAAGCGTGTGGATGTGTATCGCTGTGCGGTGACGCGATGATGCGAACGCTGCTTTATGAAGCCGCCCAAGTGTTGCTGACGCGCTGAAAGCCCTGGCGATGAACGTCGCCAAGCGGCGTGGCTTGCGTAAGGCAATCGTCGCACTCGCACGTCGCCTGGCGGTGATCATACATCGCATGTGGCCGGATGGCACCAAATTCCGCTGTACGTGTACGCGAGAAGCTCACCGGCCGCCGTTTGACTGGGAACGCCGCAAAGGAGGGAAAACAAAGTTCCGCCAACCGGTGGAAACACGTCCTTGGGGTCAGAACAAGAACTGTTCCCAGCGACACGCTAAGGTCGAACGGAGCATGAACGTCATGCGGCTTGGCGTAACCGAGCCGGTAGTCTGAGCGACCGGAAGCCTTCAGGCATCTGATGTTCTGCATCCCAGGTGTAGATGCCGGTCAGATTGATGTGTTCCCAGCTCAGCGGCGAGAAGTGCTTGAGCAGATGATCCGGAATCTCGCGATGCACGTTGCGTAAGTGGGTGACGGCCCGTTCGATGTAGACCGTATTCCAATGCACGATCGAGCTAACGACGAGGTTGAGGCCGGAGGCGCGGAACGCCTGGCTTTCGAATGACCGATCACGGATCTCACCGCGCTCGTGGAAGAAGACGGCGCGCTTCAGCTTATGCGCCGCCTCACCCTTGTTGAGGCCGGCCTGGCAACGCCGGCGTAGCGCTGGACTTGAGTACCATTCGATCATGAACAGCGAGCGCTCGATTCGGCCGAGTTCGCGCAGCGCCCTTGCGAGTTGGCTTTCCTTCGGTGATGCTGACAGCTTCTTCAGGATCGTTGACGGCACGACTGATCGCGTCGTGATCGACGCCGCCAGATGAAGAAGATCGCCGGGTAGGCATCATTTTCTCGAAGGTGTGGAACTTCCGATCTTTTAGATTGCGCAGCCGAGGCGCAAAGCGCTTGCCGTCAGAGCGAACAACCCGAACACGCGATCGCTCGCGCCGCCCGTATCGGTGAAGTGTTCCTGGACGTCGGGGATCGTGTCCTGATCGAACAGCCAGTCGAGCACATAGGCAGCCTCGCTTTCGGTCGGGCTGATGGGCAGAATGCTGAAGTAGCCGTACTGATCGGAAAGATGGCTGTAGAATTTCGATCCTGGTTCGCTGCCGTAGTGCAGATTGATGTCGCCGCGCTTTGCGGCTCGGTCGCTCGCGCGGAAGAACTGCCCGTCGGATAACGCGGTCGTTCCGTTGCCCCACAGTCGAGAATGCGGATGTCGGGTGTGCGCATCGGTGATGCATGCTTGCGCCGCGCAATAGGTCTCCGACCGGGCATGGAACGTGCGCATCCAGCCGATCTGGTGAGCGCTGATCCTTTGGATGCGCTCGCCATCCGTTTCGGACCGAGATTGGTCGCATAGGCCAGCACTCGGGCCAAAATAGCCGTGACGTTCCTCGGAGTGTCGCCCGTGCGAACATGCGTGAAGCAATCCGCGAAGCCGGTCCATTCGTGCACCTCCCTCTAGAGGTCAGGCACTTGAACCAGCGGAAAAAGTTCGCTGCTCTCGACATTCAGTTCCTCGGCCGCCGCCGGAACCTCGCCAGCCGTTGGCGTCACGATCAAGGTACCGGCTTCAACACGAACACCTTCGAGCTTTCCGGACCGTGCCCTATGTCCCGGACGCTTCAGGTTGAGTCGAGCATCTGCCGCGCTTCGGCAAGCCACTGCGCGCCGTCACCTTGGACGCCCAACCCGAGACAATCCACCTCTTTCATTGTGGTGAATGTCGACCGCGGCATCAGATGCTCGTCGAGCGGCCGGAACGATCGGCTGCCGTCGACCCAAATGTCGGCAGAGCAAAGCCGGTCTCGCAAAGCCGCGAGCGTCGCAATCTCGTAGGTACGGCGATCAGGCCCCTGTTCGAAGATGAGCCGACGATCAGCCTGGCTGAGGTGGGTGACCGGGCGCGCTCGGGGAGTGCCCGACGGCTCTCGGCATACAGGCGTTTCAGCAGCGAAATTGCCGCAAGAAGCGGATCGTGT
>NZ_JBVVQV010000055.1:0-16859 GCF_055811235.1 Mesorhizobium sp. WSM4810 | reverse complement strand
TAAGGGGATCAGGCCCGAAGCGTTCGACGTCCTCGGGCGAAAGCGGCGGATTGTTCGTGCCCATTGTGATCTGCCCCTGTCGTAGACAAGCTCGTTGGCCTTGAGCCACGTGTAGCCGACGCCACTAAGAAACACGAGGCTCTTGTCGGGCGCTGCATAGATGGTCCGATCCGCCGCCGTAGCGACGGCAGACAATGTGCAGACGGTGGCGAAAGCAAGAGTTGCAACTGATGATGTGCAGCGATTCATGGGGCGGCCTCCTTGGCCCCCCAGGGATCGGGATAGCCCGTTTGTGATTTTCCGTTAAACGTCGGCGGCTCTCAGCGCCTGTACGCGGGGAGTTGTTTGTCGCCTCGACCATTCCTGGGCATTGGTGCAAAGACGTTGAACTCCGATGCGATGTCGAGGACGGCTTTGGTCATTGCCCTTTGTCTGGTGCGCACCGCGCTCGTTGCCCGTTCTACATGGGTAGCGGTGGGCTGCCTTGAGCTGGATCAGTTTTAGGGCGAACGGCCTTGGTTGAATTCCGGCTCGCGACCCCGTTGCGGGGCCAATTGCAGTGGCATCGGCAAACGAGCCACCCCCGGCCCTGCCGGTCATGCGTTCGCCGACCCCAATTCCCGAAGCTCGTCGAGCATGGCGACGTCGAGCCGGTTGGGGCAATCTGCCATGCGCCCCTGCTCCTCGGGGTGTTGCCTGCGCCGTTGCGGACCAGAGGCCGCGATAGCACCGGCGCAATTAACCAGCGGTGTTGCGTCACCCAACTCTTGTAGCACGCCTTGTGACCCGGTCCGGATTGCACCAGACGGAGTTTCCAAAGCGTTTTTCGACTCGGCTCACCCCTCGTATCGTAAGCTTCTGTGTCCTTGCACGTTCGGGCACCGCCTCAGCAACGCGCTTTGTGTCCCGCGTCCAATCGTCGACGACAGTGAGGATGGGAACGGTCGGAGACGAAGTCGAGCGATCACCACTGCTTAAGACTCGGCGGTACCAGCATCGGCACGGCCGCGGGTGGTCAGCTTCTCGCGATAGAACCGAAGAGCTCTTGTGGCAATCTCGTCGCCCATTCCCACACATTTGCGACGGAGGCGGCGAAAGCCGAGATTTGTCTAACGCGAACATGCCCGCTCTCTACGACAACAGCCAAGCATTGCGAGCAGCGCGGAGCCGTGACGAACGACCTTCCAGTCGGCTTATCTCTCCTCGGAACTGTCGGCAATGTGGCCGCCGGTCTGCCGCCGCCACAGGCGGGCATACAGGCCGTCGCGTTTGAGTAGCTCCGAGGGGGAGCCCTCCTCAACGATGCGCCCTTTGTCGAGCACGACGATCCTGTCCATGCTGGCAATCGTCGACAGGCGGTGGGCAATGGCGATCACCGTCTTGCCCTCCATTATAAGCTCGAGTTTTTCTTGGACCGCCGCCTCGGCTTCACTGTCCAGGGCAGAAGTCGCCTCGTCTAGAAGGAGGATTGGCGCGTCCTTAAGCAGCACCCGAGCGATGGCGACCCGCTGACGCTGGCCGCCAGAAAGCTTCACCCCGCGGTCACCGACGAAAGCATCGTAGCCGGTGCGGTTTTCGCTGTCCTTGAGATCGGCCACGAAACCGTCCGCATCGGCCAGCATTGCGGCGCGTTCGACCTCCTCCGGCGAGGCATCCGGCCGGCCGTAACGGATATTGTCCCCGACAGAGCGATGGAGCAACGAGACATCCTGGGTCACGACCCCGATATTCTGACGCAGGCTTGCCTGCGTCACCGAACGGATATCCTGGCCGTCGACGACGATTGCGCCATCGTTTACGTCGAAGAACCGCAGAAGCAGGCTGACAAGCGTTGACTTGCCGGACCCCGACATGCCGACGAGCCCGACCTTCTCGCCGGCGCGGACCCTGAGCGATAGATTCTCGATTACCCCTTTTCCTTGCCGGTACTCGAACCGGATATCTCTGAACTCGACCGCGCCGGCGACAACGGCCAGCGGCCTGGCTCCGGAGACATCGGTTACCGTTGAAGGCGTGGTGATGACCGGCATCGCGTCGCGTATCGTGCCCACAGCCTGGAATATCTGCTGTCCTAGCTGGAGAAAGGCCAGGGAGTTGGCGTTGAGCCGCTGAACGAGTGCGATTGAAGCAACAAATTGGCCGGTGGTGACAAAACCGGCCACGAGTCCCCAGAGCCCGACGGCGATGTTGGTCAGCGAAAGAAGTACGTTCAGCAGGACGACGCTGGTGTCGCTTGTTAAGTGGATGCGCCGTTCAAGCTGTTGCGTCTCAATGGCATCTCCCATGATGGTGCGCATTGCGTCCGCCTCGCTGTCTTCGGCCGCAAACAGCTTGACCACGTGGATGTTGCTGTAGAGGTCGGTCATGGCGCCGACGATGAGGCTGCGCGCGCGGGCAGAGTGGCGGGACCGCACGGCAAAATATGGCACTGCCACAACCGCGACTGTGACGTTCGCCACGATCCAAAAAAAGACCGGAAGCGCCAGCGGCCAGGACAGCGTGGCAAGCAGCGAAAGCGAACCGAGAAACTGCACGAGAAAATACGGTATGCTGGAAGACGCTACGACGATCTGCTGCTGCACGGCGGCGGCGAGTTGCGAAATGCGCGACGCCACCTGGCCGGCGAAGAGATCGTGGAAGAATGCAAGGTCCTGACGTTCGACCGCCTTGTAGCCATGCCATTGCATAGCCGCGGGCATGCATACGGACACTGCCTGGGAACCCAATGTCTTGGCGATGAACATCAGCAGCGGTTGCACGGGGAACATCAGCAGGCCGAGGAACGTGAGCATAGGCCAAGCTTCCTCAAGGAAAACCGCCGCACCGTTCCTGCTCACCCCGTCCACAATGATATACATGCCCCAGATCACCGCGAGGTTGATTCCCTCGACCGCCATCATGAAGACGGCGATGGCCGCCAGCACGCCACGGAACATGCGTGCGAAATGCAGAAGCAGAGCAAACGGACCTGTTGCCGGCAAAGGCGCGTAGGGGATATCCAGCGGGCGGATAAGCGTCTCAAAGGGGCGATAGATGAAATGCGAAGGCGACATGGCGGGTCAAACCGGCTGATCAGAAGAATGGGTGGGCGCATCGGAGGAGTGCGAGAGCGCGCGCCCCCTTAACTGCCAAGCGCAGGTTCCTCGTCTACACACAATGCGTTCCCGGCGCGCTTCGAGCGGACCACGCAAGGCTGAGGGGCGCACTTGAATGAACATGCGCGCTGTGGCCACGTTCGAGAGCTGCATAGGGTGGCCCTCGTAGTGCTGGTGGACGGCTTGGCTGAAGGAGGCGCGATCTATAAGGAGCGCCGCGGCTGGCTATAGCGTTCCAGCTCCCCAGGTGTGGCTGGGTTCATCGTCCTGTTCTGGCCGTCTCATTGCGGGCATCGAGCACGCTCCTGGTTGATTTCTCGGTCCTCCACGACGCCCTGCCGACGTCTCACTTACGAGATCAGCGCAATTTCCGTGCCGGATTTGCGCTCCGTTTCGTTCCACCGCTTGCTCGCCAGCCGGTGCTTGGCTGTAACGGCCAGCGGGTGGGGCTCCGACACTCTTGTTCAGTTTCGGACACAAAAAGGTCGCTATAGACATGCTCGGGAAGACCGGATGGAACCTCGAGCATGTAATCGTCGCACCCGAGCCGAATTTCATCCTCACCGGCTCCCGACCAGGGCGCTTGCTGAAAAGAGCGCTTGCTGCGCCAGCCATGAGTTCGCGGTAACCGCCGCAACCTTTTTCTGATATCGACCTGCGGGTTCACGGAAGAAGCCGATCCCACGCGTCGCGCGATCGAGCGACTGCCGATCATCTGCGGGGAGGACATTCCCTCACGACCTGATCTTTGAATCGGACATTTCGGTCGAACGAGTGCAGGAGCTACTCCATGACGGCGTTTAGAAGCCGGGGTCGCTAGGCTGTCGCTGAAGATCGACCACGTTGCGAAAGAGCGGCAGTTTCGCCAGATCGAACTCGTCGAAGGTCGGGCCGTCGTGCTTGCTCACCGCGCAACGCACCGGTCCGATATTTCTCCTCCAGCACGAAGATGCCGGTCGCCTCGCCAGGGAGTTCAGCACCACTGCACTGATGCGATTGCAGTTAAAATGAAGAATCCGAGCTACGCCATTCTCGCAATAAACTGCCAAACCTGACTCAACGACTGCGTTCTCACTATTAACTGCCAAGCGACACTTCGTGGATTTCGCGCCGGAAGGCTTCCGAGCCGAGATAGCGGTGAGAAAAATGGTCTTGATTGCCTTGCCGAGTTGGGCCAGCGCCCTGTAGCTTGGGCGCTGCACGCTCGCCCGCGCAAAGCGGCGCAGGATCGATTCCGCATCGGCCGTGCGGTGCTGCAGGGCCGCCGCATATTTGATCAATTCATCATACTGCTGCTCGATGAGGTTCCAGTCGATCGCCCGTGTCAAGATCGGCAGAAGGCTCGCGCGCCATTTCGGTGTCGGGCACCCCGCACTTCATCGGCAAGAGAACGGGCGACGATTCCGGCCACGGTCGCCAACCATTTGGTGGCGCACCGCGACGGTCCGGCTCTTATGCCAGGGCGAACTGGGGAGCACATGCGCCCCCTGCCATGACGCACGCATCCAGAAGGAAGAGGTGAGAGGTTACGCGAAAGGGTGTGATGGAGTGGGAGGCGCATCGCGTTCGACCATCCGTGGATTCGGCAGCCTTGATTAAGGTCTGCGACGTCTGACCAAGGCCATCCATGGCGGAGTGCTCTCGCTGAGGTTAAAGGCAGCCTCTTCGGCTTCGTACCGGGTCAGCCCGGTGAGCGGCCGACCGTATCTCTCGGCGGGAAGCCCGTTCAGGCTATCGATCACAGACCACAGCCCTGGTTCCGACGGCAGAATCCTGTAGCGCCTCATCGAGCCCTCGCTTGCTAGAAGCAAAGAGAACTCCCGCTTTACCGCAAAGTTCCGCAGTGCAGCATCAAAATGTTGCGACGCACTATGAGGGATGCAGTTCATATGACGGGCGGGGTCCTTTTGGCGCGCTGCCCGGCTGCCGGGTGCTGGTCGCCGGCCCGGCCGGCCTTGACAGGGCAGCTCTGGGGCTTCGACGTGTCACGCAGCTCGGCGTTCCGGCTCGAGCGGCACGGCCAGCTCGTGTATGCGCGCATTGGGGCAAACCCGCCGGGCGATATCGCAAAGATGCTGGTGATGCGTCAGATAGATCTGACTGACCCCTTGTTTTTGCTCCACCTTTCTTAAGCCCGCTGCAGTTGTCGGGCCGGCTCTGGTCCTGCCGGCTGAGGCCGTGAATGCGCCTCAGACGCCACCGCCATGAAAGCCTGAAGTGCCGCGGAGAGATACTCGTCGCTCCGCGTCACAAAAACAGTCGGCGCCGACCGCAGATTGTCAGGTAGCTGGTGTATGATGACCTGTCCGTCGGCTGCCGCATCCTGAACGACCCCCCGAGGTAGCATGGCCATCCCTAACCCGGCGGCGACGCAGCCGATGATCCCGTCCATTGTTCCGAGTTCCATCCAGCGGACATGCGTTACCCCACACGCCGCCAGGAACATGTCCATGCGCCGGCGATAGGAACAGCCCGATCGAAAAGCGAGGACCTTCAGAGCCGGCGATGCGGCCAAGGCCTTCAGATCCGAAAGCTCGCGAAACCGCGGCGAGGAGATCACAACGAGCTCCTCTTCGACGATCGATAGGCTCTTCAGTTCGGGATGAGCGATGGGGCCGGAGACGAACGCGCCATCCAGTTTGCGTCCGACGACCTCGCTGACGAGCTGTTCCGTCGGGGCAGCCTCCACCAGTACGTCGACCTCTGGATATTCTGCAGCATAGCGGATCAGGATCGGCGGAAGGCGAAGCGCTGCAGTGGTCTCCATGGAGCCGATCCTGAGTAAACCGCACGGCGTACCGCGGTCTGTGACGACGCGCTTGGCTTCGTCCAGAAGCTCTCCGACGCGCTCGGCATAGGGAACGAGCTGAATGCCGGTGGCTGTCAGTGTAACCCCTCGCCTGGACCGATGAAAAAGCGGAGCACCGATTTCCTCCTCAAGCGATTTTATTCTCGCGGTGACGTTGGATTGCACCGTGTTGAGTACACCGGCAGCCCCTCCGATACTGTTTGCTCTCACCACCGCCTGGAAAAACCTGAGGTCGGCGCTGTTCATCGGCCATCTCCTTTTCAGATGAAAAACATCTGATCTAATCGTTTGTCTTAAGTCAAGTGTCGCAATACCGTCGAAGAAAAATTTCCGGGAACATTCCTCAAACTGGGAGAAGTATTGATGACGATACGAACGCGTCTGACAGAATTTTTCGAAATCGAGCATCCCATCATCCTTGCCCCGATGACACCGGTCGCGGGTGGCGCGCTTGCGTCCGCCGTCGCCGACGCCGGCGGTCTGGGCCTGTTGGGTGGGGGATATGCTGATCGTCAATGGTACGAAACAGAGTCGTCGCTGATCACCAATGAACGCGTTGGCTGCGGGTTCATCGCCTGGGCAGTTGAAGCCGACCTTGATCTGTTTGACCGCGCACTTGCGGAGCGTCCGTCCGCGATGATGCTTTCGTTTTCGGATCCGGCGAAGGTCGCGGCACGGGTCAAGCAGGCGAGTGTTCCGCTGATTTGCATGATCCACACACTCGAACATGCCCGGCGCGCAATCGACGTTGGCGCCGACGTTCTTATTGTTCAGGGGACCGAGGCCGGCGGCCATGGCCTGGTCGCGCGGTCAACGATGCCCTTCGTTCCCGCAGTCGTGGATCTGGTGGCAAAGATTTCGCCTTCTGTCATTGTCGTGGCGGCAGGCGGCATTGCCGACGGTAGGGGCCTGGCCGCTTCGCTGATGCTCGGAGCAGACGGGGTCTTGATGGGAACCAGGTTCTGGGCTACGCGAGAGTCGCTCATCCATCCGGCAGCCAAGGACAAGGTAGTCGCTGCCTCTGGCGACGAGACAATCCGGACTTCCGTCTACGATATCGTCCGTCAGAAGGCCTGGCCCGCTGGCTATACCGGCCGACTGCTCAAAAACGGCTTCATTGACAAGTGGCACGGGCGGGAAGAAGAGCTGCGCACGCTGCATTCCGAAGAATTGTCGAAGGTCGAGGCGGCATGGGCCTCTGGCGACTATGACACGGCCAACGTGACTGTCGGTGAGGCGGTGGGCCTCATCAACGATCTGCCGTCGGCGAAGGACATCGTCCGCCGAACGGTGCGCGAGGCAAGCGAAAGACTTGGCGTCTACGCATTCGATCAGCGCATCGCGAACTGACTTACTACGGCCCTGAAGAGAGGGCCGACTGCTTTCAAAAACATAAAAGGGAACTGCAGCATGCAACAGCTACAGGAAAGGGGCGACTCGGTCCGCAAACCAGGTATCTGGACCGTCGTCCTTGCATCAAGCGCCGGCACGGTCATCGAATGGTACGACTTCTATCTTTACGGAAGTCTGGCGATTTTCTTCTCAACGCTCTTCTACCCTGCCAATGAACCGACGGCAGCTGTTCTGATCAGCGTCGCAACCTTTGCCACAGGCTTCCTCGTGCGCCCATTGGGAGCCCTGCTGTTCGGCAGCATCGGCGACCGCGTCGGACGCAAGAGCACGTTCTTGATGACGCTCATTCTGATGGGCATTGCGACCGCGCTCGTCGGCGTCTTGCCAACCTTTGAGACCGCGGGATATTTCGCGCCGATCGCTCTTGTGGTCCTTCGGCTCATCCAGGGATTGGCGATCGGCGGCGAATACGGCGGCGCCGCCGTTTACGTTGCAGAGCACGCACCGGCGAACCGGCGCGGGTTCTTCACGAGCTTTATCCAGACAACGGCAACCGTTGGCTTTTTTCTGGCGATTGTCGTCGTGCTTACGTGCCGGCTGTCGCTCGGCGAAGAACTCTTCAAGCAATGGGGTTGGAGAATTCCGTTCCTGCTATCATCGGTTTTGATCGTGCTGTCCCTTTATCTGCGCCTCAAGCTGAGCGAATCCCCGGTATTCGAGGAGCTTCGCAAAGGCGGGAAGACCGCAAAGAGTCCAATCCGTGAGAGTTTCGCCACCGGTCATGGCGTGCTTTATGCAGCCTTTGCACTGTTCGGGGCGACCGCCGGCCTGGGGTGCGTTTGGTATACAGGCCAGTTCTACGCACTGTATTTCTTGCAAAGCGTGCTGAAGCTTGACTTCCTGACAGCGAACATTTGCCTTGCTGCTGCTTTGGTGATCGGAACGCCCCTCATCGTTTTCTTCGGCGCCTTGTCCGACCGGATCGGCCGCCGCAAGTTGATTGTCACCGGTTTCATTCTGGCAGCCGCGTTCTATGTTCCAATCTATCAGGGCATCGCCGCCGCCGTCGCTGCCCAGAACTTCGTTTTGGTAACAGCGCTGATCGTCGCCCAACTCGTTTTCGTAGGATTGGTCTATGGCCCTATGGCAGCTTTCCTCGTCGAGCTCTTCCCGGCGAAATTGCGCTACACCTCGCTCTCGCTGCCCTATCACATCGGCACAGGCGTGTTTGGCGGCTTTGTTCCCCTCATTAACCTGTCGCTGGTTGCCTACACGGGCAACATCTATGCGGGCCTGGCCTATCCCATTGCGATCGCGATCATGAGCGCAGTCGTAAATGTTCTCTGGTTCCCCTGCGCGCTGGCTGGGGAACCCGAGGCTGCCCCAACCGGCCTACCGGCGAGGGCAATCTGAATATTCACCGGGACGCCGAGTGCGCGTCCCCGCCCTCTTTCCTATTTCCGAGCACGACCCATGCCGCTGATAAAAATTAACCTTCTGAAGGGCCGATCGCCTGGGGAGCAGGACAAGATCCTCGACTGCATCCATGAGGCGGTGGTCAGGGCTTTCCATGTACCGCCAGCCGATCGCTATCAGATCCTGATCGAACACGAGAGATCGCATGTGCGCGCGGAGGATACCGGTCTTGGTCTTTAGTGACAGGCTGATCATTATCGAGGTGATCTCGCGAGCGCGGTCAACTGACGACAAACAGGCCTTCTATCGTTTCGTTGCGGCAGGGCTTTTGGATGTGTGTGCGATCGACCCTGCAGATGTTGTGGTCAGTATCGTAGAAAATGGTGACGCGGATTGGTCCTTCGGCCTTGGTCGAGCTCAATTCATAACCGGCGAGCTTCGCGGAATCAGGCATCGCGGCGGTGAAAGACGTCAATGTCTAATGCCAGTCCGATACGGCCGCGCCATCAGCTTTGACCGGCCGCGCAAATTCAAACAACAAGCAGAGAGCAGCTATGAAACAGCTACACCGAACCGTTGCAGCGTCACTGGGAATGCTGATGACAACTTTTTTAGTTTCGGCGCAAGCCAAGGAGGCCATCATCAAGTTCCAAGTCGAAGGCCAGACAATCGTAGGCACGATGGTCAGGCCGGATGATGTCGCGAATCCTCCCGTCATCCTGATGCTTCACGGTTTCACCGGCAGCCGCAACGAATGGAGTTCGGAGGCGGTGAAGGAAGGCCTGTTCGGGCGTGCCGCGCCGGTGCTCGCAAAGAATGGCATCGCTTCGCTTCGGATCGATTTTCGCGGCAGCGGCGCGAGTGACGGCAAGTTCGAAGACATGACCGTCGAAACCGAGATAACGGACACACAAGCAGCGCTCGACTTCCTATCGGCGCATGACAGCATCGACGGCAAACGTATTTCGTTGATGGGAATGAGCCTGGGCGGTGCGGTCACGACAGCAGTTGCCGGCCGGACAAAAACGCCTTTAAAGTCTGTCGTGCTCTGGAACCCCGGCATCAATCTTCCGGCAGCGTTCATCTCCATATTTGGCGAAAAGCAGATGGCGGAAGCTGTGACAGCGGGCGATAAAGTCTATCCGGCCAAGCGCGTCGGAGATGGGAAGGAAATTCCCTTGAAAGGCCGCTTCTTCGAGAGCCTCTACGCGGTGCAGCCTGCCGGCGAAATCTCGCGCTACAAGGGGCCGCTGTTCCTCGCGGTCGGCACGCGCGATAGCATCGTCTTTCCCCAACCCGTTCTCGCCAAGTCGTTGCTGGCTTATCACGACGGTCCGGAAGAACTGTGGGCTGAACCCATTGATCATGGTTTCGGCGTTGAACAGAGTGCCAAGACCGTGGACAAGCTGATCTTAGCGACGGTCGCCTTCCTAAAGTCCAACGGCGAATAGCCTGCGCGTCGAACGGCGCTCGCTTGGCCGCCAATGCCGCCGGAATTGGCGGCGTCTTAGCGAAAGCGGTAACGCTCGCCTGTCGGTTATCCTTCATGCAGGATGCTTGCCCGCGTGAACCTGCCCGGTTCCCGAGTACATCCGCCCCGTGACGACCGAAAGAAAAATTCGAGCTGATCGTAGGCCGCTCGCTGGCTGAAGACGGCGCGGCTATGATCGCGAGCTGCAACGGCGTACTCTCGACTCTCTCAAGAAGCAGGCGTCCAGACCCAATCAGGATATTACCTTTCGTACCGGCCAGTTGGGAAGAAGTCCGGTCGCACGCGGAAATGATCGCAGGCGAGCGAGCATGTCCTCGACTGGTTCCATATCCCCATGCGCAATGGAAGCCGCTTCCTTCCGCGGCTAACCCGATCCTGCCCCGCAACTGCGCGCAGGATTGCTGGCCGGCGTCGCCATCGTCGAGCGCGCCGGGCCTGCGATGCTCGAGATGCTTCACGCCCGTACGAGGGGAGCATGAGGATTTGTGGGGCGGTCAAGCCGCGCGGACCATTTCGCCGTTCTCGTGATTGTCGTTCGCCATGCCGGGATACCATTGCCGGAAGGTCGACCGCAGGGAGCCATCGAGGGTCTGCGTGCGGGTTTTCAGTAGAAGATGTGCGCCGAGGCTGTGTAGCAAAGTCTTGGGTAACCAGGCGCATGGCACGGCCTCTGGTAGTTTCGCCGGAGAGTTCAGATGTTCAAGGGCCGCCATTTCGACCAGTCCGTCATTCTGCTTTGCGTTCGCAGGTATCTGGCCTATGGCTTGAGCCTTCGCGATTTGAAGGAAATGATGGCCGAGCGCGGCGTCAGTATCGATAGGCGCCGGTTATGGCCATGGTGCAGCGGCCGACCGACGTCACGACCGGCGCTCCGGCCGGTGACGCGCGTGCCGCGGTCGTGACCGGTCTCTCAGCGCGAGCAAGCGAACGCGTCATTGAAGCGTAGATCGAGTCGAGAGCTCATTTGATGAGCGACGAGTGGAAAGCATTCATGGCCATTGGTGAGAGCTTTGCCAAGCACGAGACCGTGAAGCATTCCAGTGGTGAGTATGTTCGCGATGCCGTCCACGTCAATTCGGTAGAGGGCTTCAACTCCCGCGCCCGCCGTACCATCGCCGGCGTCTTTCATCATATCAGCCCGCACCATGCCGACCTGTATTTCCACGAGGTTGACTTCCGATGGTAACAGCGCGTCGTATCCGGGAGCGCCGTTCGGAAAACCCGGCATGGTCTAGAAGTCTTGAGGACCATCTGGTCGCGCGTGCCGCCGGCGGTGCAGCTACTGAGCGTTTTTCGCGCCGCCACGGGGCGTCAGATGCGCCGAAGCGTCGGTGGAGGAATCATCATCAAATCAACCGTAGCTGGCTTTGGTTGATAAATGCCTCGTACGATTTTGAGCAGTTCTTGTTCCGACCCCATCATGCGAAGATCGTGTGACTGTTCAAGTTTTGGCAAAACGAGAGGCATCCCACAAGATGGGCACTCGGCTGCTGCGGGTCACCTTTGACGACAGTCACACTCACTGATCTCGATTTGATTGTTGAACCTCGGTCTTAAGAGCAGCAGTGCTGACCTCAAGCTCCTTAACCGATTTCGAAATGAGTTTGGCCGCATGGCACGCGCAAGCGGAGCACCTTGGCCAGCCATTGTGCACCAATCCGTGCTGTTTGCTCTCACAACCGCCTGGGAAAACCTGAGGTCGGCGCTGTTCATCAGCCATCTCCTTTTCAGATGAAAAACATCTGATCTAATCGTTTGTCTTAAGTCAAGTGTCACAATAGCGTCAAAGAAAGATTTCCGGGAACATTGAAGGAAAGCCAAGCCATGCGCCAAGCAGAGCCCCGCTTTGCACTCGACCACATGGCGACGCCCGGACTCGACGTCAGGGCACTTTTCGCTTTTGCCCGTGACCAGGGCCTGACCGATGTCCAGATTCGCAGCCAACAGCGCAGCAATGCTATTGCACGCGGCATGCCGGCGGCGGACGTCCGGGCTGCGGCCGCCGAAGCAGGCGTTGGGATTATTTCCATCAATGCCTTGCAGCGCTTCAACGAGTGGACTCCCGCCCGTAGGGCCGAGGCGAGCAAGCTCGCCGATTATGCGGCGGCCTGCGGAGCCAAGACGCTCATGCTGGTGCCGGTCAACGATGGCTCCTGGCCTGCCAATGGCGAGCGCCGGGGCGATCTCCGCTTTGCCTTGAAGGCGCTCAAGCCGATCCTCCAGTCGCGCGGCCTGATCGGTCTCATCGAGCCGCTGGGCTTCCAGACCTGCTCGCTTCGATCGAAAAACGAAGCGGCTAAGGCCATTGCCGCCATTGATGGCCAGTCCGTCTTCCGCCTCGTGCACGACACATTTCATCACACGCTCGCCGGGGAGCCATTCTTCTCCTGCGACCTGACCGGTCTCGTGCACATTTCAAGCGTGAACGATCCAATCCACTGGATTTACCCGGATCGCGTCCTAGCAGGTTCCGACAATGGCAGCCAGATCCAGGCGCTGCTTGATGGCGGATATGAGGGCCCCTTCTCCTTCGCACCGTTTGTCGACGCAGCCCACCCGCTGGACGATCTCGCAGGCGCACTTGCCGCGAGCATCGATCTAGCCCGACAAGGGCTATTGACGCGAATGGCGGCGTGAGACGCAGGAGTAAATTAGGGGTGCCTGAGACGGCTTTTGGCGTCCCGCGGAGGAGTCATTCGAGACGCCTCCTGTAACAATATCTCTCGCATCCAGATGCTTGCCGCATCACTGTTGTGAAGGGCGGGCCATTGGAGGGCCTCGGTGAATGCGGGGAGCGGCAGCGGAAGCTCGATGATCCGCAGCGGGAAGGTTTTCTTGAAATGCTCAACCAGCCGGAAGGGCATGGTCGCTATACGATCTGTGTCTGAGACCATCGGCGGGATCATGCTAACAGCCTGCACGATAACCTCGACACGTCTCTCAAGGCCATGCTCAAGAAAAACCGCTCCTCGATGGAGGGCTTCAGCTCGGACCCTGAGTAGTACGATTAACGGACGTCACTTCGCTGGTCGAACGGGTGAACCGCTTCTATCGAGTCGTCGCCCGTGGCGCTTCATTCCCTATGCTGCCTTCATTTCGCGGTCCTCGGCAAACTGTTCAGACAAATCAAGCCAGCTCTCCCGAGGACATACGCCGGCAAGCTGTGCGTGGACTTAGCGAAACAGCCGTCCGCAATTTAGCCCTGTCCAGAGTTTGCGAAACACGCAAAAAAGATGAAAGTGCGATGTTCAGGCGCATCGGTGCCGACTGCACAGAGTTACGTCATTTGAAGTTATGCCAAGGGGAAACGGTATTGGGCAACGGCTCAGGCGCTGGCGAACCTTTGGATGTTGCGCATGCATTGGAGCGCCGGCCGATTCGAGCACGAACAACGATCGCTGTGGCAAGCTCACGTCAATGTCCCCGAATTCCATTTCCCTACCACCAGACTACCCCGCTCAGGAGCGCGACGCCGGGAGCACTCCCATCTCCTTGAGCAACCGGCCAGCGCCGTCAATCTTGTCCATGGTCCAGAGCATGAAGCGACTGTCGACATGGATGCTGCGGCTGCGGTCCGCGTCGCGCCCCCAGTCAGAGATTACGCCCTCGAGCGTGCCGTCGAAGGCGAGACCCACGAACTCGCCGCGTCCGTTCAGCGTCGCCGAGCCGCTGTTGCCGTTGGTGATGTCAGCGGTGGACAGGAAGTTGACCGGTAACGTGCCCAGCGCCGGCGCGACATAGGGGCCATAATCCTTGGCTCGGATCGCTGCGATAGCCGCATCTGGAGCATCGAACTCACCCTTGCCCGTTTCTTTGGCCAGAAGTCCCTCGGCCGTGGTGAAGGGCCTCCAGATCTGCCCGTCGCGTGTTCGCCCCGCCACCTTGCCCCAGGTGATGCGCAGCGAGCCATTCGCGTCGGGATACATCAGCCGGCCGATTGCCTGCTGGTAAGCACGCTGGCCGTGCATATAGATGGCGCGAGCCGCCTGGGTGCGTCCAGCGCGGTCCTTCGCAGCGTGCTCCGCAGCTATGTCGCCGGAATAGAGAGCGACCGCCAGCTTGATGAAAGGGTCCTCCGACGCCTCGAAGGCAGCAGCGGGCTTGTCAAGCCAGCCGAGCCGCGTTGCCGTGTCTGCGAGCTTGGTGTCTGCATAAAGTCGGTCAAGGCCAATTTGGCCCAAAGCGCTTTCGAAAGCAGTATCGCGGTCCCTTGCATCCAGCCGGCGATATTCGTCGAGTGCGGCCTCGAACAGCTTTCGATCGATGTCTGGCAAATAGGCGCGCTCGATCTGCGTCAGCTGATCCGAGTTTTCTTTACGGTCACGATCCTGAAAGCCGCTTTCACGGTCTTCATCGGCCTTCTCGTGCTCCTTTGTCCAGCGATAGAGAATGCGTGCCGATGACAGTAGTTGCGCGCGATTGAGCAACGCCTGGCGCAGCCTCGCCAGCGAAGCCCGGCTATTCTCGCCCACCATCGCGTCCAGTTCGCGGATTGCTGCGTCAAAGCGCGTGTGCCGCACGGGATACTCAGCGACCCAGGCGCGAAAAGCTTCCTCCTCGGTAGCCTTGCGCGCGTCGAGGCCGATCGCGTCGGCGCCGGCAAGATCGCCCGCCAGCTTCTTCTTGTAGTTTTCCACGCCCCGCAGAATGGAGGCGTAGCGGATCTGCGCTTCGCGATTGCCTTCCGTGGCTTGCTTGATCTGGGCCGCATAATCCGAGAGCAAACGCTGGGACAGCGGTTCGTAGTGCGCGAAGTTGAACCGGACTTCATCGGCGGTGAGGAACCGATTGGTTGCTCCGGGAAAGCCGGCGACCATCACGAAATCGCCTTCTTGCACGCCTTTAGAGGCGATGCGCAGCCAGTTCTTCGGCCGGTAGGGCACGTTGTCGCGCGCATAAGGCCGGGATGAACCATCAGGGGCGACATAGGCGCGATAAAAGCCAAAGTCACCTGTGTGGCGCGGCCACATCCAATTGTCCGTTTCGCCGCCGAAGTTACCTATGCCGAGCCCGGGCGCATAGACGAGGCGCACGTCCTGAATTTCGAGCTTCTGCTGGAGATGGTAGGAGGCGCCGCCATAATAGGACCCTACGTCGCAGCGGCGATTGGGCTGTTCTTCACACGCGGCGATCAGCGCCTTGCGGTTCGCTTCGAGCCGCTCATAGCGGGCAAAGCCGTTCAGCTTGTCTGAGACGCCCTTGAGCATGTCAGCGGTCACATCCCGCATATCCTCGATCACATAGATGCGGCTGCCGGGCGCCGCAGGCAATTCTTCACCCAGGCTCTTCGCCAGAAACCCGTTGGTGAGATAGTTTTGGCTCTCCTTGCTGTTGTACTGGATGGATTCCAGCACGCAGTGATGGTTGGTGGCGACCAGCCCTTGCGGACTGACGAATGAGGCGGAGCATCCGCCCAGTGAAACGATCGCGTTAAGCGGGGCAGCGCCCAGACGGCTCAGCTGCGCGGGATCGATCTGGAGCCCATCCGCGCGCATGGCCGCGCCGACTTCCGCACTCTGGGCCGGCATCCAGATGCCTTCGTTCGCCGATGCAGCGGTGGCCGTCCAGAGCAAGGCGATGGCACTTACCCAAGCAACCATATCACATTCGCAGTTCATACTGGTGTCTCTCCCATTCTATCTACTGTCTCCGCCGACTGGATCCATGAGCTATCAGACTGGCCGGCGACCCCAGCGCCTGCGCGGCTGCCACTGGGGACTGAGGGGACGGTCAACGCAAACATCTGGATGACGCTCCCCTCACATCGTGTCGGTTGTGTGCAACGTTGCGGATCATCCGTTGCACTAATCGTGCCAAAGGAATAAAGGTTTCAACGACCTAAATGGTAAGCTGCCTTCCATGTCCGACCTCCGACATTTCGTCGTAGACCCGACACCCTCGTCCTCGCCAGCGACGAAGCCCGCTGCCGAACGGCCGTAGCCTGTCCATAATTGTGAGAGTGCGTTTCTTCACCTAGCCGTATACGCCGAAGACCATGCGGTATCCTGGGCATATCCTTGTGGTGTTCGCCGGTCGGGAAGTGGAGCGACCCATCTGCGAATATCTGAATTATTATCGCCGCTGGAGGCGCCGGGCGGTTCAGGAACTGCTCAGCTCCCGTTCCGCTGTGCCTCTTATGCGACTTTGGGCGAACAAACATCGAACAACGTCAGAACGACTTCGCTCACATGCTGGGATCCGCTATTCGTCATGGGCTCAGTTGTGCCAAGACCCTTCCGAGCCGAGAACCAAATGTGTCGCATTAGGGCCCGAAAGCTGCCTGTCGGCTCACGGGAACGAAGTAGTTTCTAGAAGCGCTTTCAAATTAGATCTAGGGAGCACCGATGCGAGCGCTAGCGCACGCCTTCACACCCTAGCTATATGTAGAGCTGTGCGCAGCGTCGTTGGTCGCGATCAGATACATATAAATGCCGGTGCCGCCGAGCCGGCCGACGGAATCGACCTCAGCCGCGATCAGCCGGCAGACCAGTTTCCGTAGCGCGTCAACGTCGACCCGGCCGGAACGATCGGCGGGGGTGATCGGAAAAGCAGACAGGCCGTTTGCGAAAAATCATGGTTCAATTCCTCGATCGGTGGGGGCGAAACCCGGCCAGTAGTGGCCGTCAGGCGTCGGCCGCTTGCCGAAGATGGCCTGACCGACGCGCACGACAGTGGCGCCTTCCTCGATGGCTTC
>NZ_JBVVQV010000054.1:14760-16883 GCF_055811235.1 Mesorhizobium sp. WSM4810 | reverse complement strand
CAATCGGCTCCCATGCCGTCCGCTGGCTCGACCCAATGTACTTCTCGGGATAACTGAGAATGCGTGATTGCGGCAGGAACGAGGTGGGCGTTGCACACAAAGTGTCGATCTCGCGCAAGATCAGCCACGGATCTTCATCTTCTTGACACACGAGAGCGAGCTGCGGAACGTACTCCGAGTATCCGTCATAGCCGGTGAGATAGTTCATATTATTCTCGTTCATGACAACCAGCGCATCCATACCGCGCGCCGCCATTTGCTGTCGCAGCCGAGCAGTGCGCTCGCGGTATTCCTGCTGACTAAATGCAGGCACGCGTTCCTGTTGACTAGATGCGGGCATGAGCAGCTTTCTCCTATCTTGGTAAATGTCGATTGCACAAGGCAATCAATTGGCTTCACCTTCTTCGAAGGCGCAACATTGGCTAGCGCATCAAAAAACCATGAGTTAGACCTTAAGATACGGCTTCCAACGAGTATTTTGCCTTCTGGCCAACGAATTCTTAGGAAGGTCTCTGTTTTTTGGACAGGCTCTCCAGCAAAGCTATACGGATGATATTATTTGTGCGCGACAACCACGAGGCGTGAGCTGTCGTATGTAAACGCTTCACCTTCTTTGCCATAAGCTTCAACAGACTTGAACCCCGCACTTCTCAACATGCGAACGTATTCAGAAAACCCATACTGCCTGTAGGAAAGGTGCGTTCGTCTAATCTGTCCATCCCGAATGATAATCCTTTCGAGGTTTTCGCGATCCCCTAGCACATCGTTGCTATATATATCGATCCGCAGATCGTCATTAAGCCGGGCAACGTCACATATGGGAAACTTGTGGAGTAGGGACACGATGCGACTATGGTTATCGATTAGCAAACACCCGCCCTTTCGAAGCGAAGAGGCGGCTTCACGAAGAACTCTCTCGTTATCCGCGTCGTCGAAGTAGCCAAAGGTCGTGTACCATAGAAAAGCAGCGTCGAATCGATCTCTCCAGGGAAGTGAACGCATGTCGCCTAGAACATACTCGACATTTATTCCGCGTTCAGCCGCATCCGACTCGGCTTTTTTTAGCAAGATCGGCGAGATATCAAGTCCGACTACCTGCGCTCCTTTTTCCGCCAATCGATTGGCAATCCGCCCATAGCCACACCCAAGTTCAAGAACCGAACTACCTTGTGCAAGAGAAAGAAGATCCCAAACTAACCCCGCCTGTCTGTCACACTCCTCCGGCGGGTTTTTCACGCATGCAAAATGTATGTAATCTTCACTGAAGTATGATTCGAGTTCCTGTAATGAAACAGCCTTGGCCATGTCGTCGCTCATATTTTTTCCTTTTTACTGAATGGTGCTGTCGTTATTGTCCAGGACATTTTCTCACAGTGACTGAATAGTTAAAGACAATTTTTGCAAAAGTTTTGTTTCTGGCCTGTTTTACCCTACTTCAAGACGCGCGAGATCGCGCGGCGCGACGAGCGGCGCTCCATGGCAGACAAGATCGCGCAGTTCCCGTTCGTGCGCGAACTCGAATGGCTTCGACTTCGACGGGTAGCCGTCGCTGGATCAGCGCCAAATCCGGGAGCTGGCCACCTGCCGCCGGTTTGCCTATGGCGACACGGTCCTGTTCCTTGGACCTCCAGGTACGGGCAAAACACATCTGGCGGGGCTCTCGGGCGCGAGGCGATCCGGCAGAACCATAGCGTCCAGTTCGTCACGGCGGCCACGCTCGTGGCGATGCTGGCCAAATCCCATGACGACGGTTCACTCGAAAAGCAGCTGACCACCCTATCGCGACCGAAACTGTTGATCATCGACGAGCTCGGCTATCTCCCGTTCGAAGCCAATGCCGCGCATCTGTTCTTCCAGCTGGTGTCGCGGCGTTATGAGCGAGGATCGATCCTGATCACCTCCAACCGCTCGGTGGGCGAATGGGGCAGCGTGTTTGGCGATCCCGTGGTGGCAACCGCGATCGTTGATCGCCTGCTTCACACTCGACAGTGATCACCATCCGCGGTGACAGCTATCGGCTTCGCGAAAAGCGGGGGGGGGGGGGGGGGGGGAGGGGCCCCCCCCCCCCCGGCGCCCCACAAAAAAAACAAAAAAAAAACGGGGGGGGGGTTTGTGTTAAAACC
>NZ_JBVVQV010000054.1:0-14750 GCF_055811235.1 Mesorhizobium sp. WSM4810 | reverse complement strand
TTTTTTTTTTGGTGTTGTAAAACACCTAATTTTACCACCCAGGGGGTTTTCATCTTGGGGGTGCCTTAACTGGGTTTGTCGGGATTTTTTGCAGAAGGCCGGAACGACGCTCGAGACCAACAAAACTGCAAAACAATGAGCGGGTCAGTTCTTCGTTTCACCCAGGGGTCAAATCCTCACTTCGCTTGACAGATGTCGCTATGGCTTTGGGCCAAGGTTGAATAGAGTGCCGTATGCGCTGTAAGGTGCACGTACGGTTCGGGGAGGGGAAGCGCTCGCGCGCTTCCCACTCCACAGTTTTTCTGCGGCTTCGAGTTCTTCCAGCACGAGCCGCCGATCGATGCCAGCACGATGACGCGCTGGCGCAAGCGGATCGGGCCCGAGAGGCTGGAGGAAATGCTGAAGGCAAGCGTCGACGTGGCACTCGAGACGGGGACTGCAAAGCCCGGTTCGCTGGAGCGGATCACCGTCGACACGACCGCGCAGCCGAAGGCGATCGCTCACCCACCGACAGCCGGCTCTACCTCAAGGCAATCCAGATCCTAGTGCGTCAGGCCAAGCGGTACGGCATCGTGCTCAGGCGGCGCCACACGCGGTTGGCCACGGCAGCGGCGGTGCGGGCGGGTCGCTATGCGCATGCCCGGCAGTTCCGCCGGATGCTTCGCGAACTCAAGCGCCTTCGCACCTATCTCGGCCGGGTGTTGCGCGACATCGGCCGCAAGATGGCCGGCAATGATCGGTGATGATCGCCGGCCGCAAGCGTGGCCTGACAGCCACCATGCGTCGGGAACTGAAACGACGATCGGCCATTGGGGCCACCATAGGTCATATGAAGACCGACGGCCGACTGGACCGCAACTTTCTCCTCGGCCATGCTGGCGATGCGATCAATGCGCTGCTCGTCGCCGCAGGCCACAATCTGCGACTGATCCTCACGGTTCTCGCTCTTTGGCTTGCCTGGTGCCTGCAAACACTCCAGCCGACAACGGCGAAATCGGATGCTTCCACCCGGCTTCACGGATTCGGAATATCAACGCCTTAGCCGTTATTCAGGGCCGACTTGTTAACATATTGGGCCAGCGCGCTATCGTTGAGACGCCGCGAAGCAGACTTCGTCCCGCACAGTTGGGCTTCTTTAACAGCCTGCTAAGTAATTCACGAGGCACCTGCATCTTATCTCCTTTTCCTGCGGATGCAGCCAGGAGTTGGATGCGCTTCAGACCCTCAGAGTTTAAGCGGTCGCGCGAGGAGCGCTACTACTTCGTTGGCGTCGACATGGGCCCCCGATCCTACGCCCAAGATGATGGATATCCCCGGCGCGCGTATGTCGATGGACTCAGCCGATAGCGAATCGATCGGATGCAGGACGCCTATGATATCTCCCTGCTTCACTTCATCCAACACCGAGCAGCGAGGTTCGAAGATGCCCCGAGCGGGCGATTTCAGCTCGTCGGACGGGCGCGTCTCCAGTGACTGGCTGGACTTCCTTTGACGGAATGTTGGATACTCGGCTTTTCCCTCGACCAGCCCAAGCGATATGAGCGCGTTGCGCACTCCAGCCTCGTAGATCGCGAGATTGTCCGCGCCGACCGTGCCGCCGCCGAATTCAGCGCAAACAAATACTTTGCTCTGGTTTTGGGCCTCGATATCGAACATTCCAGCCGTGTCGTTGTGTTGCCAGACTAATGTCAAGGGCAATTTAAACGCTTCCGCCATCTTCACAGTCCTGGCCATAAGATCGGGATCGGCAATGGGGTGCGTCGTGGCTGCCGGTGGACAATCCCATGTTGGCCCGAAGCTGTGCAGATCAAATACCGTGTCGGCCATTGGTAACAATACGCGCGAAACCGCATCCGCGATTCGTTGTGTTACTGACCCGTCGGCGCGCCCTGGAAAGACGCGATTGAGATTCAACCCATCAAGCGGCGTGTTGCGGCTCCAGGCCTCAACGGCCATCGGATTGAGCACCGGTAGGATGATGACCCTTCCACAGATCTGCTCTTTTGGCAGCCACTTGATAAGCCGTCGCGCAACGATTGGCCCCTCCAATTCATTGCCATGATTTCCGCCGGTGACAAGAAGATGCGGTCCCTCTCCTTTATTGAGACTGAAGACCGGGAGCGAAAGCTCCCCACGGTCGCTACCTCCCGGGACAACAAGATGCCCCCTGCTCACGCCGGGCATATCCAGATCAAACGTGAGATGCGGTGCTTCGTCCATTGTTCAGCCTTATTGTGAGTGCTCACGCAACCTTAGCCGGTTACGTCCTTCGCTCTGCAAGCATGGCCCAAGTTACCGCCAGTTTTCCAATATAAAGTCCTGGACCGAGCCATCGCGTTTTCAGATGGCCCGCCGGCACTCCTCTTAACGGCCCCAGGTCGATCCCCGGCGCAACTGCTGCATTCGACGCTCGGCATCAGTGTCCATCCCCGCAGCATCGAACGAGCGATCGCCCGTAAAAAAACGGTGAGTCCCATGCGAGCGCGCCGGTGCTGCCGCACGGCTGCAAGGATTCTACGAGCCGCTGCGCGCCGCCGTCCTGTGCGGTCAGGCCTGCGTCAAGGACATGGGCGCCATCGTTTTTCATGGCTTTTGGCAAGGGCTGGCGGTGCTGATCGCGGGCCCTCAGCCTTCCCCGCCGATGCATCGGCGGCCGGAACCGCCGCCTACGGCTTCGGCGGTCGTGCACGATCGCCAGCTCGTGCACATGCTCGCCAACATGGTGCTGGCAGCAGAGACGCGAGGCAATCATGTCTACTGACATCGCCATGAAGGTTGGCGCCGACCATCTGCGGCGTGATGCGTTCCTCTACGTGCGTCAGTCCTCTCTTCGTCAGGTGTTCGAGAACACCGAAAGCACCAAGCGGCAATACGCTTTGCGCGATCGCGCAGTGGCGCTGGGCGGGCCGATCGAACGTGTCCACGTCATCGACAGCGACCTCGGCCTCTCCGGCGCGCAGTCGCAGGACCGCGACGGCTTCCAGCACCTGGTGAGTGAAGTGGCGATGGGGCAGGCAGGGATTGTGCTGGGGCTGGAAGTGTCGCGCCTGGCCCGCAAACAATGCCGACTGGCACCGTCTCCTTGAGTTGGCTGCCCTGTCGCGCACCCTCATCATGGACGAGGACGGCGTCTACGATCCGGCCTATTTCAACGATCGCATGCTGCTCGGGCTGAAGGGCACGATGAGCGAGGCCGAACTGCACATCCTCAAGTCGCGGCTGCAAGGCGGCATTCTCAACAAGGCCGCCGCGGCGAGCTCGAGGTGCCGTTGCCGATCGGGTTGGTCTATACCCCTGACGCGCGGGTCGTGCTCGATCCCGACCGACAGATCCAGGATACCGTGCGGCTCCTGTTCGATACCTTCCGCGAGACCGGCTCGGCCTGCGCCGTCGCGCCGCCTGCGGGGCGAGAAGATCCTCTTTCCCCGGCGTATCCGTCGCGGCATCGGCAAGGGCGACGTCCTGTGGAGCGAAATCGATCATCCCCGCGTGCTCCAGATCCTGCACAACCCGCGTTATGCCGGCGCGTTCGCCTATGGGCGCACGCGCACCGCCTACAATGCCAAGCTCAAGTCCGTGCAGCTGCGCGTGGCGAGATCCGACTGGCAGGTGCTTATTCCAGAAGCCCACGAAGGCTACGTTTCCTGGGCCGAGTACGAGCGCAATCAGACCATCCTGGAACAGAACGCCACCGGCTTTTCACCCGGCCTGCGTGGACGCATGCCTCGCCAGGGCGGTCTGTTGCAGGGACGGCTGCTGTGCGGTCGCTGCGGTGCACGCATGCGCGTCCATTACGAGCCGTTCGAGGGGCGGCTGCGCCCCTATTATGTCTGCAACGAAGCCGTCGTGCGGCACGCCGGCAAACATTGCCAATGTGCGCGGCGCTCCAGTCGACGACGTGGTGAGCGCGCTCCTGCTGGAGGCGATGGCGCCGGCAGCGATTGACGTCGCGCTTGCCGTGCAGCAGGAGATCACCCAGCGCGTGGAGCAGGCCCCGGCGCTGCGCGGCACGCAGCTGCAACGCGCCCGCCACGAGGCTGAACTGGCCCACCGGCGCTACCTGAAGGTCGACCCGGACAACCGCCTGGTCGCCGACGCGCTGGAAGCCACTGGAACGCACGGCTGCACGACCTCGACGCACTCCAGCGCGAGCACGAGCGCCAGAACGAAGCCGACCGCTCGCTGCTGGATGCGCCAGCGCAGAAGCGCATCAGGGCTCTGGCCGCCGATTCTGTAGCGCGACATATGTGGAACGGCCACGCGGGCAAGCGCTTGTTCAGACATTTCATCCAGCGGGATAGGTGCGGTCATATGTCCGGCCTTTCAGCGCAGTCTAAGACCGCCGGCCTCGATGAAATTCGCGATGCGAGGGGCTGATCAATCTGACGCGCTGTAAGCGCATTGTCGCGCCGGCCTCTCTCGCCTCGGGATTTCGTCCCGTGGGTCATCGTCCAATTGTGCACCTCGCCTCTGTCCGGCATCGCGCCGGCCGGTCCGTCCTGGTCGTCGTTCGGCTCAGGCGCGTGCTGCGCCGCTTGCCTCACCAGTATTTCGATATGTCCCGCCCTTAGTGAGCAGCGCCCAGATAATCCTCGCCATCTTGTTGGCGAGCGCGACCGCGACGACCTTGAAAGGCCGCCGCGCCAAAAGGGTGACTAGCCATCGCAGCGCTTTGTCGTTTCCCTTAACGCGCCGCAAGACCGACGTCGCGCCACAAACGAGCAGCGAGCGGAGCGGCGGGTTGCCCATTTTCGATATGCCGCCGAGCCGATCCTTGCCGCCGCTCGAATGAGGCTTTGGCGTCAGTCCGATCCAGGCGGCGAAGTGACGGCCGGATTTGAACCCGCCGGGATCCGGGATCAGCGCTTTGACGGAAGCCGCCGTGATCGCTCCGACGCCCGGAATTGTGGTCAGCCGTCGCATGTCCCATCGCGCTTCGCCTCGCCCTCGTTCGAGCTTGTCGATTTTGACGCGTCAGCGCCTCGATCTAATCGGTGATCTCAGCCAAAGCCAGTCGAGCGGCTTTTGGCAGGCAAACGTCCTCCTCGTCCCGTACGACCTCGATCAACGCAGCCACTTTGGCCGTGCCGAGGGCGGCAATAACGCCCAACTCCGACAAATGCCCGCGAAGCGCGTTGACCGCCTGGGTTTGCTTGCGGATCAAAAGGGCACGCGTCCTCAGCACCATGGCTGCCGCTTGTTGATCAGCCGATTTGATCGGAACGAAACGCATGGTCTTGCGGGTGACGGCTTCGCTGATCGCTTCGGCGTCGGCGGCGTCCGTCTTGCCCCGTTTCACGAAGGGTTTCACATAGATCGGCGGGATCAAACACACGTCGTGACCGAGCGCCGCGATCTCGCGCGCCCAATAATGCGAACCGCCGCATCCTCCAAACCAACCAGACACGGCGGAAGCTTTTCGAAAAAGGCCAGCAGCTCGGCTCGACGCAGTTTGCGATTGAAAATCGGCGCGCCTTCGGCGTCGGCGCCATGAATTTGAAAAACGTTCTTGGCCAAATCCAGGCCGATGGTGCTAACCTGCTTCACGGAACGGCTCCATTCCTTGTGGCGTTGCTCGCAACGACCACGTTTTGCACTTAGATGCTGTCGGTAGCGGGGCCGTTCCACACCATCAATCTGGGAGAGAAGCGCGCGACAATCTGGATGATAGTCTGCTGTCGCGGCGGTGGTGATGATTGCGGCATTGATCGTCGGGCTCAAGGAGTTTGTCGGTTTGATTGTCGCGCGCGTCAATCAGGAGCGACGTTTGCTGGCGTTGCGTATGATGCGGGGCGACCGGGGCCCCGCTTTCGTTCGATGGCCTGGCGCCGCCGATATCTCTCGACGTTCAGCTCGAAGATGGTGGCGTGGTGGACGAGGCGGTCGACCGCGGCGAGCGTCATGGCGGGATCGGGGAAGATCTTGCCCCATTCGCCGAAGGGCTGGTTGGCAGTGATGAGCATGGAGCGCCGTTCGTATCGGGCGCTGATGAGTTCGAACAGCACGCTGGTCTCGGCCTGGTCCTTGGTGACGTAGGCGAAGTCGTCGAGGATCAGCAGGTGGAAGCCATCGAGTCGATTGATGGCGGCTTCGAGGCCGAGTTCGCGGCGCGCGACCTGCAGCTTCTGGACGAGATCGGTGGTGCGGGTGAACATGACCCGCCATCCGTTCTCGATAAGGGCGAGGCCGATGGCGGAGGCGAGATGGCTCTCCCGCCGGGAGGGCCGAACAGAAGCAGGTTGGCGCCCTTCTCGAGCCAGCTGTCGCCGGCGGTGATCGCCATCACCTGCGCCTTCGAGATCACCGGCACGGCCTCGAACTCGAATGTGTCGAGGGTCTTGCCGGGCAACAGGCGGGCTTCGGCGAGATGGCGCTCGATGCGGCGCCGATCGCGTTCTGCCAGTTCGTGTTCGGTGATCGCGGCGAGGAAGCGGGCGGCGGGCCAACCTTCCTTGTCGGCCTGTTCGGCGAACTGCGGCCACATCCCCTTTATAGCAGGCAGTTCGTTGAGCAGGAGGCTGAGCCTTGCGGCATCGACGGTGCTGTTCGTTTTCATGCCGCGTCTCCCGTCATAGTGAGTTCGTGGCTAGTGCCGATCAGGTCTTCATAGGCGTCGAGCGTGGCCAAGAGGCACGACGACATTCGGCAGCCGGGAAGGATCCGGGGCGAACCGTTCGCGCAACGCAGCCATGTCCGGCAATTGCCGTGCTTCGTTCGCGACGTCCAACTGATCGGCCAGTCCGCTCTCGCAGCCGCGCTCGTGCGCGAGGGCGAGGACTTCGACCATGGTGCGGCAGGCCTGACGCTCCGGCAGGCGATCCACAAGCATGTCGAAAGTTCGTCGATACGCCTCGCGGGGAAAGAGCTGGTCGCGGTAGACGAGGTTCATGAGCGCCATCGGCTTGCGGCGCAGTGAATGGATGACATGGCGATAGTTTACGACCTGGTCGTGCTTGCCGGATGGAGAGGCTCGTCCGCGCGGCAGCCTCATGAGCTGGGTTCCGCCGATGAAGATATCCAGCCGATCGTCGAAGAGCCTCACCCTCAGGCGGTGGCCGATCAGCCGCGAAGGCACGGTGTAGAACACCTTGCGCAGGGTGAAGCCGCCCGAGGAGGTGACGCGCACGGTGACTTCCTCGTAGTCGGACGTGCGCCGCACAGGCAGATCCTGGAGTTCTGCGCGCTCGACGTCGATGCGCTTGGAATTGCGCGCATTGCAGCGACCGACGATCTCGTCGACGAAGCGACGATAGGCGGCCAGAACGTCGAAGTCGCTCGACCCTCTCATCAGGAGCGCGTCATGGATCGCACGCTTTAGGTGGCCGTGAGAACCTTCGATGGAGCCGTTCTCGTGCGCGATGCCGGCATTGTTGCGGGTTGCGGTCATGCCGTAGTGGGAGACGAGGATCTCGTAGCGACGCGCCAGGTCCGCGCGAGCATCCCCGTCCAGGTTGCGGAACGCTGCGGACAGGCTGTCCGAGCGGTGCTCCCGCGGCACTCCCCCGAGCGACCAGAGCGCGTTCTGCAGGCCTTCGGCCAGCGCCACGAAGCTCTCGCCGCCGAGCACGACATGGGCATTCGAAGCCGGAATAGGCGAGTCGGAAATGGTAGAGCCGATGATCGAGCGGCTGACCGGCGATGGTGACGCCGGCGCCGCTCATGTCGGTGAAGTCCGACAGGCCGACGCGGCCGGGCTCGTGCACCTGCCGGAACATGACTTCCTGTTCCTCGCCATGAACCGCGCGCCAGGATCGAACGCGGCGCTCGATCGTGCGGCGAATGCCGGCGCCCAGTTCGGGATGGCGCCGCAGTATCTCCTCGAAGATGGTGATTGGCCGAATGCCGGGCGCCGCCTTGAGCAGCGGCACGATCTCGGCCTCGAAAATGTCGGCGAGCGGATCAGGTCGGCGGCGATCCCGCGGCGCCTTCCTCTGCGAAGGCAGCCTCGAATCCTTCTCCATGCGATATGCCGTGGCCGTGCTGATCGACGTCTTCGCCGCCGCGACGGCCGTCGTGTGGGTTTGCCGGAACTTCATGAAAAGCCTCATCTGGTGATCGGTTACGTGGCGGACGGGCACAAAAACCACCGGCATACCCGGTCGACCGCGACCACAAGACGATGCCCGGAAGGGATCGCCGGCGGCGGCTTGAAACTCCGGTCGGGCTACGCTCTCCCTGCCTCTCAAGCCGCCGGCATTCTCATCCTGATTGACGCTGCGCTCTCACGTTGATTGCCGCGCCGCAGCCGATTTCCCGCGCATCTGGAAAGACGAGCGCACCGGTGCCGTCGAACGCAAGCGCATGCTCGGCCTTCTCATCGAAGACGTGACGCTGCTCGTCGACGAGCAGGTCAACATCCATATCCGTTGGCGCGGCGGGCGCGCCCAGAGCCTGTCGGTGACGAGACCACGGCCCATATCAGTGATGCGCAAGACGCCGGCACAGGTCGTGGCGTTGATGAACGAGCTGCTGGAGACCACCAACGACCAGCAGATCGCCGCCCGTCTCAATGAACTCGGGCATCGCAACTGGCGCGGCGAACCCTTCACCCTGAAGAAGGTCATGCTCGTGCGCCGCACCTATGGATTGAAGAACCGGTACGAACGGCTGCGGGAGAGCGGAATGCTGACGGGCGAGGAATTAGCCCAGCAGCTCGGCGTGTGCGCCTCTACCGTTCACCAACTCGGGCGGAAAGGCATTTTCAAGCGCCATCGATACGCCACCAACCATCGATACCTGTACGAACTGCCGGGTAATGTCAGACTCGAAAAAGGCGCCGGCAGTCGATATGGTGGTCGTCCGGTTCCCTATGTGGGAGCCGCAGTTTGGGTCGCAGTAGCGGGTTCCATTTCTGATCTGGTTGAAAAGCGCCCCAAACCGAGGCGACCACCATCACCGCTGCGGCTGCACAGCATTCTGCGCCAGTAACGCTCCACGACCTGGTATACCTTGATAAGCGACCGGAGATTTCCGGCGACGCCGTAATAGGCAGGGTCGTTTGCGAGCGCGCCGCTTCGTCCAGCAGCGTATCGAGCTGATCCCGGATCGCGGTCAGCTTTAGCCGGTCGAGCTGAGCCACCAACATCTCGTGATCGATCGCCGTCATCACCAGCCGCCTCCCACCAGTGCCTCATATTCGACCAGCGGCCGCAACAGAGCGGAAGGCGCAACGATCTCCGCCGGCGTCGATCGTACCGGCCCAGCAGCGCCAACCACGCCAGCAAGATGCGCGCGCTCGACAATCCGTTGGCGACGTCCACGGCACAAGGCATGATCCGCCACCACCTCGCCCGCATGACGCACGATAACGCGCCCGCCCAGCACCACGATTTGGACGCTCTCCCCGATCAGCCGCCAGGGAACCAAGTAACTGTTCGTGTCCAGGTCGTTCCTGATCACCGGCGCCATGTCACGCCCGACAGTGCTAGGTCGTGAACCCATAAATGCGGAATCACCGGGGTGGTTTACGGCCTTCGGGTTCGCGCCTTCCTTCCAGAAAAGAGAGGTTGGCGTGCGGGTCGGGGTCTCCTATCGTCAATCAAAACGCGACACTTTTGAAGCCGAAGGTTGCCATTGGTGAAAACCTTTCTACGCATCATCCTTGCGGTGGCCTCAATCCTGATCGTCATTGTTCGGTTGGTATATTTCTGTTTTCGGCGACCACCTCGGTTGGCACAGAGCAAGATCAAATTGAGGGTATGAAGGTCGCGGGCGTCTGCCTCGTGCTGGCATCTGGTGTAACACTAGGCTGGATCGTTTATGGCCTGCGAGGTGCATGGCGGGTCGTCAGCGCGGTGCCATTCGCGCTTCTTATCTGCCTTGGGCTACTTTGGATTTCGCCGGTGTAGGCAAGCGCAACGCTTCGTCCCGATGCCAGCAGCAGCGCCCCAGCAAATCGCCGCCACTGGTGGAATTTCCTACGACGGGATGAACGGCAGAGTTGGGTCGTTCCCGACTGAGGCTTTCCTATTGCGGCGAACTCTGATTCAGGCTCATCATGAGCCGATATGACCTAACCGACTTCGAATGGCGCGTAATTGAGCCGCTGCTTGCCCAACAAGCCGCGTGGAGTGCCGCGCGTTGACGACCGCCGTGTGCTGAACGGCATTTTCTGGGTTCTGCGATCTGGTGCACCATGGCGAGACCTGCCCGAGCGATACGGCCCACGCACCACCTGCTACAACCGCTTCGTTCGATGGCGCAAAGCTGGTGTGTGGGACCGCCTCATGGAGGCCATCACCAAAGCCTATGACGGCAAGGTGCAGATGATCGACACCTCCGTTGTTCGCGTCCATCAGCAGGGCGCGACGGCAAAAAGGGGGGTCGAGATCATTGTCTCGGTCGTTCCCGAGGCGGGCTGACAACCAAAATCCATGCTCTTGTAGATGCCGAAGGCAGGCCTATCCGGTTGATGCTCACGGCAGGCCAGAAGAGCGACATCGCATCGGCACCGGACTTAGTCGCCGACCTGCCCGAAGGTGCCATGTTGCTGGCCGACAAAAGCTATGATGCCAACGCGCTGCGTACCGCCATAACTGAGCGCAACGCATGGGCAAACATCCCGCCCAAGGCCAACCGCAAAGACCCGATCTGCTTCAGCCCGTTCCTATACAAGGCCCGCAACCTGATCGAGCGCTTCTTCAACAAAGCCAAGCAGTTCCGTCGCATCGCGACACGCTACGACAAGCTGGCTGAGAACTATCTTGCCGCCCTCAAACTCGTCGCTATCCGTATCTGGCTACGCAGTTATGAGTCTACGTCCTAACCCGTAAATCGATCGTCGAGGGATCATGGCTGGCACGGATGCTGCGCCGCAAGCCGTTCGTGTTGGTCGCGATTTCGCGCTTGCGAACAAGATGGCACGGGCGATTTGGGCGATGATGACCAAGAAAGAAGATTATCGAGATCCGGCGCGAGTGGCGGCTGCTTGGTGGATAATATGCCGCAAAAGCTGGCGTCGGTGAAAGAGGTGTAGGAAGTCGACGACCTGAATGGGCACAATGATCGAAAAGATCTGGATCGGGAAAACCAGCGTGGTTCTTCGAGCTGAGAGCTCGCCTATAAGATTTGGACCCGGTCCGCAGATCACCATACCGGCCAGCGGCTTCTCGAAACGCCGCGATGAAAGGCCTGAGAGAAGAACGCACTCGATCACCCAACTACGTCAGCTTAAAAAGCTTCTTGCATCAAGGGCGGCAACCAGAGAAGAACCACGCCGCGATCGATCGCCGGCACGGCTTCATGCGCGGCTGGAACGTCACGAGCGCGGCGGCCTATGACGGCGCGCAGCTTCGCAATGTCCTCAACCGCGCCAACACCGGTTCGACTGTCTGGGCCGACACGGCCTATCGCTCGAAAAAGAACGAGGAGTGGCTGGAGAAGGACTGTGCGGCCTGGTTGAAGCGCGCGTCATAGATCTCGACGGGGTGTACAATCCCTGTCGGCCTAACGATTCGTCCTGAAGAACCCCTTCTACGCCGGGGTCTATGTCTATGGTAAAAGCGAGAAGCGAACGGAGATTGTCGATGGCAGGGCTCGCAAAAGCTACGGCCACAACAAGCCCCTTTGGAACGTGGGAAGTGCTGCTCCAGGATTATCATGAAGGTTATATCGATTGGAGTGAGTTTGAGCGGAACCAGCGCCATATCGCCGTCAATGCTTTTGGACAGAAAGGCGGCATCAAGTCGGGTCGTGGCGGCCGTGCGCTGCTTTCGGGCCTGCTCACCTGCGGCCGATTTGGAAGGGGGTTGGGCGTTGTCTATTCGGGCCGGCCTCCGGGTCATCCCTATTACCGCTGCGAACGTATCAACCAGATGATGGCCAAACCGCGATGCATGACTTTTGGCGCATCTCGCATCGACCCTGCCATCGGCAAAAGAGATATTAAGAGCCGTGACGCCAATGGCGATCGAGATCCGATGAGTAATGGCGGCGACCTGCTCTGATGCGGCGGACGTTGTTGGCCGTTACGGAAAGGAGCAGGAGATGACGCCGAGCGGTTTGAAAGCAGGGCAGCTCACAAGGAACTGGATGCGATCGTCGTTTCGATCGAGTTGAGCAAGAAGGCGTGGCTGATCACCTCGATTTCGCCGGGAGCTGGCGAGAAGTTGTCGCGCCATACCATCCCGGGAGGAGATAGTTTGGGCTCCTCGACCGCCTTGGTCAACTGAAGCGCAAGGCTCGTGACCGAACTGGACGGGATTATCCGTTCATCCTCATCCAGGAAGCTGGGCTCGACGGCTTCTGGGTCCACCGGGTTCTAGAGGCGGAAGGCCACGAAGCCACGTCGTTGATGCGGCGTCAATTGCCACGTCGCGGCGTAAGCGACGGATTAAACCGGATCGGCTTGACGGGGAGACCCTTATCCGAGCGCTGTTGGCCTTCAAGCGTGGGGAGCCGCGGGTCTGCTCGATGCTTCGCGTGCCGTCGCCGGCGGAAGAGGACCGCCGCCGCATTCGTACGGGAACGCAAGGTGTTGATGGAGGAACGCATCCGGCACAGCAACCGGATCAAGGAGCTTCTCTTCTCACAGGGCATCACCGGCTACGATCCTCTCCGGCGGGATCGTCGCGATCGGCTGGAGACACTTCGCACAGGCGATGGGCGGGATCTGCCCGCACACATGAAGCACCAGGTCCTGAGCGAGTTCGACCGGATGGAGATGCTGCTCGAGTCAGATCAAGGCAGTGGAAGCCGAGCGGGACGCCATGCTTGCAGAAGAACGGCGATCGGCGCGGGAAGTCGCCTTGCTGTCGAAGGTCGTCGGTGTCGGGCCGGAATTTGCCGCCGTTCTCTGGGGCGAAGGGCTATTCCGTCACTTTGGCAATCGAAGGCAGGTGGCTGCCTATGCCGGCCTTGCGCCGACGCCCTGGCAGAGCGGATCGATCGACCGGGAACAGGGGATCGGTAAGTCCGGAATCCGCGATTGCGATCGACGCTACTGGAAATGGCCTGGCTTTGGCTACGCCACCAACCAGGTTCGTTGCTCAGTCGATGGTTCAACGACCGCGTTGCCCAGAACGGCGGCCGCTTCAAGAAGGTGATGATCACGGCGTTGGCCCGCAAGCTGGTCGTGGCTTTGTGGAAGTACGTCAGCGCCGGCGTGGTGATAGAGGGAGCTGTCGTCAGGCCATGACGACCTGTTGAATTGTAGTTCGGCCCAGGCCTGATCAGCCTCGCCGGAACCAGGTGCATCGCGGCATGGGTTAAACGCCGTCATCGAGACTGGTCTCGTCCCCCTGAGCCCTTGCCGCCGAAGGCGGGATTATGGTGCGGCCGCACGAGCGGCGACCGGATGTGAGGTTGATACGTGCATCAGCGCGGATCAGGAAACGGGCTCAGACCTCAGGTTCGTGTAGCGGGACGGATCGCCCCGCTTGTGCCGGATGCGTGGCAGAAGGACCGATAACCAGCGCCGTTCTCGTGAGACTCATGCCGGGGACCTCCCTATACGGCCTCTCTTCTGGCTGGTCTGGCGCCGGCCCGGCCTTGACCTGCAACGGCTTCGCCGACCTTCTTCCCCCTGATCGCGAGCGATCATTCCTCGCGAGGCAACAAGCTCGGCTACCGCCGTCCTCCGCTAGCGCTGCGGTCCCATAGGATGCAGTCGGCCAAGCCGTCGCCGCTATCGAGGCCGCATAGGGCGGCTTCGAACAACCAGTCAGGAGAACGACAATGGCTACCATCGGTAACTTCCAGCAGTCCGGCGATAACGAGTTCAACGGCGAGATCGTCACTCACTCCAGGCCAAGAAGGTCCGTATCGTTCCCGATACGCGCTCCAGCGGCGAAAACGCTCCCAGCCACCGGGTCTTTGTCGGCCGGATCCGGCGCCGCCTGGTCCAAGCAGTCCAATGAGGGCCGCAACTACTTGGGTCTCTAGCTCGACGATCCCAGCTTCACCGCCCCGATCTACGCCAACCTCGTCGAGGACAAGAACGATCATGGCTACAGCCTCATCTGGTCACGACCAAACCGCCGCAACGGCGACTGAGCACCTCCGACACGACGCCCCGTACCGGACAGGGCGTCGTTCCCAAAACCCCCAGCCACTCAGCAGCTCAAAAACCACAGCTTGACGAGTGGTCCCTCATGTGAGTGGAAGCTGATCGTGCGTATCGGGATAATCTGGAATGAACGACTTGCAGCAAGCTCGATACGAGGCATCTCTCGCTGAGCGTCGCTATGCCGCTTGCGACCCCGACAACCGGCTGATCGCTGCCCAACTTGAGAAGAGCTGGGAGGCAGCGTTCAGGCGCGTGGAAGCCTGTGAAGCGGGTTTGGCCCAAGCGCGACAAATCGATCTTGTCACCCCAGTTCCCGATTTTGCCGGGCATTGCCACCGACCTGGAGGCTGCCTGGCGCGCCTGACGTCGATATGCGTTGCCGTCAGCAACTCCTCCGCACCCTCGTGTCGGATATCCCTGACGTCGATGAAGGGCAACGTGAAATTATTTTGAGGATCCACTGAAGGGGTGGCCAGCACTCCCAGCTGCGTATTCGCAAGAGTACTCCGGAGGCCGCCCTTGCCGTCATGCGGTCTGCCTGCACCACGACGTCGAGCCAATGGCGGCGGTCGGCTCGGCCACGAACTAGCAGTGTCGTATTGAAAACTTCCTCACCGTGCGAAACAAGTGTTAGACGCACAACCAGCGCAGCTTGGTGATATTGAATACCGGCGCATTGGTGTTGAACAATGCGCCGGCGTTCGCGCAAAACGGGGGAACTCAGTAATTTACCAACAGGTCACGG
>NZ_JBVVQV010000053.1:0-17077 GCF_055811235.1 Mesorhizobium sp. WSM4810 | reverse complement strand
ACACGATCCGCTTCTTGCGGCAATTTCGCTGCTGAAACGCCTGTATGCCGAGAGCCGTCGGGCACTCCCCGAGCGCGTCCCGGTCACCCACCTCAGCCAGGCTGATCGTCGGCTCATCCTCGAACAGGGGCCTGATCGCCGTACCTACGAGATTGCGACGCTCGCGGCTTTGCGAGACCGGCTTCGCTCTGCCGACATTTGGGTCGACGGCAGCCGATCGTTCCGGCCGCTCGACGAGCATCTGATGCCGCGGTCGACAGGCGACCGCTCGACGATCTCGGCCGGATCGACGTCGTCCTGGAACAGGAAAGCAGGCGAGTGGCTGGCAAAACGGTTCGCCGGAGAGCCCCGCGTCGGGCGCAGAGCAACTCCAGGCGGCGGCCATTCCGGAATAGCTGCCGCCGATGACGATGATGGAACCTTCAGCCAAGGCAGCTCAATTCGAATGGTTGTGAGCGACCGCTTCGGACCCATTCGATTGCCCGACCCTGCTCATGCCTGGACGGGCAGTATTCTGAGGGTGTTTGCACACCATGTTCATGGTTGCCACATGGAGATCGCCTCAAAAGCGGCGCCCAATCGGAAACATTAGCACGTCCGCGTTTTGGCGCGGCTGCTTGAACTCTTCGACGGCAACCGCCCCAATCAGCAAATCCAAGGCTTCGCGCCCCCTCCGACTCATCGGGTCATCGCCACGCAGGTAATGATACGCTCGATCTAGATGCACTCGCGCGGCGGAAAAATCACTTGTCATATGACCCTCTCAGTTGCCGCCCGCGCTGGCCGTCTACGAGGTGAGGGTCGCGCAATCGTCAATATCCACAGACGAATTTGATTTAAATCGCAATTGATCCGGGAGAAACCAAACACCGCTTGTCTTATACGAGAGCCCCTTGATTATGTCGCCGGCCGGGCCCGGTTGACTCTGCAATAGGGTTTCGTTGTGTGCGCCGTCATGATCGCACGTTTTACGCGATGGTCGTTATTGAACCTCGCATCGGCCGCTACCGCTATGTTCGGTCGGCAGCCGATGCCGGGAAAGTGCTCCTCCGCGAATGACCTGAAATGGGTCCTACCTCGTGCAGGAGATTGTCGCAGGCGCGATCGAGTTTTTGGAATGGCCGCGGAAACGCCGCAGCTTGCATGAAACAGCCCCTTCGCGCGTGCTACCAAGCACACGACAGCCGTCAGCCGATAAGCGTGGCGCGCAATGCCTTTGCCGGGTTTGCCAAGCGAGCCCTGCCAATGTGTCCCCAGCATCATCCATAAGCCGTCCCGAGTTTCTGGCCGGTCGAGTGATCGCACGCGCAGGCTTGCGGCGGCAATCAGCCGGGTGGCGAAGATCGCCGCAAATGCGGACAGCAAATCGGAAGCCGACTCCCGTTTGTGCGATCTTGAGAGGGCCGCCATCACATCGCTGACGGGCGACAGCTTGCGAAAGCAAAAATGCAGCGCGCCCTCTTGACCCACACCGAAAACAGCGAAATCAATCACCCATTAAACCCATGAACGCAACAACGCCGGCATACTGTCCGGGACATACGGTGTTATTCCCGGCGCCAAGAGACCTATCTGGACGCTCTTGTCGCCGAATAGAAGTGAGGAATGCCCCGCAATTAACGGCTCGTTAATCATGCGGGGCGTAGCCAAGAAGCGTCACAGCACCTGCCCAATCACATGTGACCTTAAGACCCGGCACCCAGATTGTGCCGAGTCTTTTTGTGTCGTTAGGGTAGCCTGATCCAATGAGCGGGTCAGGAATAATGTCCCAGTGGCGATCAGGAACCTTCTTAAGCCGGTCACCGACTTCAAGCCGGGAGCTGCAACGACTTGACTAGGAATGCCCTCCGAGCTTGAGGGTGTCAGCCCCGAACGCGCTTTGTTGGCCGTGTGCCAGTCCTGACCGACAGCGGATTGCGACATGACAGCTTCTCCACATCGGAGGTAACCGTGGCGAAGTGCCTGCGCGCGAAGCGCCAGGGAAGGCCGGTTAAAGAGCCGGCCCGCTTGCAGAAATCGAACTCATGGATGACTGCGGCCTCGGGATCCCTGATGTCCATTGCTTGGCAGGACGCCATTATGGCGTTTCTGCGTTCTGTCTTATCGCTGTGACATTTGCCGCACAGGATGACGCTAACGACACTCTTTCCCGCGTGAGGTGAGGCGATGCGAGCAGGGTAGAGTGAGGCGCGGCGGGGAGGGCAGGAGGCGATGGCAAAGGCTGAAACTCGGTAAACGGCGCAGACCGTCACGCTCTCTAAAAGAGACTGTTCTTCAGAGAGTATCGTGATAATCGATCCGGCGTCGGAAGGCTCGGCCGGCTGAAGGAGGACGATGGCAATGATGAGGTCAGGGGATGGATGGCATGATCCCACGCCCGGCACCTGCACGGCTCACCTCGCAAAAGTGGCGGGAGGGACCTGGAATCGAGCCGACATTGCGAGATTTTCGCGGCCATGGCGGCTTCGCCGTCTGCTGTCCGCAGGGCGAAGCGCGCATCAGATGGGCCAGCGGCGGATGCACGCGAACCGCGGGGATGACGAACACGACCGTCGCTGGCTAGGACAGCGGCACCGCGAACCCAATGTTGGAGGCTCTACGCCGCTCGATCTTGCGGAGGCGCGGCGGTCGATGCGGCCGGCAGAACCCGCGCTACCGTGAGGCGCTGCCATCTCGATATAGGAGCTGTTGACTTGCAGAACACTGCACTGTCTGCGAAGCATCGCGACATGCCCCGACCCTGTGACCCGCTTCCGCGCGAGGCCGCGCTGGTCTTGACCAGGCGCAGTTCGACGCAGGGCGGCTAGCGCCGGCCGGTGTCCTAATGGCGGGGCGCCAGCAACGTAGAATGTTGCATGACGGTGGGGACGGCCACAACGAGAGCGCCTGATCGGGCGTCAGCTGGTCGGGATTGCCAGCCCGATCGGGTACCGTTCAGTCAGGCACCCCTCGGCTTAGAGAGCCGCCGCTATTAACTAGCTTCGTTGGCCGGGGTCGGCCGCAAGCATCGTGACGACATCAGCGATAGGATTCTTGTCACTCTCCGTCAGCCGCAGATCGACGTCCACGAATGGCGCGCCCGACTTCCGGTAGGGGCGCCTGAGTGGGCGCTTGCTCAAGCCGGGTGGAACCGGCGGCCTGCCGGGTTTGCGACCGCGTTTCACATAACCGTTGCTCTCAGCGCCACAGGGACGACCGGGGCCTGACATCGCCGCCGCAATGCCGGACTCGAATATCATTCGATCATGGAGAGCGACCGCTCGATGCGGCCGAGTTCCCGAAGAGCTTTGGCCAGTTGGCTTTCCTTCGGTGATGCCGAGAGTTTCTTCAAGGTCCGCGAGGGCACAACCGCACCGGTGTTGATCGATGCCGTCAGATGAAGGTCGATTTCGAGCTTGCGCAGGAAGGCAATCCGTTCGGTCAGCCCGACCAGGTTTGACGTACCAGGCGCATCCGGCGCCGATCCCAGCAAAAGCGTGTCTGGCCAATGGTCGGGTCGCGGCGTTGAATTTCGGCTTTGACCGATATCCAACCCATGCCGATTGTTACAAGAACTCGGGCGAATTCGTAGACGTGGTGACAAAGCTCTGGGACAGTTGGGAGGACGATGCGCTCATCGCGAACCCGGAGGCGCCGGTCTGCCAGTCTAGTGGTCGTAGGGAACCGGCCCACGCTCTCAGTTAAATCAGGAGAAACACGATCCAAAAACCGAAGCTTTGGGAGCTCAGTTCCTGCCCCGCTTAGTGCCTATTTGTGTGCGCTATTCTGCCATACGCCTAATGAGATTGTCCCACCTGATGACCGTCCCTAACTTGGTTGCGATCAAAGCCAAAAGCTGGCAGGCAACAGGAGTGACCATGAAGAACATTATGGGTGCCGTTGGGGACGACGGTGGAGATGGTAGACTGGTCATCGTGTCAAACAGGGTTGCGCTGCCCGACGAGCACGGGTCACTGCCCCCGGGCGGAATGGCCATTGCGCTGAACGCCGCGCTCAAGGAACGAGGCGGCCTTTGGATGGGCTGGTCGGGGAAGGTGAAAACCGAGAAGAACCAGCTGTCACCGACGATGCAGGAGGCCAACGGCATCACGTATGCCCTTGCCGATCTCTCGCAGAAGGATCTGGACGAATATTACTACGGCTTCGCCAACAGGGTTCTTTGGCCGGTCTTCCACTGCCGTGTCGACCTCGCCGAATACAACGACGCGCGAAAGTCAGGATATTACCGCGTTAACCGACTCTTCGCAGAGTCTTTGATGCCGCTCCACCGCGAGGACGACGTCATATGGGTGCAGGATTATCACCTGATCCCTCTAGGGAAAGAACTGCGCGAGCGCGGCTGCCTCAACCGCATCGGCTTTTTCCTGCACATACCCTGGCCGCCGGCGGACATCCTCGCCACCGTGCCGCTCTGCGAAGAATTGCTGGAAGCGCTTTCGTTCTATGACCTTGTCGGCTTTCAAACCGACGACGATCTTAACAACTTCGCCGAATGTCTCCGCCGCCGAAACCCAGGGTGTCTCATGAAAGACGGTAGCTGTTTGATCCCGGACTTTAATGGCGCATCATTGCCGTCCGAATCAAAGGATGCGCTATGGGACAGGTTCTACACCGCCGCGCCACGACGACAGAGGCAGTCCGTCGAGCGATACAGCATAGTGAAGAGAGCCTGAGAGCGCTGGCCAAGCGCTACGGCATCGATCAGAAGACCGTTAGAAAGTGGAGGAACCGGACCTCGACCGCCGATCTTCCCACCGGCCCGAAGAAACCAAGATCGACAGTGCTGTCGCTCGAAGAGGAAGCGGTGATCGTCGCCTTTCGCAAGCACACGTTGCTGGCGCTGGATGATTGCCTCTATGCCCTACAGCCCTCGATCCCGCATCTGACGCGCTCGTCGTTGCATCGCTGCCTTCAGCGCCATGGCATTTCGCGGCTGCCGCAGGACGCCGACAAGCCGGCCAGGAAGAAGTTCAACGCCTATCCGCTCGGCTATTTCCATATCGACCTCGCCGAGGTGCAGACCGCCGAGGGCAAGCTGCGCCTTTTCGTGGCCATCGATCGGACGTCGAAATTCGCCTATGCGGAATTGCACCCGACGGCCGGCAAGATGGCGGTGGCCCAATTCCTTCGCAACCTGATCGCGACCGTGCCCTATGAGCAAGGCGAGATCGATCTGGCCGTTGGGCAGACCGGTGGCACGCCACCGGGCTTCTTTCGGCGCAGGCTCTATACTGACCGCTTCGCCTGCCTGCTACGTTGCGACCACCCAGCCCTGGCGCAGGAATGGACGATCGAGGCCTTCGCTGCCCTGCGCCACGCTGCCATTGACTCGGATTCTAAGGGCGGCTTCGGACGGGTGCATGACGATCTGGCCAATTTACACATCCAAGATCGCGATCCGGTGCTGGTTTCCAACCTCCTGACGGCCGCTGTAGCCATCGCGGCGACCGATCTGGTGCTGATTGTACCACACCGCGTCGCGACACGGATCGCCGCCTTGCTCCCCTTAGCGATTGTCGATCCGCCGGTGGAACTGTCGCCTTACGAGGTTGGGCTGATTTGGCACGAGCGTTGCCATCGCGGCCCAGAGCATCACTGGCTGCGCCACAAGATTGCCGCCGCAGCGGCGGCGGGAACAGAGCTGGCGCATCATCGACAATGAGAGGGCAAACGGCTGATGCTTCGCGAAGGGAAGAAGCGTGATGCGATCGAAGTCTGGCACCATCTTCAGGACCGGGCCAGTTCATTACCCCCTCGTCCATCGGGACGCGATGCTGGTTTCGCTGTCCCAACTCAGTGAAACCGACGCGCGCTGACTTCGAGCGAGCATCTGCTGTGAAGAAGGCATTCACACTTACAGCCAACTACACAAACCAAGACCCACCTTCTTCGACCGCCGTTCGGCCGCGTCAAGGCTTTCGCAGGCCATGTTCTCAGGGTGTTACCGAGGTGGATGCATCGATTCTGGCCGCGTATCTTGGCCCGGACCCTTTGGCAGGTAAGTGTTTGGCACAAATTGCGAGTTCTCGGATCTTCGGCAATCTGCCCCAACGAAGTGCGGCAGATCGATATCCTTGAGCACCGTTTGTTGCGGCCGGGGCGCTGCGCGCAAATCGTCATCATCGATTGCCGCGAATGGGAGCAACAGGGGTACGGTTATGCGAAGCTATCTTCCGGACTGGTGCAACTAGCCCTGGTTTCCGAAGACAGGCTGGACCGAGAGGCGGTTTTCTCCGACGGGTATTCCGATTACCTGTTGTGGCCACTGATCGAGCAGGAAGTTGTGAGCAGAGTGACCGCCTGCGTCGCTCAGATCGCGCGGCGTTCTGCACCGCTATTCTTCTCAGCCGACCCCCTCTTCAGAAGGCTTGCGATCTGCTGGCACAGCGAGTCGATCAGCAGATCGCCCTCAGCGAACTGGCGCGCATAGCCGGGACCAACAAGACAACGCTCGTCAACCGCTTCGAGGCTGCCTTTGGCTGCGGGCCTATGACTTGGTTGCGGCACTACCGGATGATGGAGGCTGCCGCCCGCTTGCGAAGCGGGCATGAAAGCGTGGCCGAGGTCGCTGAATCCTTAGGCTACGAAAACAGCAACAATTTCTCCACCGCGTTCAAGGCGATCCATGGGCTCTCGCCGCTGCGCTATCGCAAAATGGCTGCGCGCAGAGAAAGGTCTGCCTGACGCAAAGGTGGGGATCGGAACAAACTGGTATACAGCCAGTGAAGACACGCAAAGATCACCTGATACTCAAGCGTTTACGGCACTCCAGGTACTTTGCGGCTTTCACAGCAACGCTCAGAAAAGGAAGATAAGCATGTTGAACGCGGTCGCAGCGCATTTTCAAGGGCATGAACAGAGCCATTCGGACAAGAACTATGAGGCGGCGAGCGCGTTTTTCGGCGCCAAGCCCCTGGTTTTGGCCCAGCTAGGCGCTGCGCGCCCCAGTGACGACACGATCGCCAACGATCAAGGAACAGTACAGTTTCACCTCATTGGTCAGAAGACCGATGACCCGACGTACAGTGGCATCATGAAAGAAAATCAGGACAACCTTCTGGCTATAGGAGGACTCATTCACGACTACATGCATACCCATTATCCTAAGGTTGATGCGGAAAAACTTGACATCAACACATGGACGAACGTTGTGGGCAACATTCCCGACCTTTCGATGGGAGGGCAAAAACAGAAAGGTTACTCAAACAAGTTTGCTGGCACCTCCGTTTCAGCCACGTTCCTCTCCTTGATCGCGAAGGCGATCGTCACTGACGGGGCGTCTCTGCTAATGGATTTCGAGTCCTTCCTCACTGAGATGGGCAACCTGACCTTCAGCGCCAACAGCAAGTCGCAGCAGTACAAGGCTCTGACATGCACCTACCAAAGCTACCTTCTCGATAACGGGGCAGGCGGATATTACGACTACGGAGCAATTGTTCTGCGACAAGTCAAATTTAATGAGTACTTCCTTGATCTAAAATCTTCTTGCTCGTCGACACGATACATCGGCGTCGACATAAGTTATAACGAGGTTACCAACATCGTTCAGACTCGCCGGATCCGCAACGGCGGCCCCGATTACAAAAACTTCCAGGAGATCGTGAATAAGAACGCCACCGAGCAGTTTATGAATGCCAAGAACTTCTTTAACGGTGGCTCGACCCCGCAACAAGACATCACGCCCCAGGTCTGATCCTCATGATTGGTCTCGAAAGCAGCAGCGCACCAACCGACGGTGTCAATTCGAAGAAACCTCGCTGGCGTCATAGAGGTCCGGCTGACAGCGGTGCCGACGAACTCCGGCCCCGCTTCTATAAGAAACCAACTATGAATCCCATCGCAGAAACAACTGCGGGCCTCTTCCTGGTAATCGGCGCCCATAGCAGCGGCCCCTCGAAGCGGAGAGGATTTGCTCAGGCTTGATCCAGAAACTGTCCGAAGGCTCAATTCTGAACTTGGATCCTAGTAGGTGGCAGAATGCCATGCAAATGGTGCCGAACCAGGTGGACGCCGCCACGGCTTCGAAGACCCTGAACCGCACGATGGCCGTTGCGGATTTGCCAAGTACCCTTGCGTCAATTTGCGCCGATGCTGCCGAGGGCGACAAAGCAGGCGTCGATCTGGCGAAGCCCATCAGTGTCTATCTGAGCAGATACGGCGAACCGACTGCATTCAATTGCTTCATCCTAGATCAATCCGACGCCGCGAAAATCTATTTACCTTTAACCTGCCTTGCCGTTTTCGATGGCGGAAGCCCTGGCAGTTTCACCGTCACCTCAACATTGCTGAAGGCGTGCCTGAATCTGTCAAACAAGGATACGCAGTCCACTATCGCGCAGGTTTTCGGCCGCTTCGGCCGGCCGAGCGACTCACCTTACTACCTGCGCGTCTTGCCCTGACCCGTACGCCAGACTTTACATTCAGCCAGAAGGAGCAGCACGCTCGTTGAATATGTGAATACCGCACATTTCGTCAGCGGAAGCGACGTCGGTGGTGCGCTTTGTAGCGGGAAAGCCCATGCCCTATTGTGAAGACTTCGCGAAGGCGGACGGATGGTCCGCAGCGGATGTCAGCGTCCGTCTCAACAATAAGGCGGGCCGGAAATTTCTCACTTTCTTGCGAAGATCGGGGGTGACCACGGTCATTCGGTATTACGCGAGTTCCGAGAGGCCGAAAACCATCACACCAGTGGAGGCCAAACTACTATCTGAGCACGGTTTCGGAATTCTACCGATTTTCCAGGACAGCAGCCGCCATATTTCCAATTTCTCGAGCTCGATCGGTGCTGCAAATGCAAAGAGTGCTATGGGGTTCGCAAAGCGCGTCGGCCAGCCGAAAGATAGAGGCAGTACGATTTTTTCGCCGTCGATTTGGACTATCCGGCTACGCAGATCGACGGCCCCATCCTCGCCTACTTCCACGCGATTAAGGAGAAGATCAGCGGCACTTTCGTAATCGGCGCGTATGGTAGCGGTGCCGTGCTCTCAAAATTACTGGCGGAGGGACTGATCACGGTTCCATGGATATCTATGTCGCCACTGTTTCTTGGAACCGAGCAGTTCTTTTATTCCAACCGATGGTCGATGCGGCAGGTACCTCCAGAGGTTGCCCATGGCTCCTCTGGGGTGGGCTATGATCGCAATATCGTTCGGGTTCCTCGGAGGGAGATCGGAGCCTTCCAAGTTGATGAGTCAGGCGAAGGCTCACTGGCCTAGGATGGCGAGGGACGCCGGCTCGTAGACGCGGCAAGCTGAAAACGTTGTCGCGTTTATGTTCGTAGAGGTCTCCGACGTCAACGGCGAGTGTAAAGTTGTTCGCGGTATGTCGCAAATCGTCTCTCCACGCGCTCGCCCGCTACATCGAGCGGCGCGGCCGCCATCATGATCCCGGAACTGCAGCGCCGTCGACCCATGCCCAACCGGCGGCCAAGATTGGGCACCAGTGACCTGCCGTTTATGAGGCCGAGGCCGCCGGCCGCTGGAGCCGAAAATCTCGCGGCTCTCTTGTCGCAGGCTCGTCAACTAAAAACAGCTAAAGGCTTATGGTCATGGCCTTCCCATGCAGGACGGTGATCTGGAGAGGATGAGAATGCCTGAAACGGTGCTCGCGGCGCTTTCCAACATTCGGGCCGTTGAGGAATCGTGGCCTTCCGGGATGAAGAGCATTGCGGCGATTGCTGGAAACAATGGTGTGGCCAGAAGACAGAACCTGTCCGGCCTGTGTTACAAGCGTTCGATCGCGCTTGCCGGCCGCGATACAGGCAATCGGCGTGCGCGACCGGGTCTTTATCAATCCTCCAATGGCGCTTGCCGGTTCCAGTTCATGGTGACGACCCCGCTGCATTCGACCAAGCTGCCCTTGCGTGTTTGGCTAAAGCCATGTGGCTGATGCTCCAGTCGGAGAAGCGCTTGCCCTCGGTCCGCCTGGCCGAGATCCTTCGCGTGAGCCAACCTACGGCCTGGCGGTCACGCCCTGCCGCTTATGGCGGCGAGGCCGCGTGTCTGTGGGAACAGTTCGTGTACCGGCCCCCTGTCCTCGCGGGCTGCCAAAGGACTCTGCAAGCCAAGTCGCTCGTTGCCCGCAGGCAGTTGGCTTCTGGCGCGGGATCCTTCGACGCGGCATTGTCGAGCATGGCGTCGGCCAGAAGCCGCTTCAGCCGCGTGTTCTCGTCTTCCAGAGCCTTTTTCAGTCGGCCTAGCCTCGGAGACATCCATCCCGCCGAAGCGGCCCTTCCAGTTGTAATCGAGGCGTCGCTGAGCCCGTGCTTGCGGCACAGATCGCGAAGACACCCCGTCCTCATGTTATTCAACAGTTCGGATGATCTGCTCTTCAGAAAAGCGGCTACGTTTCATGTCCTGATCTTCTGGATGGGCCAGAACGAACGTCAACCGGATGAGTCAGCGGGGGAAGTTTTCGCATGTTGGCCGTGTACGCCAACCCGATTACATTGTCGGAAATAAGTAACTCGAGCGAAAACGTGCAATTTGTCTTCGCCACGTACCCTAATCGCGCAGGGATATCAATTTCCACGTCCTGGAATTCAATGAAATGATTGTGCAGTGGAAAATACGCCTTATACACCGCCTCCTTCAAAGCGAAGAGGTCCCGCCGCTTGAGCAGATGCAGATCGTACATGCGTTGCTCGTTAGGGGTGGCAATCAATTCGATCAAGTTCTCCGGCAGAGGTTCATTAGGCTCAATGTCGATGCCGAGAGCCGCAATCCGTTTCGTCCCCGCAATGGCGGCGGCTGCTACGGTATCGTGGTGCGCCAAAGATCCGACGATGCCGGGTGGCCAGATCGGAACACCCGAGCGCGTCTTTAGGATCGGCAGTTGTGGGAATCCCAGTTGCCCAAGGAGTGTTCTGGCAACTACTCTTGCAGCACCGCTTTGGCGGCGAACTTTGGTAACAGTGCGTCCCAACGAGGTAACTTCGGAAGCGTACAAGGTGGAGTCGTCAGCTGGTTCTATTGGACGGATGCCGACGAGGATGTTCCTTTGATCAATGGTGATAGTCTCCATTCTATCTGGTTCCTTTGAGCTTTTCGGATGAGAAGCTCAGCCAATGCAGCTTGGCCTTGAAATTGCTCGACTCGGTCGTCGATCAGCAGCGGCGGCAGACCACATATGCTTCCCATCTTTGGATCACCGAGACAGAACTCTCCGACATTTGGGGATTGTCGCGATCCGAGACTGAACCTCGTCTGGGTGCCAGAACCTTCGGGGCTGTTTGCTAGGGATCTTTTTCAAGAACCCCGGCTAAGGGCGCAGAAATAGCTCGGGCCAGAGCCTTGCGGTTTTCCAGAACACTCATCATCGTCACGTGGTCGCCTACAATCGGTACGGCAGTAATAGCCTGCGGACTCAAGACCCGGTCCCAGCCGCGCATGGGCGAACGTGCCTCTGGGCATAAAGAACTCTCAGCTTGTCGTGCCCGAGAACTGAAGAGAGCCTCGGTGGCATAAAACTGATGTATCTCAATTGGCAGGGTTGGGACTTGGTACGCCTGCAGCGCCTCGTGAAACCGGGCGGTCCTTTCATACATCAAAACATCGTTATGGAGATTACGATCCAGAGGTATTGCCCCAATTTGCTGCCCCTTTTCAAGCAGCTGAGCGATTGAACTTTGTCCAGCAAATTGCTCCAACACTTCGAAGCTCTCATCATCTAAGGGTTCTAAAGAATCGAGCACGACGTCTCGTACCATTTGGATGGGTATCTTTGTCACGTTTGCAGGTAACGTAACATCGATCAACGCCATGAAAGAGATAGCTTCATCGCGACCCAGTAAGAGCTGGGCTAGGGCGTAAGCCAAGATGCCGCCTGATGAGTACCCAGCGAAACGATACGGACCCTGCGGCTGGATCTTTCTAATCGCCACGATGGTCTCCGCGGCTATCGCCTCAAGAGTTGGTGGACAAAGGTTATTGAAGGGGGGCCATGGCAGAGCGTAGACGGGACAGTCTACGTCCATTTCCTCCACCAACCTGAGGACGTAGGAACAATCGCCAGAACCTGAGGGGACAAAGAAGAGCGGTGGCTGCGATCCGATTGCTTGAACGGAAATCACTCCCGGAGTCCTGGGCTGTGGCTCCAAATGAATCTTCGATGCAAGGTCCTTCAGAACAGGGGCTCGGAAGAGGTCAGCGGCGCTAAAGTTCAGCCCTACACCTAATGCTCGACTGAGCACTTGCACCGCCAGGAGCGAGTGGCCGCCGAGTTCGAAGAAGCTGTCGTGGCGTCCGACCCGCTCGACCCCGAGCAGCTCCGCCCAGATCTCTGCCAGCGCCGTCTCGATCGCGCCGCGCGGCGCCTCATAGGCCGCCCGCGCATAGGCCTCGTCGCCCGGCGCCGGCAGTGCCTTGCGGTCGAGCTTGCCGTTCGGTGTCAGCGGCAGCGCCGCCAGCCGCACGAACGCAGCCGGCACCATGTAGTCCGGCAGCCGCCCGCCCAGATGCGCGCGCAAGGCGCCGGCAAGCCCGCCGCCATAGTCGTCGTCCGAGCCGGCCTCGGGCCCGCACACGACATAAGCGACAAGATGCTTGTCGCCGGCGCGGTCCTCGTGCGCCACCACCACCGCCTCGCGCACCCAGGCGTGCTCGCAAAGCCGCGCCGCGATCTCGCCCGGCTCAATGCGGAAGCCGCGGATCTTCACCTGGTCGTCGTTGCGGCCTAGGAACTCCAGATTGCCATCCGGCAGATAGCGCGCCAGATCGCCGGTCTTATACAGCCGATCGCCGTCCACAAAGGGACTGGCGGTGAACCGCTCCGCCGTCAGCTCGGGCCGGTTCAGGTAGCCACGCGCAACCCCTGCCCCGCCAATGTAAAGCTCGCCCACCGCCCCGAACGGCACCGGCGCACCATGACCGTCCAGCAGGTAGATCCGTGTGTTCGCAATCGGACGACCGATGGGGACAACTGGCCCATCAAAATCATCGGGACAACTCCAAACCGTGGCGCAGACTGTTGCTTCGGTCGGGCCATAAGCGTTGACGATAGATGCCGAGGCCAGACTTCGGACGAGTTCAGGCTTCGGCAGTTCGCCAGCAAGAATGAGAACTTGCGACGCCAAACATCCCGGATAGCTGCTTGCCTGAAGCAAGGCTGGAGGTAACGTCGCATGGGTTATGGCTTCGCTTCGCAGGTAATCCGATAGCTTGTTACTCGCCTGGCGGAGCTCGTACGCAGGCAAGTGCAATGCGGCGCCTGAGCCAACCGCCATGACAAGCTCCCAAGCACTTGCATCAAAACCGAAGGAGGCGAACTGTACGACACGGCTGTTTGAACCAACGCCGAAAAGCCCGATCTGAGCCAGCCCCAGATTGACCAGGCTGTGGTGCTCGACCATGACGCCCTTTGGGGTTCCGGTTGATCCGGAGGTGTAGATGACATAGGCGAGATGGCGCGCGGTCAGGCCAAGGGCGCGCGGGTCGGGATCGCAGGCGGGCAGCTCGGCCCAGGCCGGGGTCACCGTCTCCAGATCGACCGCGGTCACATCGGCCAGCGCCTCGGCGCCGAGGGCGGCGCGGCCGGCCGCGTCGCAAAGCAGCAACCGCGGCGCGGCATCGCCGAGAACCTGTCGCAGCCGCCCGCAGGGATAGGCCGGGTCCAGCGGCAGATAGGCGCCGCCGGCCTTGAGGATCGCCAAAAGCCCCACCACCATAGCCGGGCTGCGCTTTAGGCAGATCGCCACCGGCTGGTCCGGCTTGACCCCGAGCCCGATCAGATGATGCGCCAGCCGGTTGGCCCGCGCATTGAGCTCGCCATAGCTCAGGCGCTCGTCGTCATGGACCAGCGCCACCGCCTCCGGCGCCTGGCGCACCTGCGCCTCGAACAGCTCGTGGATGCACCGCTCCGACGGATAGGCCGCCGCCGTCCGGTTCAGATCCTCCAGCAGATAGATGCGCTCGGCAGCCGGCAGGATGTCCAGGTCGCGCACCGGCGTATTGGGGGCATGCTCCAGCGCCTCGGCCAATTGCTCGAGCACGTGCTGCATGTAGCCGCAGACCCGATCGGCAGACACCGGCTCCACCACCTGCGCCGTCAGGCCCAGCGCCTCGCCAAAATCCTCCACCGATAGGGTCAGCGGATAGTTGGTGCGCTCCTCCCCGCCCAGCCATTCCATGCGGGACAGACCATCATCCGTCCCGGAGCCGGCCATGGCCGCCGGCGTGTTGTGGCGGTAGTTCAACAGCGCGCTGAACAGCGGCGCCGGCGCCGCAACGCCGCTGCAGCGTTGCGCCAGCGCCAGCGAGGCATGCTCGTGCGCCAGCAGCTCGGCCAGACGGGCATGGGTGAGACGCAGACTTTCCTCAACTCCGGTGCCGTCGAGGTCGAGGCGCACAGGCAGGGTGTTGATGAACAGGCCCATGGCGCGGTCGGCGCCCGCACCCGCATGCATGCGGCCGAGCAGCACCGTGCCGAACACCACCTGCTCTCGGCCGCTGCTCAGCGCCACCACCTGACCCCAGGCCAGATGGCAAAGGCTGGCCAGGCTCAGCCCCAGCCGCCGCGCCTGGGCCCGCAGCCGATCGTTGAGCGCCTGCGGCAACATCCGATGCGCCTCGCCGACCCCGCTGCCGTCGCCATGCACTTGGCTGAGCCCGAACGGCAGCGTCGGCTCGTCGATGTCGGCCAGCATCGAGCGGAAGAACTCTTCATGCGCCTTGGCATCGACATCCAGCCGCGCCTGCGCCACCAGATTGCGGAACGGCTGCGGCGCGGCAAGCTCATGCCCGCGACCCTGGAGCACGGCCCGCACCTCGGCATGCATGATCTCCAGCGTCGTGTGATCGCCGATCAGATGGTGCTGCAACTCCAGCAGCAGCCAGCGCCCGCTGCCCGGCTCGCGCGCGATCACAAACCGCAACAGAGGCGCCCGGCCAAGATCGATGCGGTGCCGGCGCGGATCGAACCGGCGCCTGAGCTCCTCGGCGCCGGAACCGTCACACGCATCCAGCTCGACCTCGGTCACCTCCAGGGCCACCTTGCGCCACACCACCTGGGCCGGGCTCGACACCCCTTCCCAGACAAAGGCCGTACGCAGAATGTCGTGCCGGTCCACCACCTGCTGAACCGCGCCAAGATAGCGCTCCAACAGGCCGCGCTCGGCAAAGGCCATCTGCGAGACCAGCAGATAGGGATCGCCCTTCGTCGCCAGCAGATGATGGAACAGGATGCCGTCCTGCAGCGGCGACAGGCCATAGATATCCTGGATATTGCCGACCCCGCCTGGCACCGTGGCGACGATCCGGTCGATCTCCTGTTGGGTGAGATCGATCAGCGGCAGCATCTGCGGTGTGATCGCCGTGCTCTGCTCGCCGATCAGGTTGGCCGGCACCGCCACCTCGTGATGGCTGCCAAGGCTTGCCGCCAGATCGCAAAGCACCGGCCGGGCGAACAGGGTGCGCACCTCCACCCCGAGCGACAGCCGTCGCAGCCGCTCCATCAGCTGCACGGCCAGCAGCGAGTGGCCGCCGAGTTCGAAGAAGTTGTCGTGGCGCCCGACCCGCTCGACCCCGAGCAGCTCCGCCCAGATCCCGGCCAGCGCCGTCTCGACCGCGCCCTGCGGCGCTTCATAGGCGGTGCGCGCATAGGCATCGTCGTCGGGGGCCGGCAGCGCCTGGCGGTCGAGCTTGCCGTTCACCGTCAGCGGCAGCCCATCCAGCCGCACGAAGGCCGACGGCACCATGTAGTCGGGCAGCAGGCTAGCCAGATGGGCGCGCAAGGAGGCGGCAAGCCGCGCGCCATCGGCGCCCTCCGATCCGTCCGCCGGCTTGGCCACCAGATAGGCGACGAGCCGCTGGTCGCCGGTCCGATCGGCGCGCGCCACCACCACCGCATCGCCGACAAGCTCGTGCTCGCAAAGCCGCGCCGCGATCTCGCCCGGCTCGATCCGGAAGCCGCGGATCTTCACCTGCTCGTCGTTGCGGCCCAGAAACTCCAGATTGCCGTCCGGCAGATAACGCGCCAGGTCGCCGGTCCGGTACATCCGGGCGCCCGCCTCATCGCTGAACGGATCGGCCAAAAACCGCTCTGCCGTCAGCTCGGGGCGGTTCAGGTAGCCACGCGCAACGCCTGCCCCGCCGATATAGAGCTCACCCACCGCCCCGAACGGCACGGGCGCGCCGTGAGCATCCAGCAGATACACCCGCGTGTTCGCAATCGGGCGCCCGATCGGGACAACTGACCCATCAAAATCAGCCGGGCAATTCCAGGCTGTAACGTCGATAGCAGCTTCCGTGGGACCGTACAGATTGTGCAGGCCAGTCAAAGGCAATACGCGTCGAACCTTGTGCGCAAGGGAGGCAGGAAGCGCCTCGCCACTGCACACGAGACGCTGCAGTGATGTGCAGCGATCAGCACCCTTCGTGTCCATAAAGCTGACCAGCATGGATGGTACAAAGTGCGCAGTGGTGATGCTTTGGCTGAGGATCACTTTTACAAGCGCATCGGGGTCTTTGTGTGCAGCCGGTGGCGCCAGCACCAGGGTCGCCCCTTCAAGCAACGTCCAGAAGAATTCCCAGGCCGAGACATCGAAGCCAAATGGCGTCTTCTGCAAGACGACATCAGTCGCATTGAGAGCGTAGGCTTTCTGCATCCAGATCAGGCGATTGATAATAGCCCGATGCTCATTCTGTGCCCCCTTTGGGGCTCCCGTAGAGCCTGAAGTGTAGATGACATAGGCGAGATGGCGTGCGGTCAGGCCCAGAGCGCGCGGGTCCGGGTTCGAGGCGGGCAACTCGACCCAGGCGGGCGTGGCCGTCTCCAGATCGACCATCGTCACATCGGTCAGCACCTCGGGCCCGAGTGCTGCGCGTCCGGCCGCATCGCAAACTAGCAGCCGCGGCGAGGCATCGTCGACAACCTGCCGCAGCCGCGCGCTGGGATAGGCGGGGTCCAGCGGCAGATAGGCACCGCCCGCCTTGAGAATCGCCAAAACCCCCACCACCATCGCCAGGCTGCGCTCCAGGCAGATCGCCACCGGCTGATCCGGCTTAACCCCAAGGGCGATCAGATGATGGGCCAGCCGGTTGGCCCGCGCATTGAGCTCGCCATAGCTCAGGCGCTCGTCCTC
>NZ_JBVVQV010000052.1:0-19156 GCF_055811235.1 Mesorhizobium sp. WSM4810 | reverse complement strand
ACAAATGGGGCGCCACAGCTGAACAAGGAGACGGAACGACTGATAGATCACCTTGACAAAGATTAGCCCATACAAGCCAAAGCAGGAACAAATGGGGCGCCACAGCTGAACAAGGAGACGGAACGACTGATAGATCACCTTGACAAAGATTAGCCCATACAAGCGAGCGAGCGGCTTCGCGTCGTCATCGACACTTCGTCGGTAAGGTCGGATTGCTGACCCAACTAATTCGAAGGACGATCGATGACCGATGACATGGTGAACCGGCGCGCTCGTGGAGAAGGCTCCGGATCCTGATCTCTTGCGCGAGACGGATTGGATTGCCGTCGAGCGGCTGAGCGAGCCGGAGACGGGCCGCGATCGGCCGCGCCTATGGCAAGAACAAGGTCCACGTCCGCCGGCGCCAAGGCCATCAGGGCGCCCGCAAATAGCTCACTGCCGAGATCGGCGCCCCACATACTTCTGCGTCAGGAATCACATCGGCCTGGCGATGGCGATCGCCTTGTCGGGCATCTGCTGGTAGCCGGAGAAATCCTCGACCGCACTGGTCGCATCGGCAACCCGGCCGTTGCCTGCTGTGTTGGTGCTCTTGGCAAGAATCTTAGCGCCGCGCTTCGCCGATAGCGCGAACAGGATGCGCTAAGGGTTCTTTGATGATGCGGGCTGCCGTGTTCAGCTTTGCATCCGTCTCGGACGCTACCTTTTCGAGCTTGGCATAAGACGCCGAGGGCTCTTGCCGGCGAAGGATCATTCGAGATGCCTTTGTGGAGGCCGTCCTCTGGAAACTTGACGGAGGGACCAATCGACTTCACTTCGAGCAATTCCTCCCGCCCGCTGCCGTGCATCTGGGATGTTGGACAATTGACCGACAACACACCCGTCCGGGCAGCTGACGCATTTGCCTGCATTGAGTAGCTTTACCGCGGAGTTCAGGTTGTGGCTCATCGCAAAGGGAGCAATGACGGCGATCCTCGCCAAGCGCGGTGGCCCTCGGGAATGGCGCCTCCGATCGAGGTGATCCTCGGCGGGCCGCAAAAGGCAGCTGTGCCCTCGTTGGCCTCGGCAGGCAAAGCGGTGGTCAGCAAATCCAGAGTAGCGGCGCATGCCGAGCGAAACGGGAATCGATATGCATCGACCTCACCTCAAGCGGCGGTTGAACGGGGAATGCGCGGCAGGTTCTCGGCCAGTAGCCGCCAGTCGTGGCGCTCGGGTTCGCCTTCCTTGCGCGTCCCGAAGAACTGGACGATCATCTTGCCATTGGCGCCATAGGCTTCGAGTGACGTGACGTGACCGTCCCTGGTCGGCTTGCGCACGGCCCAAACCTCACGGATGTGGTGGGCCCTGAGATGCAGGTGGAAAGTCTCGTCGAGCACATTGATGCAAGGCCCGATCTGCTTGACCGACTTGATAGGGCCGGAATGAATCTGGATGCAGCCACGATTGCCGACGAAGCACATGATCGGCATCTCGTCCTCGGCCGCACGATGGAACATGGCGCCAACGGCAGCATTGTCGAGCAGCCAGGCGTAATCCTGGCCGACCATGCGCACCGCCTGGCGGCGGCTGAGGTTCAGGGCCTTCAGCATGCCGAAGAACTGGTGCACGTCGGTCAGCCGGCTCCAGTGCTCCCTCAGGTCATCGACTGTAGCGGCTTGGTCCGCAATCTTTGCGACGTTTTCGGCTGACCTCCCCTTAACCGACACGATCGGCTCCTGGTTCGAGGATTGGAGCTCGTCTGTCAGTTTTTGATAGGAATAGAGGTTGGAGGACGACCTCAGATGCACCTTGTGCACTGCCTCGCCTGCGGCGTCGAAGAATTGCAGGCTGCGGTGGATCTCCCCGCCATCGCGTGTCTCGACCGCAAAGCCGTGCGCCCACACGTTCGGGAAGGTGCGCAAATCAATGTCCTTGCCGAGCACTATGGCGTGACGCTTTCCGGTGAACACCTTTTCGTAGATGCCTATCTTCTCATGCACGGCACTGGCATTGCGGGTCAGCGCCATCACCTCGCCGACCGCCTCGAGACCGGTCAGCATATCGTTAACGCGGGGCTCGATGCGCACCGTGCCAAAACCGCAATGTGCCGCGTAGAGCTCCGCTTCCGAAATGCCCAATTGGCCGGCGAGATCGCGGCTGCGGATGCTGGGACAGTCTTCGCGTGCTCGCCGGATCCTCTCCGGCGAAGGTTTCTCGCGCTGGTGCATGTCTTCACCCCTGCTTGCGCATACTATCGGTCGGGCATCTTCGCCCTCGCCAAAAAAGAGCTCAAAAGTCGTGCCAATTGCTCGAAGCGCTCGGAAACCGACTTACATACCAGTTCACAGGGAACTTGAGCTCATCCCCCTGTGGCGGTCTCGACAAATCCGACAATACCTGTCGATTGTCCGACGCCTTCGCGGTAACAGCCGAACCAGAATCGTGGCCGCGTTGGCGATGTCGCACTGTCCGGAAACGGTTTTTCCCATTGGCACGGTCCATGCACGGTGATGCCCAAACCGTCACGCACCGAGGAGAAACGAGCGATGATTACGATCACCGACAAGGCCGTTGCCGCCGTTAAAACCGCTCTTTCCAAGGCTAGTGAGCCGGCAGAAGGCTTTCGCATCATGGTCGAGGCCGGCGGCTGCTCCGGCTTCAAATACTCAATGGGCCTGGAGAGCGCCCCGCGCGAGGGCGACGCGATCATCGAGACGGATGGGATCAAGGTGTTCGTAGACGCCGGCACCCAGCCGCATGTAGCCGGCATGGCCGTCGACTTCGTCATGGGTCTCGAAACCTCCGGCTTTGTCTTCGACAATCCGAATGCGAGCGGGAAGTGCTCCTGCGGCAAGTCCTGTAGTTGATTGCCGAAGAGGGAGAGAGGGCGCCTGAGGTGAGCTTGTCGGTGCGATGGCGGCCCAATCTGCGCCAATCTAGGAGGGCACCTGCACCGCTTCTGGATCGTCTCCGCCAGCAACGGCATGCGCAAGGCTCGATGCGACCGGGTTGCGCCTCACGTCATTCAATCCATTGAGGACCATAGCCCATGAAAGTTGTCTATCTCGACAACAACGCAACGACACGGGTCGATCCCGCGGTCGTTGAAGCGATGTTGCCGTTGCTTACGGATCAATTCGGCAACCCTTCGTCGGCGCACGGTTTTGGCGCCCTTGCCGGCGCCGCGTTGAGCAACGCGCGGCGTCAGTTGCAGGCGCTGATCGGCGCGGAGTTCGACGATGAGATCACCTTCACCTCGGGTGGAACGGAAAGCGACAATGCGGCCATTCTTTCGGCGCTCGAGGTGATGCCTGACCGAACAGAGATCGTGACTTCCGCTGTCGAACATCCGGCTGTGCTGACCCTCTGCGCTCATCTTGAGGAGACGCGCCGCGCTAAGGTGCACAGGATCCCGGTGGACCGCCATGGCCGGCTGAACGTCGACGCTTACCGGGCCATCCTCAACCCGAACGTGGCAATCGTCTCGATCATGTGGGCCAATAACGAGACTGGTACGATCTTCCCCGTCGCCAAGCTCGCCGAATTGGCCAAGGAAGTCGGCGCCCTTTTCCACACTGATGCCGTGCAGGCAGTCGGCAAGCTCCCGATGGACCTGAAATCAACCGCCATCGACATGCTGTCTCTCTCCAGCCATAAATTTCATGGACCAAAAGGGGCCGGCGCACTTTTCGTCAAGCGCGGCGTGCCGTTCCAGTCCCTGATCAAGGGGGGTCACCAAGAGAGCGACCGGCGCGCGGGCACCGAAAACACACTAGGCATAGTCGGGCTCGGCATGGCCGCCGAACTCGCCTTGAATTTCATGGATGACGAGACCACGCGGATAAAGTGGCTCCGCGACCGGCTGGAGAACGGGCTTGTCCAGCGTGTCCCAAACAGCTTCGTCAACGGCGATCCCCTGGAGCGCTTGCCGAACACCGCAAACATCGCCTTCGAAGGTATTGAAGGCCATGGAATCCTGCATCTCCTCGACCGCGAGGGTATCGTCTGTTCCTCCGGGTCCGCCTGCACATCGGGCTGTGCGGAGCCAAGCCATGTGCTGAAGGCGATGAAAATGCCACATCGGGCGGTCCGCTTCTCTTTCGCGCGTGACAACGGACAAGAAGAGGTGGACCGGGTGCTAGAGGTCTTGCCTTCAATTGTGGAGAAGCTGCGCGACGCCCACAGTTCCGGGTCGAATATACGGAGCGCCGAAGGCCTTCAATGCGTACCAGGTCTCAGCGGCAGATGAACCGGCGTCCATTCATGAGCGGTCGGGTCTTTCTCAAGGAGACTACCCTGCGCGAGGGCGAGCAGGCACCCGGCGTTGCCTTGACGGTGGCGGAAAGCTTGCGATCGAAATCGACGCAATTTGCGCCGTGGTCGCACGGAGTGTTCCGGTGCGGTTCACGGCAGGGCGCCGGATGACCTCACGGGATTTCCATGCATCGGTCGAGAGCGGCGTCAGCGCCCTCAATCTGTCCTTGCCTGCATCCGATATCCAGCTCGCCACCAAGCTCGGGCTAGTCCGGGAAGGACCGCTAAAGCTCATCGAGCATATGGTCGGGCGCGCGGCCGCCAGCGGCTTTTTCCTCGCCCTGGGCTCTGAGGATGCTTCGCATACCAACCAGGACTATCTCGCCCGCCTTATTAAGACGGCGGCGCGCGCCGGCGAAAGCCGCCTCAGCCTGGCCGATAGTGTCAGCGCCCTCGATCCCTTTTCGACCTTCGAGCTTGTCACCCCGCTCGCAGCGAAGTCTCCCGTCGACCTCGAATTCCATGCCATAACGTTTTCGGCCTCGCTACCGCCAACACGGGTGGCGGCGATCCACGCCGGCGCGCGCCATGCCTCGGTCGTCCTTGGAGTCGGCGAGCGCGCGGGCAGCGCACGCGAAGAGGTGGCCGCCGCGATGGCTGTCCTTCAGGAGGCAGATATCGAAGTCGGCTTCACCGCATTGCCCCCTTGGCGGCCGAGGAGACGTCGGTCGGGAGGCCGAGCGCCAGGTCGAGGGCCAATCCGGAGACAGTCGAGCCCATCCCGCTCGGGCCCTGCGGGGCCGTTGCGTCAGCCCACCTCGCTCGCTTCCAAGCGGGGCCGGCTGCCTCCATGGAGATCGACCAGTTGTACCGCGCCACGTCCGGCCTCGGCACCGGAGGCAGTTGTGTCGACGAGGCGATTGCCGCGCTGGCTCAGCGCATTCGTTCATCAAACCGCGGCTTTCGAGGCTGCATGTCGAATGTGCGACCAACGCACCAGAACACCGTTTCCGACAAAGGGAGAACGCAATGAGTTGTTCCGCTGACAGCAGTCCCATCGACGTCACCAACATCCTCACGCGACTGAAAGGCCTGTCGTCCGCGGAGGAGTTCTTCGCTGTCCTTGGCGTCTCGTATGATCCGAAGGTGCTCAATGTCTCACGGCTGCATATCCTCAAGCGTGTGGGCCAATACCTTGCCGAGGAAGATTTCTCCGGTCTGCCCGACCAGGTGATCGCCGCGCGCATGCGCGCCATGCTGGAACGCGCCTACGAGGAGTTCGCGCTTTCCTCGCCGCTCACGCACCGGGTTTTCAAGGTGCTCAAAGACCACAATCCGAACAAACCTTACACGCCAGGCCGCACATTCGTTCCGTTCGACTCCGTCCTGAAGCGGTTCGGCGAATAAACCCTACATAGTCGCGACGCGACAATGTCGACAAGCCGACAATTCGGGCATCGAATCCGGGGGCCTCTGAAATGATCGATGGAATTTAAAAGGAAAGACGCTCCCAAAACACTTGGCACGAACAATGCAAACAAGAACTCGCACCGCCAGCTCGCCTCGGGATAACAGCATAGAGAACGCCAATGCACATTGTCGTCAGCATCAAGCAGGTGCCGGACTCGGCACAGATACGGGTCCATCCGGTGACGAACACCATCATGCGTCAGGGTGTGCCGACCATCATCAACCCTTACGACCTATTCGCCCTGGAAGAAGCACTCAGGCTACGCGACGCTTATGGTGGGGAGGTCACCGTGCTCACTATGGGTCCACCCATGGCAGAGGACTGCCTGCGCAAGGCGCTGGGCTACGGCGCTGATCGCGCGGTGCTTTTGACCGACCGCTATTTTGCCGGTTCCGACACACTGGCGACCTCCTTTGCTCTTTCCCAGGCAATCGCGAAGATTGGCGAGACGTTCGGCCCCCCGGACGTGGTCTTCACGGGCAAACAGACGATCGATGGCGACACCGCCCAAGTCGGGCCCGGCATCGCCAAGCGTCTCGATCTCTTTCAACTCACCTATGTCGCGAAAATCGCCTCCATTGATCTTGCTGCGTGCGAGATCACTGTCGAGCGCCGTTGCGAGGGCGGCACCCAGAAGCTGAAGAGCAGGCTGCCTTGCCTCATCACCATGCTGGAAGGCACAAACGAGATGCGCCGGGGCTCGATCGAAGACGCCCTGTGTGCCGCGCGCAGCCAGATTGTGAAATGGAGTGCGGCCGAGGCCGGCATTGAAGACCTCACCAAATGCGGCTTGCGTGGCTCGCCGACCGTCGTCAAACGCGTTTTTGCCCCTACCGCGCGGTCTGAAAAAGCGGTGCAAATTGACACCGCCGAAAAGACGCTGCGCGATCTCGCCGACGAATTGATTGGTGCAATTTTCACCCGCCAGCCGGCACTGGAACCGGAACTCGCCTTCGAAGCCGCGTGACGGCAAGGAGCAGACCATATGTCGAGTGCGAACCCAGACACCCCTCGCCCGCCCGCCGGCCGTGCCGGGATGAAGAAGGAGCTGCCCGAGCGTTTCAGGGACTATCGGCATGTCTGGGTTTTCATCGAGCTCGAACGTGGCCAGGTCCATCCGGTATCCTTCGAACTGCTTGGTGAGGGCCGCAAGCTGGCGGACAAACTTGGCGTCCAGCTCGCGGGCGCTGTGCTCGGACCGCCTGGAGAAGCCACCCAGAACGCAGTCGCCGAGGCCTTCGCCTATGGCGCCGACCTTGTCTACTTCGTTGAGGCGCCGCTGCTCGCCGACTATCGCAATGAGCCTTTCACCAAGGCAATGACGGATCTGGTTGATACTTACAAACCCGAGATCCTGCTTCTCGGTGCGACCACGCTCGGCAGGGATCTCGCCGGTTCCGTCGCGACGACCTTGCTGACAGGGTTAACGGCCGACTGCACCGAACTCGACGTGGATGCCGACGGTTCACTCGCCGCGACCCGTCCGACTTTTGGGGGCTCCTTGCTATGCACGATCTACACGCTCAATTACAGGCCGCAGATGGCGACGGTGCGACCGAGGGTCATGCCCATGCCGCAGCGGGCAGACAGAGCGATCGGGCGTGTCATCGCGCACAAGCTGTCGCTCGCCGAGGATGAAATCGTCACCAAGGTGCTAGGATTCCTTCCGGACAGCCAGTCGGGCATTGCCAATCTCGCCTATGCGGATGTGGTGGTTGCGGGAGGGCTTGGTCTCGGCGGAGCGGAGAACCTGCAGCTTGTGAAGAGTCTCGCGCGAGTGATAGGCGCCGAATTCGGCTGTTCGCGGCCGCTGGTCCAAAAGGGCTGGATGTCGGCCGATCGGCAGATCGGCCAAACAGGCAAGACAATTCGGCCGAAGCTTTACATAGCGGCCGGTATTTCCGGCGCCATCCAGCACCGCGTTGGAGTTGAGGGAGCCGATCTCATCGTGGCCATCAACACCGACCCGAACGCGCCGATTTTCGATTTCGCTCACCTCGGGATCGTCACCGATGCGGTCCGTTTCCTGCCCGCGCTGACCGAGGCCTTCACCCGGCGGCTGTCACCGCACAGTCGCGACAAGCTTGCGAGCTAAGGGAGATGGAAATGATCAACGAAGAGTTCGACGCCATTGTCATCGGGGCCGGCATGTCCGGGAACGCAGCTGCTTACACCATGGCAAGCGACGGCTTGAAGGTACTCCAGTTGGAGCGAGGTGAATATCCGGGCTCCAAGAATGTCCAGGGTGCCATCATGTATGCGAACATGTTGGAGAAGATCATTCCGGATTTCCGCGATGATGCACCTCTCGAACGTCATCTGGTTGAACAGCGGCTATGGGTGATGGACGAGACTTCCCACACCGGGATTCACTATCGGTCGGACGACTTCAACGAGGTGAAGCCGAATCGCTATACGATCATCCGTGCCCAGTTCGATAAATGGTTTTCGCGCAGGGTGCGCGAGGCCGGCGCGACGGTTCTGTGCGAAACGACGGTGACGGAACTCGTCCGTGACGCCAAGGGCAAGGTGATCGGCGTCCGCACGGATCGGGCCGGCGGAGCTATCTACGCGGACGTAGTTGTTCTTGCAGAAGGTGTCTGCGGGCTGCTTGGCACGCGGGGCGGCCTGCGCAAGATGCTGAAGCCGGAAGCCGTGGCGCTCGCAGTCAAGGAGATGCATTTCCTGCCCGAAGAGGTCATTGAGCAGCGGTTCGGGGTCAAAGGGAGTGAAGGCTGCGTGATTGAGGCAGTCGGCACGATATCCCACGGCATGGCCGGGCTCGGGTTCCTCTACACCAACAAGGAATCGGTCTCACTGGGCATCGGCTGCGTCGTCTCGGATTTCGCCGCGAAGATGGAAAGCCCATACGGCCTCCTCGACGCGCTGAAAAACCATCCTTCGATCCGGCCGCTGATCGCCGGTTCGGAGGTGAAAGAATACGCGGCGCATCTCATTCCCGAAGGTGGCTACAAGGCTATTCCGCAGCTCTTTGGCGACGGTTGGGTCGTTGTCGGCGATGCCGCGCAATTAAACAACGCCGTTCACCGCGAGGGTTCGAACCTCGCCATGACCTCCGGTCGCATTGCGGCTGAGGCTATCATCCAGGTGAAGAGACGCAACGATCCAATGACCAAACCGAACCTCGCCCTTTACAAGACGATGCTGGATAAATCCTTCGTAGTCAAAGACCTGCGGAAATACAAAGACATGCCAGCTTTACTCCACACTAACGCCTGCAATTTCTTCACGACCTACCCGCGGTTGATGTCGCAAGCCGCGCAAAACTTCATGCGTGTCGACGGCACGCCAAAGATCGAAAAGGAAAAGGCGACCACGGCAGCCTTCATCAAGGCGCGCTCGCGGTTGGGGCTGGTCAGCGACGCGATCCGCCTGGCATTGGCGTGGCGGTGAGGCACTGATGACATGACGAACCCAGGGACAGAATTACGTGTCGAAGACAAGCTTTACCAGAACCGCTATCTGGTGGACTCCGGCCGTCCGCATATAAAGGTGCGACCGCACAAGCAACCAAGCGCGAATCTGCTCGCGCTGACACGCGTCTGTCCAGCGAAATGCTATGAGTTGAACGACAAAGGTCAAGTTGAAATCACCGCCGATGGCTGCATGGAGTGCGGCACCTGCCGCATTTTGTGCGAGACAAGTGGCGAGATCGAATGGAACTATCCGCGCGGTGGCTTCGGTGTCCTCTTCAAGTTCGGATAATCGGCGTTCGCACCGTTCGATGGGTGTGCAACTGTGTACTCCTGAGGTTACGCCGAGCGCCAGCCTTTGCTTGCACCATCTCGCAAAAGGGAAGAGCGGGTGAACACTGGGCTTCCAGAATTGAAAAAGGAAAAGGCGCTTGGGAGGAGCACCCTGGACCACAACCGCTGAGGTGTTTCCATGGCTCACATACGGCCGGATGATCGGGTCAACGGAGTAGGACCTCGAGACACCTTCCGCAAACCCGCCAGTGATGGGATGTTCGAAGCAGATGACTGGCTCAAGGGAATCTACGAGGTGTCGAAGGCGCTGACGGCTCCCGCCCGGCTGGAGGTTACGCTGGCCAATGTCGCGAACACTCTCCCGTCGTTTGTGCAAATGCGTCACGGAGCAATCTTTGTCCTGGACTCTGAAGGTGAGCCGGAGATCGCCGCGAGTGCCGGCAGCGGCCCATCTGGCACTCACCCCATCATACCAAAGGCGGCAATAGATCAAATCGTCGCTACGGGCACGCGGCTCGTCATCGCGGACCTCAGCACGTCCGAGTTGTTTCAGGCCGAGCTTCAAACACGTCCTGGTGTCAGTTCCCTCCCAATGGCCTTTGTCGGCGTCCCGGTTAAGGCTGAGGACAGGATCCTTGGGACGTTGTCGATCGTAAGAGACAGCGCAAGCGGGTCCCGCTACGACGAGGACATCTGCTTCCTGACGATGGTGGCCAACCTCGTAGGCCGCACTATTCGCCTCCATCGCGGCTTGACTAGGGATCGTGAGCGGCGCGTCGATGAGAGCTGGACAGCGGAGAATTCGGCCGATGAGGACCGGACCGACCCCGTCCCGCATGCACCCGCCAAGATGGATGGGATCATCGGGGAGAGCCCCGCACTCAAGCAGGTGCTCGAAACCGTCTCCATTGTAGCAAGGACGAATTCCACCGTGCTCCTGAGGGGCGAGAGCGGCACCGGCAAGGAGTTTTTCGCGCAAGCCATACATAGGCTCTCGCGCCGGCGGAGGAAGTCTTTCGTCAAGTTAAACTGCGCCGCACTGTCGGAAAGCGTTCTGGAGTCGGAGCTGTTCGGACATGAAAAAGGCGCCTTCACAGGGGCAATTTCCCAGCGCGCCGGCCGTTTTGAATTGGCAAACGGGGGAACGCTGCTACTCGACGAAATCGGCGAGATTTCGCCTGCCTTCCAAGCCAAGCTGTTACGTGTCTTGCAGGAAGGCGAACTGGAGCGTGTTGGCGGTACCAAGACGCTGCAGGTCGACGTGCGACTTATATGCGCCACCAACAGGGATCTCGAGTCGGCTGTCGTAAACGGGGATTTCAGGGCCGACCTTTATTATCGCATCAATGTGGTGCCAATCATCCTGCCTCCGCTCCGAGAGCGACCGGGGGATATCCCTCGCCTTGCGAACGCCTTCCTCGAACGATTCAACAAGGAGAACCATCTCGAACTCGCCTTCGCGCCGTCGGCGCTCGAGTTTATCTCGCAATGCTACTTCCCTGGTAACGTCCGCGAATTGGAGAACTGCGTGCAAAGGACGGCCACGCTGGCGCGTTCAAAGACGATCGCTCCATTGGATTTTGCCTGCAACAATAACCAATGCCTCTCTTGGCTCCTCTGGAAAAAAGCTGATCATTCGCTCAGCGGCAATACCGGCAACCAGCGCTTTCGAAGCAATATAATGCCCGCCGGATTGCCGATGCCGGCCGGGCGATTCGGCGCCCCGCAGGATAACGTGCGGCCCCATACTGCCGACCCTGCAAACGATCCCGCTCTCCCTGCAATAGGCCCGCGCCTGACGGAACGCGATCGGCTGATCGGCGCGATGGAGAAGGTCGGCTGGGTTCAGGCCAAGGCCGCCCGTGTCCTCGGCGTCACGCCGCGACAGGTCGGATACGCTTTGCGCCGACACGGTATCGATGTGAAGAAATTCTAGCATACTCATGACGTGGAGAACGAGAACACTGCGCCAGCTACGCGAAATGTGTCGGAGCCCGGGCCACAGCTGCGCGGGGGTGTGATGCTGTCACACCCCTTCATCACCCGCCCTTGCCGACGTCTTGCCGATCGCAGAAAGGAGTCACCCCACTCTCCTGAATCGGAACCATGCAGACCCAACTGAGCAGTGGCAACTTCACCGCGGACGAGCTCGCCGTCGCCGAGACCGACATCCTCGTCGGAAGACCGGTCGGGAGTTGTGCCGAGGGCGATCACGGCCGAGTGGTCGACGCGGGATTTCTGTCTTGAACTGATGTCCGGCCGGGTCGTCTTCCTCACCTTCTAACATAGTCCTGTTAGAAGTCCGACAAAGCTATGTCGGAGCAACTCCATGATATCCGACGCGCAAAGCCAATTCGTGAACTAGCGCCACCTTTTCAGTTGGCATTGCTCTTGCGCTTCGAACCGCGACGTTAACCCGTAACGGAGCCCTTCAATGGCCGCACCGGTGATTTCAGTTGAGAGCCTGACCGACGCGAGGTTCTCCGACCAGTTGCTGGTGAGCGCGAAGTCGGGTGGCTGCGCATCTTCCTCCTGCGGGTCGTCGATAAGGCCGTACGATGTGGATCCGGCCATCTGGGACAAGATCAAGGATCACCCGTGCTTTTCAGAAGAGGCGCACCACTATTTCGCGCGCATGCACGTCGCCGTCGCGCCGGCCTGCAATGTCCAGTGCAACTACTGCAATCGCAAATATGATTGCGCCAACGAAAGCCGGCCCGGGGTTGTCTCGGAAAAGCTGACGCCCGATCAGGCAGTACGCAAGGTGATCGCGGTCGCCAATGAAGTGCCGCAGCTTTCCGTACTTGGGATCGCCGGACCGGGCGATGCCTGCTACGACTGGGAGAAGACGAAGGCGACGTTCGAACGCGTCGTCAGGGAAATCCCCGACGTCAAGCTTTGCGTCTCTACGAATGGGCTCGCGCTGCCCGACCACGTCGACGAGCTTGCCGACATGAATGTCGACCACGTGACGATCACGATCAACATGGTCGATCCGGAAATCGGCGCAAAAATCTATCCCTGGATTTTTTACGATCACCGCCGCTATTGCGGCGTAGAAGCCGCCAGAATTCTGCACGAGCGGCAGATGCTGGGATTGGAGATGCTCAGCGCACGCGGCATCCTCACCAAAATCAATTCGGTGATGATCCCCGGAGTGAATGACCAGCACCTGATTGAGGTGAACAAGTGGGTCAGGCAGCGCGGCGCGTTCCTGCATAACGTCATGCCTCTGATCTCGGACCCGGCGCACGGCACGCACTACGGGTTGATCGGGCAGCGTGGCCCAAATGCAATGGAGATGAAGGCTCTTCAGGATCGTCTTGAAGGCGGCGCCAAGTTGATGCGCCACTGCCGGCAGTGCCGGGCAGATGCCGTCGGCCTGCTGGGTGAGGATCGTGGCCAGGAATTCACGCTCGGCCATATCCCCCGTGAGCTCACCTACGATGCCAGCAAGCGCGAAGCCTATCGGGAGCTGGTGGCGGACGAGCGCCGTGATCACCTGGCGGCAAGGAGCGAAGCGGTCGGAATGGTCAAGACAGCGAGCTCCGGCAAGTCCCTCCTCGTCGCGGTGGCAACTAAGGGCGGCGGCCGCGTCAACGAACACTTCGGCCATGCCAAGGAATTCCAGGTGTATGAAGCCTCGCCGATGGGGATCAACTTTGTCGGTCACCGCAAGGTTGAGCAGTATTGCCTCGGGGGTTGGGGCGAGAACGCCACTCTCGACGGCGTCATCGCTGCGCTTGAAGGCATAGACGTCGTGCTTTGCGTTAAGATTGGAAATTGCCCCAAGGATCAGCTCGCGGACGCGGGTATCCGAGTAACCGAGGCTTACGGCCATGATTACATCGAAACGGCAATCGGCGCGATTTATGCCGCCGAGTCTGGCGTCCCGGCACTCGCGGCGATCGCCTGAGCCATCTCATTTACTCGAATCAGGAGTCAAAATGGCTTTCAAGATCATCGCATCCCAATGCACACAATGCGGCGCCTGCGAATTCGAATGCCCGTCGGGTGCGATCAAGTTCAAAGGCGAGAGCTACGTGGTCGAGTTGCAGAAGTGCACCGAATGCGAGGGAGCTTTCGACACGCAGCAATGTGCTTCGGTGTGTCCTGTGCCGAAGACCTGCGTTCCTGCCTGAGTCCACTGGGTACCCACACAATTGGCTGCCCCGGGGAATGCCTGCGCGCCTCATCAATGACACTAGCCTCAGAGAGCCAAGGAACCGCCATGCGGCCCGCACGCGAACAGGAGGTCGAAATCCGCAGACCCCCCCAATTTCAGCCGGGAGAGCGGGTCCGTGCCACTCGCCACATTAAGAATGACGGCACCTATCCTGGCAGGGAGATCGGCGAAAATCTCGTGCGCAAGGGCGAAGAGGGTTATGTGCGCGACATTGGCACGTTTCTACAGCAGTTCTTCATCTACGCGGTCGAATGGATCGACCGTGGGACGGTCGTCGGCATGCGAGCGCGTGAATTGACGAGCCTCGACAAAGCCGACGCTCCCTGCAGTGCCGAAGAAAACGCCAATAAAGGAACGGCCGCATGAAAGTAATGATCCGCAGGACCGAGGCCGGGTTGTCGGCGTATGTCCCCAAAAAGGATCTCGAGGAGCCGATTATCAAGTTCGAGAACCAGGACCTGTGGGGCGGGGTCGTAACGCTCAGGAACGGCTGGCGGCTCCTCCTTCCCGATCTTCCGCCGCATACGCGTCTGCCGATCACCGTCGAGGCAAGGAAGCTTTCCGACGGGGACTGATGCCGCCCGTCAATGAGAGGCGTCAAGAGGAAACGAGCATGAACACGATCCCCACCTCGGGCCACCTAGTCGTCGTCCGGGACAGTTTTGCCCGAAAGCTGCTTGAGCTGGCCAGACGAGCGTTAGTCTCCGATCAGGTGATCCCGTATCTCGGTCCGGGTCTCCTCCGGCTCAGCTCTGCTGAGCCGCCTGTACCGTGTACCCCCGAAGCCGTTGCCGAGGCACTCAACACGCGGGCGCCAGCCCCCTCGAAGATCCGCACCAATATGTGGTCGGTCGCGCAGTTCATCGAACAACGCCGGCATCGCCGCACACTTCAAGCTTGGATGACTGATATATTTGCCGGGCCGGCGGCGCCGAGCATCCTCCACGCCTGGCTCGCAAAACTCCCGCTCTCCCTCATCATCGACAGCTGGTACGAAGGCGCCATGCGCGCGGCGCTGGCAGAGGCCGGCCGAACCGACGTCGTCGAGATACAAGGCGTTACACGGGCGAACGAAGTTGGCGACATTTGGACCAGAACTTACGACTTGTCGGGAAGGGAACTCGAGGCTGGAGCAGCGACAAAGACGGTTCTCTATGCTCCACATGGCAGTATTAGGCCGGCCGCAAATTTCCTCATCGCCGATTCCGACTATGTCGAAGCCCTGACTGAAATCGATATCCAGACGCCTATCCCTGACGTGGTCAAGGAACGACGCGTCGACCGGGGTTTTTTCTTCGTCGGCTGCCGCTTCAATGATCAGATGCTGCGCACTTACGCCAGGCAGATCATGAAGCGCTCAGAAGGCCCGCGTTACGCGATAATGGATGGGCAAACACTGACCAGAAACGAAGCCCGTTTCCTTGCGGCAAGCGGAATCACGGTGATCGACATGCCAGCGAGCGAAGCCGTGGCGCAACTCGCCGGATCAGCATCTTGAGCCGATGGTGGCCAGGATCAACTTGGAGGGACGTCTTTTGATGTGAGTCGACCGGCTCGCTTCCGAAGGCGCAAAATTCAGTCGGGGGCACTCGGTGGGCAGTGATGCTGTTGGCACGACCTCTCTCAAATCGTCCGCGCATGTAAAAGCGGCCGGGTGGGGCCGGGGCTTGAGCACGCTACTGCGCATTACGCGCATGAATTTGAGGCACCCGTGGCAGGTCGCGTTAGCTATCGGTTCGACGATGGTAGCCGTAATCCTGCAGTTGCTCATTCCCCAGCTTCTCGGCCGGGCTGTCGACCAGACCCAGGTAGCCATCGGGGGTGGTGTCACGGTGACGGCTGCAGAACAAGCCCTCTGGACTCCTGCTCTCCTGCTGCTCGGCGCGAGTACGCTACGCGGCCTCTTTACGATGGCGCAAAACTACTTTGCCGAAGCTGTCGGGCACCACGTCGCGTACGAACTGCGGCTTGCTTGTTACGACAAGGTCCAGCGCCTGAGCTTTTCCTTTCACGACCGGGTGCATTCAGGCGACCTGATCACCCTCGGCATCCTCGATCTCGACGGCGTGCGGATGTATTTTTCCACCGCCCTGGTTAGGTTCTTTCTGCTCACCATGCTGATCGGGATAGGCGCCTGCATGATGATCTCAACCGACCCGGTGCTCGGTTTAATCGCGCTGAGCTTCGTGCCTTTCGTAGCCTGGCGATCGTCGGTCACCCAGCTTAAGCTACGCGCCATCTGGCTCGGCCTGCAGGAGCGGCTTTCCGTCCTGGGCCGCGTGATGGAAGAAAATCTCGCGGGCATCCGCGTTGTCCGGGCGTTTTCGGCACAGGCTCATGAGATGGCGAAGTTCGACATCGCCTCGACAAACGCGCTCGAACTCGCGCACGAGCAGGTTGACGTGTACGTGCCCAACACGTCGGCAATGACCCTCGCCTTCTTTGTCGCCATGGGGTTGGTCCTCTGGGTCGGTTGCGACAAACTCATCGCCGGCCAGATCAGCGTTGGAACGCTCACGACGTTCCTGACGTTCATGACTATCCTGCAAATGCCCGTCCGCCAGATCGGACTGATGGTCAACGGCTTTGCCCGCGCTTACACTTGCGGTTCGCGCCTCTTCAGTCTGCTCGACCAGGACATCACGATCGGGGATGCTTCCGGTGCAAGACCGCTCGAGATCGGTGAAGGAACTCTGCGCTTCGACAATGTCTCGTTTGCATATCCCGGCACCGGAAACCGCGTCATTCTAAAGAATATTACCTTCTGCGCCCGTAGGGGCGAGACGATCGCGATCGTGGGTCCGCCGGGTTCTGGCAAGTCGACAATTGCTCACCTGATCCCCCGCTTTTACGACGTCACTGGTGGCACCATCATGCTTGACGGGCAGGACATCCGCGGGGTCACCCTCGCATCGCTTCGCAAGGCGGTCGCGGTCGTACAGCAGGATGCATTCCTGTTCACAACCACGATCGAGAACAACATCGCTTATGGCGACCCCTGGGCGAAGGAACAGCCGATCGAGCGCGCTAGCGAATCCGCCCAGTTGCACAATTACATTCTCGGCCTCCCCGCTGGCTACAAGACGGTCGTCGGCGAACGTGGCGCCTCTCTCTCGGGCGGCCAGCGTCAGCGTCTCACCATAGCTCGCACGATGATGTTGCGCCCATCAATCGTCGTTTTCGACGACTCAACGGCCGCGATCGACGCCGCCACAGAGCAGCGCATCCGCGCGGCGATACGGCGTTTCGCCAAGGATAGGGTGACGATCATCATCGCCCACCGGCTGAGTTCACTCAAGCACGCCGACCGGATTCGGTTTGTCGACAACGGCGAGATCGTGGAACGCGGCACCCATCAAGAGCTTTTGGCCAAGCGAGGACGCTATAAGGCCCTTTATGATCTTCAGTTGCGCCCGGGAGATGACATTGCGACCACGTTTGGAGGCGCGCCCTGAGGGCCAAGCGGCACGCCAACGAACTCGAAATCGAACCGAATGATAGCGGTAGACGCCCTCCGCGCGCGGTCGTCGGGTCCCATCGCATCGAGGAGGAGATCTTTGGCCGGGCTTTCGACAAGAACATCATTCGCCGCATATGGGCCTTCGTTCGTCCGTACCGAGCCATGGCGGTCGTCTCGCTTGCCGCATTGCTGATTTTCACTGGCACGCAGCTTCTCATCCCGCTGATCATCCGCTACGCGATCGACCACGCCATAACTCCGGTAGGCGCTGATGCCTTCGCCCTGCTTGAGGCCGCCATCGCGTTTGCGCTTGCCATTCTGGTTAATTTCGGCGCCGCCTACGCGCAAGAAACCGTGGTAGGGAAAATGGCCGAGAACGTCCTCTTCGACATCCGCCGCGCCATGTTTGCCCATCTGCAGAAGGTATCGCTATCCTTCATGGACAAGACCGAGGTAGGACGCCTGATGTCTCGCCTTCAGGGCGACGTCAACTCTATCCACGAATTTCTCGAAAACTCGATCTACTCCGTAGGCGACATTGCGCTTCTCTTCGGCATCATCTTCGTAATGCTGTCGGTCAACTTCAACCTCGGCTTTCTGACGCTCTCGGTCTTGCCGGCCCTGTTGATTATCCGCATCGTGTGGCTGCCGCGTGCCCGCGAGGCCTTCATGGCTGCACAAGAGACAAATTCAGTCGTCAACGGCGCATTGGCCGAAGCGATTCAAGGCGTCCGAACCGTCCAGTCCATGGACCGCCAGTACGTCAACTTCGTATTGTATGACGACAAGGCACATGCCGACCTCACGACCCACCTGACCGCTGCCAAATATGCACAGGTCATGGTCCCGATCGTCGATGGCCTCACCGGCCTCGCCATGGCTGTCGTCATTGTGGTCGGCGGCTCCATGATCATGAATGGCCGCGTCGATGTGGGCGTATTGGTTGCCTACATATTCTATATCCAACGCTTCTTTGACCCAATTCGCTCACTTACTCTGCAATATTCCGTCATGCAGCGCGCAATGGCCTCCGGCAAGCGCCTGACCGATGTGCTCGACGTCAGGATTGAGGTCCAGGACAAACCGGATGCCAGGATCCTTGCGCCCGAAATGGACGGCTCGGTCGAGTTCAGGAGCGTCACGTTCGGGTACGATCCCAAACAGCCGGTGCTGAAAAACGTCTCTTTCCGGGTCAATCCCGGCGAGACGGTCGCCTTGGTCGGGCCGACCGGCTCTGGTAAATCGAGCGCGATGGCCCTCGTCCACCGCTTCTATGATGTTCAGCAAGGCCAAGTGCTGGTTGGCGGACATGATGTGCGCGATCTCACCCAGGAATCGCTCGGCACTCAGATCGCTATGGTGCTGCAGGAGCCGTTTCTGTTCACCGGGACGGTTTTTGAGAATATCCGCTACCACAAGACGGAAGCCACGCGGGAGAAGGTGATCGAGGCCGCCAAGGTGGTCGGCGCCCACGACTTTATCATGAGACTTTCCGACAGGTATGAAACCCAACTCGGCGAACGCGGCGGCAATCTTTCTCTCGGCCAGCGCCAGCTTGTCAGTTTCGCCCGCGCTCTCGTCGCCGACGCCAAGATCCTTGTTCTTGACGAGGCCACCGCGAACATCGACAGCTACACGGAAATGCTCATCCAGAAAGCTCTAAGAAAACTCCTGGAAGGCCGCACCGGGCTTGTCATCGCCCACCGTCTTGCCACAATCCGTGGTGCCGATCGCATCATCGTGCTTCAGAACGGCCAGGTGATTGAGACCGGCAACCATGACAAACTGATGGCTATGGGCGGGCTCTATTCCAAACTCTACAATCTGAACTACTCGTCATTCGACGACATTCCCGAAGAGGAAGCCGATCCGACCGGACAAGCCGCCTCTCGTACGTGATGCTCCTTGCGAGCAGTATCTGACCGTCCAGGGGCACCGGTGAAAGCGCGGACAGCGATTGCGCTAAATCCCGGACGGCCATGGGAACCTGATCATCACCGGCCAGCCCGATCCCACGACATAATGCACACCTCGCTATGTTATTGAAAAAGCTGGATCTGCTGATCCTGTGATTGTGATAA
>NZ_JBVVQV010000051.1:0-23615 GCF_055811235.1 Mesorhizobium sp. WSM4810 | reverse complement strand
ATCCTGCTGGTGCCGAGTGTCGTGGCGCGTCTCGATTGCAATGTGCTGATCAATCCGGCGCATCCGGAGTTTTCAAAGATCCACACAGGCCTGCACCAGCCGGTCTACTGGGACCGGCGGCTGTTTGGCGCGTAACGGGCTCTTTGTCCCTACAGCCCGCTCGCTTTTGTGAGATTGACACGAAAACAGTCGCGCCGACGTGGTATCTGCAGGTCATCTCGGCCGAGGCGTGGCCGAGTCCTAGAGCTGACGCCGCAAGCCGTGATGCATCGGATCGATCTGCGACTCAGACGATGATCCGCGCCGCCCGCCCGAGCGTGCGCTCGGCGTCGTTGTAGTAGTTGGACGCCTGTTGCACCGAGCGGTGCTGCGACTGCTGCATGGCTTCGGGCAGCGGAATGCCGCGGCGGGCGATTTCGGTGAGATAGCCGGAGCGCAGGCCGTGGGCGGAAAACGCAATCGGATCAAATCCGGCCTCGGCGATGCGCCGCTTGAGGATCAGGTTGACGGCCTGTGGCGTCAGCGCGCGGTTTTCGAGATTGCCCCAGCGGTCGATGCCGCGAAAGACGGCGCCCTCAGTGATCCCGGCGCGCTCGAGCCAGCCTTTCAGGGCCAGAACAGGCCGGCCGACGAGCAGCACGAAGGCGTCGCTGTCAGCCTGTGCCGTTTTTGTCCGGCCGAGCCTGATTTTTAGGCACGGCAGTTTGTCCAAAGAGTCGGGAGCCTTGGGATCGGCGGGCACCGGATCTTGTTCGACGATCTGCTCGAACCGGAGCGAAGCAATTTCGCTGCGGCGGCGGCCGCCGGACGCGAAGGCGGTGATGAGAAGGGCGCGGTCGCGCACGTCGACGAGACGGTCGCCGGCGCAGGCTTTTAGGAGCGCGGTCAAAATGTCGGCGGTCACCGCCTTTGTGCTCTTGCGGCCGCGCGGGCGGGCGCTGGCGCGCACCGCCAGCTTTATGGCGCTGCGCAGGCCGGGCGCCGAAAAATTTCCCCTAAGACCGCGCCAGCCGGTCAGCGTCGACCAGCTGGACAGGCGACGGCGCACGGTGTTCGGCGCGTGCGGGCCGTCGACGCGCAGCAGGCCTTGGGTCCTGAGCGCTGCAGCCACCTCTTCGGGCATGCCGTGCGTGGACAAAAGATCGCGTTTTGCGGGATCCCACAGGTGATGGGCGACGAATTTGATCAGCAGTGCCTCCGGCGCCGGCCAGGGGAGCGAAAAACCGGTCGCGGCCAGCGACCATGCTTCGAGGTAACCGAGATCGGAGGCCAGGGCGCGCAGGGAATTCTCGCCGATGCCTTCTTTGGCGAGATGGCGCAGTGTGGCGACGTCGTCATCGGTCAAAAGTTCGGCCAGAAAATCGCGCCGGTCGAATGGCAGCGCCGAATCCAGCGCGTCGAGCGCCTCCGCACGGCGCAGCTTTTGGTCGCGTACGGGTTTTGGCAGGCGAAGATCCATGACGGCGGCTCAGAACAGATATTTTTTGTCGGCCCAGGCGAGCAGCACGGCGGCGTCCCGATCGGGCAAACGCACCCGACCTTGGCTCAGGCCTTCAGCGATCGCATCGCCGACGTCCGGATCGACCCAGTGCCCGTGCGTCATCAAAAAGAACCAGGCGAAGGGCAGGCCCACCTCGGCGTCGATCGCCTCGGTGCGCTCCATCAGGCGGTGCACCGAAATATCTTCTTCCAACGCCAGCTTCTCGGCGGGCATTTTGAGCGGCCGCGGGATAAAACCGATCTCGCGCCGGCCGCGATGCTCAAGATCGTGGATGTCGAAGGCCCAATGGTCAAAAATGCGGTCGGCGCAAGCGCTCGACCGCTGCCAGTCGGCAAAAAAGCGGTTTTCACGTGGGACAAAATCGAACCAGTCCGGATTGGCCTCTAAAAACGCGGTGTCGCGTGTGCCGTCGGGGCCGACCTCACGGATGATGCGGTTTTCGAGTTCGGGACGGCTTGCCTCGCGCTGTTCCTTGTCGATGCGCGCCCGGCGCGCCAAGAAACTCCGCATGTGAACGATGCCGCCGCCGGCGCGGCCGCGCAGCCGGTAGATGGGTCCGGATAGTAGCGGCCCGTCCGCGGCAGGCTCGCGCTGCACCCAGGAAGGGTCGAACAGATCGTCGGCGCTATAGGGGCGGTAGTCGGGATCAACGACGGGGCCGGCCAAAACCTCGATCTCGCGGCCGAGCGAGAGCTGGATAAAATCGGCGACGCCCGGCCCGGTCGGCGCAAAGGCGAAGGCGCTGGCGCCGCGCCATTCGGCGAATTTTTCCCCGTCCTCGCGATGCCGGTTCCAGAAGGCGGTGAGATCGCCGTTGAGTTCGGCCAGCTCTTTTTCCACCCAGGCGCGATGGTCGCCGAGGCGGGTGCCATCGGCGGACAAGACGGTACGGGCGTCGCCGCGCCAGTAAAAGTCGTCGACCGGCGCGGTCGAGAACGAAAAGCCTGGAAAGGCCTTGTTGAGGGCAGGGGCGAGCTCGGCGTTGGCCGACTGCGCCACCAGAGATGCGAGCACGGTTTCGACGGAAGCGGGGTCGGGCAAGCGGACGGGTTTTTGGTCGGACATGCCGGGCGCCCTCTCTCGTGCGGCGGAAAGCCGCTTCGCTATTGTCGTTCGCGGCCGCGCGGGACGTCGCCGGCGGCCATCCTGGGGCCGAAAATGACTGATTTGCGCCGCAAAAACAATCACTATCGATAAGAGGTGATTATCGATAGTGAGAAAGGCGCCAGAGAAAATCCCCTGCAAGTCAACTTAACATCGAGATAGCTTGACTAACGCGAATCAGCCATCATGAAAACAATGGCTTACGACATCGGTCTTTTGTCCCTGAAAACCCTGATCGGACCGGTTGCCCGCGCCACTGTCGCTTTTACTTCCCGATTTCAATTGAAGCGCTAAGGTGAAAACCCTGCTCTCTCCGACCGCCGTGTGGCGGCGCAACCGGGGGGAGGGGAGGGGCTTTGCTAAAGCCCGGATGCCTTGGTGAGGTTGGTCCGGAACCGGTCCCGGCGCCGTTGATACTTCCGAGTCATCTCGGCCGAGGCATGGCCGAGTTGCTTCTGCACGTAGCGCTCTTCGATCTCGGCCGAGGAGGCGAGGCCGGCGCGCAGGGAATGCCCGGCGAACAGCTGTTCACGCTCGCCCTCTGCAAGATCGGCGCGGACGCCGGCGGCCAGTGCGGTCTTTTTGACCAGGCGGGCGACGTGCTTGTCGGAAAGCCGCTCGACATCGACGGTCTTGTTGTCCTTGAAGATGCGCCGGAACAGTGGCCCGCGGGCGATCCTTCCCAGTCTGATCCAGGTCTCCAGCGCGACAACCGGACAAGAAAAATCGCTGGAGCCGCGGCCGACCTCGACCTCGCGCCAGCCGGTCTTGCCGCGCAGCGTGACCAGCACCCCTTTGTCCGGAAAGATCGCGATCCAGCCAGCCCCATCGCTGTTTTCCTCGCGCGTGACGTCGAGCCCGACGATTTCCGAGCGCCGCAATCCGCCGGCGAAGCCGAGCAGCAGGATGGCGCGGTCGCGCAGGCTCCTGAGATCGTGGCCGAGCGTGGCGATCATGGCGAGCAGATCTTCGCCCAGCAGGGCTTCCTTCACGCGCGGCGGCTTGGCATGCTTGCGGCGGATGCCGGCGAGCACCGTCGAGATATGCCGGTCGGCGCGGCCCATGACAAAGCCGCGCTGGGTAAAGTTCCAGGCGAGGCCGGAGAGCCGCCGCTCGATCGTTGCAACTGACAGAGGCGGGATGCCACGCTTTGCATCGCCGGCGGCACAAGCGCTAATGTAAAGCCCGATTGTCTGCACCGCCGGCGGCAAGGGCTCGAAGCCGTTGCGCCGGCACCAGGCGGAAAAATGGCGCCAATCCTTGGCGTAGGCATCGCGGGTGTTTTCCGAGCTGGCGTTGTTGGCGTAGTCCTTGGCGGCTTCGACCAGGTCCTCGACGTGCGCCGGGACACGGGGTGCCGTCCGACCCATTTCCATGACGAGATCGACGATGTCGGGCAGATCGGGATGAAGAGGATCGGCGGCCGGGAGATCAATTTTGGCGGGTTTGGAGGGGGGATTTTCCATGGTTTGGCAGGCTAGGCGCATACGTCCGATAAGGCAAGCTTACCGGACATAATCTGGCCACGACAGGCGCGGCGGTTTGTTCGTATTGTCGTTGTTAAAAGCGCCGCGATGAGTCATGCTGTCGAGGATGATTCTCCACGCCAAACCGCCTTCGCGACACGCAGTCCAGCCGCTCGGCGCCGCGCCGATCGCGCCCATGACGGCTGTGCCATCCTGGCTGCGCAGGGCAGTCGAGACGGCGCAAACCCTTGAGGATGCTGCGCTTGCCGCCGGCGCGGCGCTGACCGCGCTCGATGCTGTCGTGCGCCGGGACGAAAAATGGGCGGGCGCCTGGCGGCAACGTCTGGCACTCGGCGCGGCCGCGACAACGGCGCGGCAGGCGGGGCGCACCGAGGACGAGGCCGCGCTGCGCGATTCTTTTCTCCTGACCCGCCCCGGCGACGATTGTGGGCCGGGCGGTCTTTTGCTCCTCGCCTGGCGCCGGCTGGCAGCCCGGCCCGCAGAGGATCTTCTGACGGAGAAAAACCTCACCGTGGTCTTGGAAGAATTCGGTTTTTTCGCCCGCAACGGCGCGGCGGGCGGCGATCTCCTCGAGGATCTCGGCCAGCTGTCTGCCGCAGGTGGGGTTGTCGAGGTGCTGACCAGCGCTTTCGCGAGCGCGGAGCGCCATGGTTTCGGCCGCAGTTTCGGTTCATGGCTCGCCGACGCCCTGCTCGCGCAAAGACTGGGATGGCCGCATGCGGTGCCGCTTCTGGGAGCGCAGCCGGGATCGGGCGGAAGCACGCGTGGCGTGCGGGTGAGAACAACCAGTCTGACGGAGAGGGATCAGGCGCCAGGCGGGGAGAGGGTGCAGGGCCTGCTCGTGGCTCAGGCGCGCGCAGCGCTGCGGGCGATCGACCTCTCGACCGAGCTCGGCCGCCGCGCCGAGCGGCTGCTCGCCGTCGCGCCGAAGCTGCGCGCGAAGGGTGCGGATCTCGTCGTCGAAAAGCTGCTGTCCGACGACGCGCTGGTTGCCTCGCGCGGGGACAAAAAAACCGGGATGAGCGACCGCGGCCTGCGCCGCTTGTTCGACCGACTGGTCGATCTCGGCGCCGTGCGCGAGCTGTCCGGCCGCACCACGTTCCGCATCTACGGGCTTTAGGAAATGGCTGAAGCGGCGCGCAAGAGGCGAGGGCAGGGCCGGTCAGATGACCATCGATCAGGCGACCGTCGTTCATATGACCATTTGTTCGATCGCGATCTCGACCACCTGCCGGCGGAGGTTCGCTGGCGGGAGTGGATGAACCGCGTCGAGGCCACGATTTTTGCCGCTAGTGAACCGGTCGGCCGCGAGACGCTGACGCGCATCGTCGGCAAGAGCTGCAGCATCGACCTTCTGATCGACGATATTCGAGAGGAGCTACGCGGCCGGCCCTATGACCTGGTCGCCGTCGCCGGCGGTTTTCGGCACCTGACCCGGCCGGCCTATGCCGATGCCATCCGCAGTGCATTTGGCACCGCCGGCGGCGACAACAGGCGTGCCGTAGACCTGACGCAGTCGGACGTGCTGGTTCTTATGTGCATCGCCTACTTCCAGCCGATCACGCGCGGAGAACTGTCGTCGTTTTTCGGCAAGGAGATCAGCCGCGATTTTATTGGTCATCTGCGCGGTGCCGGTCTGATCGCTTCCGGCCCGCGTAGCCCGACGCCGGGCGCGCCCTACACCTACGTGACGACAAAAGAATTCCTGCTGCAGTTCGGGCTCGACACGCTGCGCGATCTCCCCGACATCGAAGCGCTTGAGGATGCAGGCCTGCTGTCGAAGGAGAAGCTGCTGGCGGGCGACATCACGCCGGGGTTTTCCAGTGACTGGGAAGAAGATGCGGGCGTTGCCGATGATGAATAGCATGCTGCTCACCAGGGATGGGTGGTTCGCGGGCAGCAATCCTATCCGCGTGGGACCGCAAGAACACGGTGACGCTTCGTTTTGATCGCATCGTCAGTGGCGCGCGAATAGGCCGCGAGCAGAGCAGCAAGGTCGGCGCCGGTCGAGGGTGACCGCACAGACCTCGGCGATCCTTGATGCGTGTCCATGAAATCCGAGAAGTGCGCAATCAACCGGTCATGGCCGCCTGCAGCCAGGACGAGCCGACGCCGCCGGGCAACAAAGAAGAGTGTTGGGGTCGAGCCAATCAATGTCGCCCTTGGCGCGAGAACAGGATGGTACGCTCTTGGGGTACCGCATTTCCGCTGCGACACTAGGCGACCTGTCGGCTGATCTTCACCAGGTGCAGTGACGCCGGAGCCTGCGGCAGTTCGTGGATCGTCACGCTCGGACACACCTTCCGCGCGAGGTCGCAGCGGTGCTGATGGTGGGTGAAGTACACCACCTGTCCCACCTTCGCCATTCCCGCGAAGAGCCGGAAGGCTTCCTCTGCGCGGAAATCGTCAAAGGTCTCCATGATGTCCTCGGCCAGGAATGGCACCGGCCGATGCGAAGAAGCGAACTCATGATATCCGGCGACGCGAAGGGCCAGATAAAGCTGGAACCGCGTTCCCTTCGACAGCGCGGCCGCCATCTTTGATCCGCCGTCCGCGCTTTATGGCGACGAGCATCTCGGTGTCCTTGTCAGGCTGGGTCACGAGCCCCCGGTAGTTGCCCCTGCTGATCGTATGAAACGCCTCAGACGCTTGAGCCATCATGGAACTCCGGTGGCGGTCCCGGTAGAGGCGAAGTGCCTGTTCGGCCGCCACGACACCAATCCGCAGCTTGAGATAGCGGAGAGCCTTCTCGTCGATCCGGAGCGACGCGGTCCGGCGACGCTCTTCGATCCGAGCAGCGGCATCGTCATCTCCTATCGCATTGACCGCGTCTGCCGCCTTGCTGTGTTCGGTGAACAGTTCCCGGCTCCGTTGATCCTGATCCTCGAAGCGGCCTTTGAGTTCTGCCGCTTCCGTTTCAAGGGTCACTCTTGTCAACCCGAGATACACCCAAGGTCAATGTGACTTGGGGTTGTCCGAGCTGTCGGATATGCGACGTCAATGTCGGTCATCGACACAGCCGGTCCGATCGATCGCCTTGATCTAAAGGGATTTTCCTTTGGCGCGCATATTGCATCGTTCATCCGGATACGGATCAACGGACTGACGCCAGCCATGCAGAGAATGCCGATCGCCAACGCTTCGTGCCGGGCCCCGTTCCGGCCGTTTCCGGTGCAGGAACAGCAAGGAAGTGTGATCGGGCTTTGAATATTTGTGACATGGAAAATACCCTGCTGGCTCGGATGCCAACTCTTCAGTCTGGTTCACCCGGCCAGTTCCTGGATATCCGCGTAGGCGCACGGGTCATGTTGACTGCCGTCTCGGCCGCACCCGCGTGCTGACGCCTTCGAGCAACGCTTAACGGCTGCTGCACACCGGCGATGAAAAGCCAGATCCAACAATGCGTCTCCCGAAAACCGAAAGAGGTGAACAGATATGGTCGAGATCGGCGCTTCGGCGCTCGCGTCATTAATTCAAGAGGCATCGGGATCGGCAACCGCTCGGGTGCTGGCCAACGGTTCGAACGGTGCACATCCACCGCTGGCGCTGGCGGATTTCGAGCGGGCACTTACGATCAACGATCGCTATAGCGGACTCAGTGCCAATGTCCCCGAAATGCCTTTTTGGCTGACTGGGGGTGAAGCCTTCGTCTACCGCCGGACTAGCCACGGCGAGCGCCAGTTCATGCGGGTCGATGCTGCCACGGGTTTGAAACGGGCCGCCTTCGACCAGGCCCGTCTGGCGGCGGCGCTAAATGAAGCGAGCCATAAGAGCTATCAGGCCGGCGATCTTCCCTTCGAGCGTTTCGAACTGACCGAGGATGGTTGCAGGCTCGACTTCCTGATTAAGCAGGTCCGGTGGAGCTGCGACGTTGCAAGCTATGTTTGCACCAGCACAAACTTGGATGTGGACGCGCCGGCCTTTCAGCTCAGCCACGACTACACCCCCCCGGCTAAGAATAACCCCGACCAGAGGAGCGTCTCGCCCGACGGCAAATGGATCGTCTCTATAAGGAACCACAATGTTTTGCTGCGCAGCAAGGACGGATTGCAGAATGTTGCGCTGAGCCGGGATGGATCCGAAAACAATGGCTACGTCTTTTCGACACTGAGTTGGTCGCCGGACTCGCGCCATCTAGCGGCCTACCGCGTTCGCCCCGGCTACAAGCGGGAGGTCCCGTACCTCAATTCGTCGACGGACCGGTTGCAGCGCGAATATTCGACAAGGGTCTATCCCAAGCCGGGCGATGTCCTTCCGCTGCCCCAGCCGGTCCTGTTCGACATTGCCGGCCGCCGCCAGATCGTGATCGACGACGCCCTGTTCTCGAACCCCTTCGAACTTTCCCCTCTCCAATGGTGGGCGGACGGTCGCGGCTTCACTTTCGAATATAACCAGCGCGGGCATCAGCTCTATCGGCTGGTCGAGGTAAACGCCGCCACGGGCCGCGCACGCTCGCTGATCGATGAGACCAGCACGACCTTCGTTGATTACCGGCCGCTGGTGATGAACCAGCGCCGTACCGGCAAAATCTTTCGTTACGATGTCGACGACGGGAAGGAGATCATCTGGGCGTCCGAGCGCGATGGGCACGAGCACCTGTATCTGTTCGACGGCCGGACCGGCGCGCTCAAGAACCAGATTACCAGCGGTGAGTGGGTCGTGCGGGGGGTCAACCATGTCGATCCGGTCAAGCGCCAGATCTGGTTCGAGGCGAGCGGGATGCACCCGGGGGAAGACCCTTATTTCGTCCATGCGTACCGCATCGGCTTCGACGGTGAGGGGCTGACTGAGCTCACGCCCGAGCCGGCCAACCACCATGTCGAGTTCTCTCCCGACGGCCGCTACTATGTCGATCTCTGGTCACGCATCGATCTGCCGCCCCGCATGATGCTCTACCGCGCCAGCGACGAGGTCAAACTCATGCAGGTGGAGACCGCCGACATATCCGAGCTCGTCGCCGCAGGCTGGCAGCCGCCACTCAGTTTCCACGCCAAGGGGCGCGACGGCAAGACTGATATCTGGGGCGTGATCCACCTGCCCGCCAATTTCGATCCGAAGAAGAAGTACCCGGTGGTGGAGAATATCTATGCCGGGCCCCAGGGCTCGTTCGTCCCAAAATCCTTCTCAGGGCGGACAGAGCCGCTCACGCAGCTGGGCTTCGTCGTTGTGCAGATCGATGGCATGGGTACCAACAAGCGCTCGCGCGCCTTTCATGACGTTGCCTGGAAAAATCTGAAGGACGCAGGCTTTCCCGATCGCATTCTATGGCACAAGGCGGCCGCCGCGAGGTATCCGTGGTACGATATCTCCAATGTCGGCATTTTCGGCGGGTCCGCAGGCGGCCAGAACGCGGTGGGCGCGCTGCTCTTCCATCCCGAATTCTATAAGGTCGCGGTCGCCAACAGCGGCTGCTACGACAACCGGATATACAGGATCAGGTGGAGCGAACAGTGGATGGGGTGGCCAGTCGGCATTGAATATTCCCAATCCTCCGCCATCGACAATGCTTACAGGCTGCGGGGCAAGCTGATGATCGTCGTCGGCGAAATGGACCGCAATGTCGACCCGTCCTCCTCGCTGCAGCTTGCCGACCGACTCATCAAGGCGGGAAAAGATTTCGACATGGTCTATGTGCCTGGTGCCGATCACAACGCGCCAGGCATCTACACTGAGCGCAAACTCCTGGACTTCTTCGTTCGCAACATTCTCGATCAGACCCCACCCGACTGGAACGCTGAACGAACCGAGCTGCAAAAGAGCAAATCGTCACGATGATGGCTTCGGCTGCTTCTGCCTGTGGCAATCCTCGCGCCCGTTTTGTTGGCTGTGATCGAGGCGGCGAGCGAGCGGAGAACCGCTCCCACGAGGGCCTGCGCCGATTCCTGCGCAATGGTGGCCTTAGCAAGACGGAAACGGGAACGATTCCGACGCTCGACGGCCGCAAAGCGGGAATTGAGGACATGGCGCCCCGCCTCTGCCTGCCTCTTCGATGACGGTAGGCGGCCCTCCCTTCTAAGCCCGCCGCGGCATCCCGCAACCTTTCGCTCTCGCTTCGGGTCCTTCTCTTCGTTCCGGTCCTTCGGATGCGGTGCGCCTGGACGGCGGCCCTTCCGTCCCAACTCGCCGCCTACCCCGCTTCCCTCCCGCTTCCGGGACCGCGAGTCGGCGAGCGGAGACAAAACGAAGCATGCAACACAGAAGCGTACCGCGACGACCGGGATATGACCCGAGGCTTCCTCCACCGCAGCTTCGATAGCGCGGCGTCGTTCGTCGCGAGTCAGATACATATAAATGCCGGTGCTGCCGAGCAGGCCAATGGAATCGACCTCAGCCGCGATCAGCCGGCTGACCAGTTTCCGTAGAGCGTAAATGTCCACCCGGCCGGAACGATCGGCGGGGGTGATCGGAAAAGCAGACCGGCCGTTTGCGAAAAATCATGGTTCAATTCCTCGGTCGGTGGGGGCGAAACCCGGCCAGTAGTGGCCGTCAGGCGTCGGCCGCTTGCCAAAGATGGCCTGACCGACGCGCACGACAGTGGCGCCTTCCTCGATGGCTTGCTCGAAGTCTCCGGTCATACCCATGGAGAGCCCGGTGAGCGCGGCGTTGTGCTTCACGGCTTTGTCCCGCAGCCGGCGCAGCAGAATGAAGCAAGGCCGCACCTTGGCCATGTCGGAGGAAAACAGCGCAAGTGTCATCAACCCGCATGGCCGGAGACGGGGAAACTGATCGAGGGTCTCCACGAAGGGCAGCAGTGCGCTCGGATGGAGGCCGAACTTGCTGTCCTCGCCAGACGTGTTGACCTGCACATAGACGTCGAGGAAGCGATCTTCGCGGTCCAGCCTCGTGTTCAGAAGGTCGGCGAGCCGCAGGCTGTCGAGCGCATGAAACTCACGCGCGAAGCGGGTCAGATATTTGGCCTTGTTGGTCTGCAGATGCCCGACGATGCTCCAGTCGATGGCGAGATCGTGAAGCGCCTCGCTCTTTGTCATTGCCTCCTGGATCTTGTTCTCGCCGAAGGTGCTGATGCCGACGTCGAAGGCATATCGCAGGATATGGGCCGGCACCGTCTTGGTGATCGGCAGCAACCGCACGGAGGCACGGTCGCGCCCGGCCCGCACGGAGGCACGGTCGCGCCCGGCCCGCGCGCAAGCAAGCGTGATGCGCTCTTCAACCGACGCCAGATTGGTGCGGAAGCTGGTAAGGGGATCAGGCCCGAAGCGTTCGACGTCCTCGGGCGAAAGCGGCGGATTGTTCGTGCCCATTGTGATCTGCCCCCTTCACCGCCCGGTGGCCAGATAGCCGCCGGCTTCCGTGATTGCGCGTTGAACCAAGGTGAGACCGGCGCCTGCGAAAAACAGCTCCGGTCCGTCAATCCAACGTTGCGCGTTGGCGTAGAGCCTCGACATGGCCGGAAAGGAGAAAACGATCGCGTATCCGCTGCATATGATGACAGGCAACACCGCACATCCGAGCAGGGTGACGAAGGGCATATAGGCAGGAGCCCCCGGCTGAAGCCCGAGAGTGATTGTAGCGACCCACGCCATGACGGCTTTGGGATTTGCCACATGGATCAGCACGCCCCCGACGATAGAGCATCCTGAACTCCGCGCGGGAGGGTTGAGTTTCGGCCAGCTTCGCCAGGTCCTTCCCCTGGAGGGCCGCCCGCAATGCAATCACCGCAAGTTAGATGAGATAGGAACCGCAGACGATCTGGATGGCGGTCAGCGTTTGAGGATAGGTCAGAAGCAATGCGGCCAGCCCTGTCGATGCGAGTGTCGCCCAGGTCCAGGAGATGGTGATCACCCCGGCGGCAAGTGCGAACGCTGCCGTACGGCCGCGGATCATCGCCGTGCTCATGATCGCCATATTACTGGGCCTGGGCTCAAGGCGCCCAAGATGTAAGCTGCATAGGCCATGAGCAGGGAATGGAGAGGCGATACGTCCAACGATCGATATCCTGGTGTTCGCGTGAGGAGCGCGATATGCGAGGGCCAGAGGAACGATTGCCTGGCCTATTAATTCGTCCGTGCGGCGAGAGGTTGGTCCAGGCGACCGGCCCGGTCGAGTTCTTGCAGTTCGTCGCCCCCGCCCACATGGGTTGAGCCAATGAAAATCTGCGGGACCGTCCGGCGGCCGCCGCTGCGGGCGACCATGACGTTCGCCGCTTCCGGATCGCGCTCAACGTCAACCTCGATGAACGCAACGCGCTTTTCGGTCAGGAGCGCCTTCGCGGCCTTGCAGTGGGGACAGTCCGGGGTGGTGTAGATCAGCACGCCCGACCTTTGCGCCGGAGCGGTGTTTTCTTGCAGCCAAGCGACGACTTCGGCCGCCGACCTGTTCGGCGGGAACACCGGATAGAAGACGTGTTCAATCACCCCGTCCTTGGTGACGAGGGTCAGCCGCTTGATCAGCCGCATGCCTTCCACGGTCATGGTTGGCAGGCGCAGCGCGTCAGTCAGCTTGAACTCGGCATCGCTCAGGATCGGGAAGGCCAGGCCGAGCCGATCGGACAGCTCTTTTGGGGTTTGCGTGCTCAATCCGTAGATCGTGACGCCGAAGGCGGCGAACACATCCTTTTCGGCCTGAAACGACAGGGTTTGCGGCGTGCAGGCTGCACGTTCGGTACCTGGAACAGTTATTGTCATTGCTAGCCATTCGAGCCACCTCCCAAGCTCAGTTCGCTTTGCGCCCAGCAGCTATGGTCACCTTTTCGACTGGCGCCAACCAGCCGCGCGCGCCTCGTCTTCTGAACAGAACATTCGCTCACCCTTGGCAGGGCTGATCACTGTCTCGTCATAGAAACGCTGGCCGGGGAGGTGGTAGATGCGAACGCCCTTGTTGCTGATGTTGCCCTTGATGGCGCATGAGCCCGAGAGCAGTCGAACTGGATTCGTGGTTTCCTGCTTAGGCGCCTGCTGCGCGGCACGCCATTCCCACGGAGGCTGAAACTCACCTTGCCAGATCCCGCGTTTCGCCAGCCGAGCTTCGTCCTGATGGCTCGCGAAGGCGCCGTCCGAATGGCGCGGCCAGTCCATCGCGTGGCCTGCGCTAACCAGCCACGTTGCCACCGCCGCGCCGTCGGAACGATAGCAGTCGCCGACGAAGCGGCCATAGCGATCCCACTCTACGAATTTGCAAGTCACGGGCCGAGAGGTTGCCAGCCAAGCATCAAGCGCTTTCGCCGATGACTGGCCGCAGTGGTAATTCTTACTCCTGGCGTTCTGGCAGAGCTGAGTACTCTCAGGCGCATCGATGCCATTGAAACGTACGCGCGTGCCGGCAATATCGATTGTGTCTCCGTCGACGATGGTCGCGCGGCCCGAGATTGTGTTGCTGTCATTGGCCGGCTGTTCGGGCGAAATTAGTGGTGCTATCGGCGAAGAAGTTGCCTCGGGTTCAGGGCGAGGCTCTGCGAGATAATCGCCTAGAATCCAGCCCGAATAGTTCCCGTACGAAACGTGATGCCAGGACCCTTCGCGCTTCGATGACAACACTGCAGATCCGACTGGGACGGTGAGTACAATCTGCGACTCCGCCGATGGGGATGTCCGTAGGCGAACATTTGCGGTACTATAGAGTGTCTTTTGAACGGAAGAGGCGGGCCAGGCATAAGCGTCTGAACCTTGGGAGGCCCGAGGGTCCGGTTCTGCTGTCGCGGGCTTTAGGTTCTGCTGCTCGGATCCAGTGGTTGATAACCGGGCTCCGGTAATCTTGGTTTCATTATAAGGCGTGCTGCACCAAACCAGTCCGGCGCCAACGGTGAGTAGCACAAGGGCGAGTGGGCCCTTCGAAGACGGCTTGGTTTGGGAAGCAACTAATTGCGATGGCGCGCTAGGCACTGGCTGTCGCTTCGACGAAACAACCTCTGAATAAGAAAGTCCGGTGCCAGGGATGCTCGCACTGAGGCGCTTTTTGCCTGTCGTGCTAACTGTATATCCAAGCCCTTTCGGCCCAACCCGCACGCTGGCACTTTTCGCGTTGAGATTTATCCGGACTCCCGGCGCAATCCTTACAGATTTTCGAAATCGGAATGCCATCCCCAAGCGCCCCCGTGAACATGATGTGGCGAAAGCGATCGGGAGTCGAGTTGGTTGTCCGACAAAAGCCTTGAAGCAGCCGTGCGGTCGCTAAGCATCGCTACGAGTATCGACGCGCCCTCCATGCGGCCCAGCGCAAGGTTGACGATCGCCGGCGTGCAGTCGAGCACGTTGCGACGAGCCACTCTGAGGAAGGCGGCCTCGCTCACAATTTTCTGTCCCAATCCCACCCGGTCATTCTCTCGGCTGTCATTGATGGCATCAACGAAATCAAACGCCTGCAAGCGTCCGTGCTTGCTGCATTTGCCGGGGAGAGTGGTGAAGTCGTCGGGCGGCCATACCGGACTTCGGACCAACTTTGGACACCGTCGTCCAGACGATTGACAGAGATCTGCTGCGCTTGCGCCAGAGCGACGTGCCGGCAACACTCGCCGCGCTCGAAAAAGAACGCGTTGAACTGCGGCATCGAGAGGTTCTTTCGCAGAACCTCGAAGCAGCCATCTCCTACGTCAATGATCGAAAGTGGATCGCGTGGGCCGAAGGCACTCCACGTGCGGCGCTGAATCCGAGGCACCTCACGGAATAGCAAGGCGAGCTTTTCACGAGCGTGATTGCGAAGAACTACCGGAAAAATCTTGGGAAGGAATGCGAAACACTTAATTGCCAGGTTCCAGTCGAGCTTCGCACCTAGGGGCGGCAGGGAAAGACGATTCGCTCCCTCCATAAAGGACCGCCGGCCGGAGTGCGCCTCAAGCTCCCTGAGCACGCCAAGCGAGTAGAACCCCTTGGCGCCGCCGCCATCGAGGCTCAGGATACGATATGGCTTTGATGGCTTTGCCGGTTCTGATGTTTCGCTCAAGGCGGCTACCACTGGAGGGAAGCCAACTTTACAGCAAAGCTCGTTACCGGTCTGGTGGCGCGGGGCCTTATCCCAGGGCCTTATCCCCTGCAAATAACCTTAAGCAAGCTCGAGTGTGGTGGCACTCAGCGAAGGCGATTTCTCATTGTGCGCAGATAATCGTTACGCATCTCGGCGCTGGTCGGGATCGGTAGCACCTCGTTGAAGCCCAATAGCTTGCCTTCCTTCCAGGACTCCATGTCGAAACCGTTCTCAATCAGCGCACTTATCTGCGTTTCGGTGAGATCAAGGTGCTGGGGCCCCATGGCGGAGAAGAAGTGAAGCGGTCGGTCGATCATGGACTTGAAGCCGAACCGGTGTTTCACCTGCCGGAGAACGTTCTTCTTAAACCTCGGCGATTGTCCATAAAGGCCGATGAGGCTGTCATAGCTGAGGACACGAATGCCCTCGTTTTCCCGAAGATCGACCATGTACGCTTTCGTGGCGTCGCTCCGGTTTTTGCCGTCAGACCGTCCGTAAATAAGCTGGTACCTAATCGTCACTGGGTTGTCCCGTAACGCCCCCTGCATTAGGGGTTTGAGGGCATCGATAAGTGTCTGTGGCTTATCCCTCAGGTGCGCCCGCCACTCCTTAACCTGGGCTAGGGCGGCCGTGAAATCAGCGGTGGGCGTGGGCCGGTTCTGGTTCTTGGTGAAAAACTGCTTCTCTGGGCTTTCCAGCTCGACAAGGGTTATGTCCCAAAAAGCGGAATTCTTATTCATGTAAACGTAGTCGGTGCTAAGCGCCGTCGAAAGTTTGAACTTCGATACAATCGCGTCGAGATGCAGTGCTGGCGTTGCCTCAGCCGGTGTAGGGATCAGCTCGGTGTTCTGTTCCAGGAAATCCTGTACCACCTGTTCCTTCTGGCGCCCGGCAGGAGGTGCTGAGTCGAGTACATTGTGGAACCGAAGAACAAGGTCTTCATCTAGGTCTAGATACATGGGCTGCGGCTACTCGGTGCAATGTCGTCGACACCACACCCTAACGCCGTGCATAGCTTATGCAATGTCTGTTGACTCGGTGCGCGAGAACCATCTTCAAGGTTACCGTAGCTTCGTCCTCGTCTGCCTCTTCCTCGGCCTGTCCGGTAACGCTCAGTGTGACGCGGGCGATGCCCCCAGCGTCGCTCCGCGGTTCGATAGGCGCCGAGACGCCGAGATATAGTCGCCGAATTCGCTGCCGGGGAGCGTTGTATCGAAGGCCGGCGAAAAGGTCGCCAGCTCGGAGAACGGCGCCAGGAAGATCTGCGCAAGGCCGCTATGGAAGCGGGACTGACGCGGATGAACCCCTCTCAACACATGAATTTCCGATATTTTTCACTTCGAGGTGGGTCCCCGCCATGTCAAGGCGCGGCGCAGCATGAGAGGGTTCACTCGGTTTGGTCTGCCCCCCGGCAGCGGAACGGCTGCGTTCTGATAGGCCAACACCAAAAGCGGACCGTCAGCTTCCGTGAAGAGTTTCGGGCGCCGGCAGGCGTACGAAAGTCCCCGAGGAAGGAACCCGCGGGCCACAGTCGAAGGCTATGGGGATTTCGGGTTTCGGCTGATGTCGGCGATGGCGCGACCGCCGTCGAGGAGTTCTTGGGTGAATGCGGACAGACCGCTTCGTTGCGCCTCCGCGCGTTGTTGTCCGACCGGTGGGCGGCTGGGCGCGGCTCTGTCGGAGTCGATAATCACCATAGACGTGCGTCGATCCGTTGCCGGAGGCTGAGTGCCCTTGGCTGAAGGGGAGACCATGCCATGCCGGGTCATGGAGAGTTCTCCCGGTTCGTCGCCGTTTGTCCGGCGGTCCGCGCGGCTGCTTCCACCGTTAGAACACCTCGATCACGATCATGCGGCCGCCGCAGCACGGGCACGGCGGGCGGAAGTCGTCCGGTTCGGCCGATGGATCGTTCGTGGCGGGAGGCGCGACCGCGAGCAGTTCGCGCGCGAGTGCGAGGCTGGCCTTGCGGGCGGAGCCGGCGAGCAGGCCATAGTGGCGGATGCGATGGAAGCCACGCGGCAGGACATGCAGCAGGAACCGACGGATGAACTCGTCGGCGGTCAGCGTCATGCGCTGCTGCCGGTCGGCGCCTTCGCGACGATAGTCCTTGTAGCGGAAGGTGACGCCGCTCTCGTCGAGGCGGATGAGGCGGCGGTTTGAGATGGCCACCCGGTGGGTGTAGCGCGACAGGTAGGCGAGCACCGCTTCCGGGCCGGCGAAGGGCGCCTTGGCATAGACCACCCAGCGCTTCTTCCGGATCGGCGACAGGTGGTGCAGGAATGCCCGCCGTTCCGCGAGATGAGCAATTGCGCCGAAGAAGGCGAGCCGGCCAGCGTCGTGCAGCGCGACCAACCGGGAGAGGAACAGCCGGCGGAACAGCTTGCCGAGCACCCGGACCGGCAGCAGGTCGCCCTCGCGCTCGGCAAGCCATGTCCGCGCCGCGGCACCCTGGCACTTTGGACAGTGCCGGTTGCGGCAGGAGTTGTAGGCGATGCGCCAGTGGCCGCAGTCCTCGCAGGGCTCCACGTGACCGCCAAGGGCCGCGGTGCGGCAGTGCTCGATCGACGACATGATCTTGAGCTGCTGCAGTGTCAGATGCCCTGCATGGGCGGCCCGGTAGGCGGGCCCGGCAGTACGGAAGATGTCGGCGACCTCGACAGAGGCGCGCACGGCTCAGCCATCGGGCGAGATCTCTGCCTCCTTGAACAGGCCGAGCTTGTCGAGCGGGCTCGTGACCGTGCGCACCGTGCGGGTCGCGACCTTGGTGTAGAAGGCGGTGTTGTCGAGCTTGGCGTGCCCGAGCAGGACCTGGATGACCCGAATGTCGGTGCCGTCCTCCAGCAGGTGGGTGGCGAAGCTGTGGCGCAGCGTGTGCGGCCCGACGCGCTTGGCGATGTCGGCCGCCTGCGCTGCCTCGACGACCACGCGATAGAGCTGGCGGGTGCTGATGGGCTTCATCGCATGCTGCCCCGGAAACAGCCAGCCGTCGCGGTGCATCACGCCCTGCTGGCGTCCGACCTTCCACCACTGGCGCAGCAACAAGAGCAGGTCTTGCGACAGCATGGCGTTGCGGTATCGCCCGCCCTTGCCGCGCTCGACACGTAGCAGCATGCGCTCACTATCGACGTCGGCGATCTTCAGCGTCGACACCTCCGCCACGCGCAGGCCCGCGCCATAAGCGACCGACAGCGCGGCCTGGTGCTTGAAGCAGGTGGTGGCGTTGAGCAGCCGGGCGACCTCGTCGCGGCTCAGCACCACCGGCAACGTGCGCGGGTGGGCCAGACGAACGAGCTTGCGCGCCAGATCGGGACGATCGACCGTATGCGTGAAGAAGAAGCGCAGCGCCGACACGATGCTGTTCATCGTCGGCACGGGAACACCGTCGTCCTGCTGCTCGATCTGGAACTGGCGCAGGTCGTCGGTGGTCGCTGTGTCTGGTGAACGCCCGAGGAACGTCGCCAGGCGTCCGATGTCGCGGAGATAGTTGCGCTGCGTCTCCCGTGAGAAACGCCGCATGTTCATGTCGTCGATCAGCCGCTGACGAAGTGGACTGATAGGTGCATCAAGAACAGGATAGGGCATGGTCAGGCTCCTTGTTGAAGAAGCCCGCCATGCTCTGCTCCAGCCGAACGACGCTCAACGCGAGCGCGACGATCGACCATAACCCTTACCTCAAGCACAGGGTGCCCTCCCGCGCGAGCGGGTTCGTTCTCCGGCCCACGGCAGTCATCAAGCAGCGGATGGCGCACGCCACCGGCCTCGCAGCTCGCACATTTGGGTATACCCTTGCGTGACGTAACCCGCCGGCTGCACGTCAGCGTAACATCTGGGTTGACATCAACTATTTGTGATAAGATAGCGTCGAGCTTAAACCTCGATGTAACATACGATTGAACGGCTGATGAGGTATACGTTGGGATTGAGCTGATGTCCGCATTGCGCCCAAATGTCGGCCGTAGAAGTCGATCATTGACGTTGCCCGGAAGCAGACATCTCCTTTGACCGCGCTGTACTTGGCGTCGCGACGAGCCTCCGAGCACATCTCAGCAACGCGGTCAAAGGTTGTGGGTTGTTAAATGTTTACAGCTTTGCGCATCCCCTCGCTTTCGTGGCTCTAGATTTCGTGCAGGCAATCCTGAGTCAGCCGAGCGTTGGCTGCCACCGGCCCTGCCACCGAGACTATGTTGCCATCCGCCTCGTTTCGTGGCGGCCTTCTCGCAGCCGGATTCAGGCCGCGCGCTTGGAACTAATGACGGGCGAGACTGTTCAGCTGTGACTTTGGCATGACGCTGACGTGCCCTCCTGGCTGGGTAAGCCTCGATCTTGAGGAGGACTCGCATCATGAAGATTTCGTCCAGATTTCGTTCAGTCGCGGCTGCGGTTGTCGCTGCAGCAGGAATCAGCTTTGCCGGCACCGCGCATCCAGATAGCGGTACGATCCGCTTCTCAGTCTACAAGGCTGCCTTCTTTGTGGGTGGCTCTGGAGGCGAGGGCACGCTGACCTTCCATGGTCGCCGCTATCCCATCTCTGTCGGCGGCATCTCGGGCGGCCTCGCCTTCGGGGCTTCTAAGACCTATTTCCATGGTACCGTGCGCCACATTCGCCGCGTCCAAGATGTGACGGAGGTCTACGGTGCGGCGGGCGGTGGCGGCGCGCTCGGCAAAGGGGCCCAGGTGATCGTCATGACCAATGACAGGGCGCCCAACTCGAGCTCTCAGGCAAGCAGGTAGGCCTGCAAGTCAACGCCGATCTCAGCGGTATTGCCATCACGTTGAAGTAGCGGCCGTCGCTCGTTCGTCGTCCCTGCAGTCGGCCCACTACGCTGAATACAAAGGTCGGCTTTCAGCGCTACCATCTAGGAAGCGGCCGTTCCACTGTCGGCCCAAAAAAACGCAACCGACGGTAGGTGCAAGGCGGGAAAATCTCCCTGGCCGATGTCGGCCAAGGAGAATGATCATGGGTATGTCACAATATGATCCGGGTTCGCAGGAACGTCGGGCTTGGAATGCTGGCCGCAAGATCGGAGCCAAACGAGCGTTGAAGCCACGTCAGGTATGGGCCGTTCGCTTCTTCCTCGATCAGCACCGTCGCGTCCGTGACCGAGCACTTTTCGATCTGGCGATCGATAGCAAGCTGAGGGGCTGCGATATCGTAAAGATAAAAATCGGCGAATTGGTCAGCGGCAGCCAAATCCGGACCCGGGCGATCGTCGTTCAGCAAAAGACGGGTCGGCCGGTCCAATTCGAGTTGATGGATGATGCGCGTGCCAGCCTTCTGGCATGGCTTGATCGGCGTGGCGGCGCGATCGACGAATACGCCTTTCCGAGCCGCATCGATCACGCCGATCATCTCAGCACACGGCAATATTCGCGACTGGTCGATGAGTGGGTGACTGGCATCGGCCTGCGCCGGGAGGAATACGGCACGCACTCGCTACGGCGGACCAAGGCGTCCATCATGTACAAAGCCACCGGCAACCTACGAGCGGTGCAAATCCTACTCGGACATACCAAGATCGAGAACACGGTGCGCTATCTTGGCGTCGACGTCGAGGATGCACTCACTTTGGCGGAAGGGACAGAAATTTAACCACCCCGGCTCCTTGCGACCAACGAGGAGCCGGACAGGTACGCGCCCGTTTCCTGTCATCCAGCGAAGCTTTCCCGGCTCCCAAAAGCTGACGTTCGGCGCTGGCCAGAACGGCAGACCACCTCGGGGCGGCGAACAAAGGTCTGCAGCAGTTGGTCAGGAAAGGAGACGTTCTGTTGCAGTGCCTTAGCCAGGACCTAGTATCGGGCGTTACGTCAAATCGCCATGGATAGTGTAGAATCGCTTGACCGCTATGAGCGAGCTTGGCATAGAAGGCGTGGCCCACACGCGGGCCGGTGTGCCCGCCACGCAAAGCTTGTCAGCGTTGAATTCTGAAACTGTCACTCCATGCCAATGGCAGGGTCTGGCCATTAGCGGGCACATGGTCGGATCATATCCAGGATATGGACGATGACCGAACCAAGCGAACTTCGCATACTTAAGACTCTGGCCAAACGGTACGCGCGCGCAAACAGGATCGCGCAACATCACGCACTTGACTTGATCGCGGGGGAACTCGGTTTCCCCAGCTGGGTCAAATTGATCTCCTCAAGCAAGAGGGGTTGGCAGATTGATACTAGGCTAATGAGTGGCGTCGAGGCCTTCGTTGGGCGTCCCCTTCCGATGGCAACCTTCATGAAGGGTGATGCCGAAGCAATGGACCGGCGCTCCGCTTACCTCGAACATGCCGAACATGGCTCGATTGGGAACCATCCATATCGGCTTCAAGAAGTACTTGGCGACGTCATCATTGCCGGTGAAGGTTGGAGCATCATTGTGCCCGAAAACCCTGGCGCGATTCCGATCGTGGAGACGTACACCGACCGGGACGCGAACTGCCCGATTAATGACCCGAAGTTCCTCGAGACAGCACTAACGCTAGCCAAAGATCGAGTTACTCGGGTTCGCGCGGAAATCTCTTCAAATTGGCCTCGACGGTCCACAAAGCCTGACCTCAATGGTGTGGTGCGGCACCCGCTGGGCCGCGGCAAGTCGGATGTGTGGTTCTGCATACGGTGCGATGGAAAGATTACCGGTCCCCAGATCGCCCAGAATCTCTGGCATTGCCTAGGGTGCGGCGCATCACCCCTCGACCTCTTCGAGACGGCGTTCTGGTCTGATGATAACGGCGAGTCTTTCCTGCCGGTCAAAAATACCGACGACGAACCAGATTTTCGGATTGTCGATGGCAGACCAAAGCTCGACTTGGATGAGGAGAAGATCATTCTTCTCATTCGCAGCGCTTTGCTTGACGACGCTACCAACATTAGCGAGAAGCTGGGCGCCCTTCAGGCCGACATCAGTGTGAACGACGATAATGACATCTGGATCATTCTCGATATTGATCTGTGGCCGGAGGACAAGGACCCGGCTCAGGCTTTGGCAGTGGCGGAGCTACTGGGTGTCGAGGTTGAACTTGCATCGACCGCGTTCACGATACCTTTCGCTTGGCCGGGCCTGGGTGAGATAGCTTCGAGCACAAGTGAGTACGCGCAAATGATGCTGGACGCCTATGCTCAGTACGGCGGCTCACCAGACAAGAAAATGAAGGAATAGCGATCCCTGTTAGACCAACACTCTGCCCATGTCAGTCATATCGATGGGTAGGCGTGTTGGTCGCGGCCGCTTGTCGTTCTGCCACCGAGGATTGAGCGATTTGAGCTGAAGCCTGCTGTTATTTACCCTTGAAGCGCTGGTGAACGGGGCCGCGTCTGGACGGGCAGCCAGGCGCCCCTTTTCGGCCAGTCGCAATGCCTCCAGTGCCGAGCCTCTTCCGCCGATTGAGTCGCTATAGGCGGAGACGGAGCCGCTTGGCCCGATCTAGGAAGGCGGGCTCTCCGCCTTCCAGAATTTCGCATACTTCTTTCCGGATTCCGGGTTTTCGAGGCCGCCCGCGATGTAGGTCATAGTCGGCAGAGCACCCGCCTGGTGATGCCCGGCCTTTGCAACAATCACTTGATCCGCATCGGTGTTCACGACCAGATTTGCGTTGTGCGTCACCACTATTATCTGGCGGCGAAGCTTGGTTTCGCGGAAGCGCTCAACCAGTTCGTCGTACACCGACTTCGGATCGAGATTTTCTTCCGGCTGATCGATCACGAGCGGTCGGTCGTCGTTGCGGTCAATCGACAAGTACAGCAGTAGCAGGACAATGCCGCGAGTGCCCGGCGAAAGCTGTTCGATCTCCACGCCGTCGTATTGAACGCTGTAGCGAATGCGGATGTGGTCAAGGCTGTAGAGCCAAGCTGAGAGCTCAACCGCCCAACTTCCGCATCGAGGTGACCATGCGAACGAAGTCGAAATGGTCGCCCGGCCCAGGGGTCAAGATACTGGGTGTCACGCTCACCGTTGATGACGGCTGGATTGTTTCCGCTGCCGGGTCTGAGATCGGCATTTGTCCCGATTGTCGACGGCAAAGCCGAAGGCGGCACGGCTGGTCCAACCGCAGCCTCCAGGATCTGCCGGTCCCAGGGCAAGCCCGTGACGGTGAAGCTCCTGCTGAGCCGCTGGCGATGCACAAATCGGAAATGTGAACGACGAACGTTCACCGACCGTTTGCCGACGATCGCGCTTCCTTACGCGCGCCGGACGACGAGGCTCGGTGAGATTGTCGGGTTGCTGGGCCACAGCACTGGCGGCCGTCCTGGCGAACGCTTGATGCAACGGCTCGGCATGCCGATCAGCGACGACACCATCCTGCGGCAGTTGAAGCGGAATGCCGCCGATGCTCACCGCAATTCGGAGGTTCGGGTGGTTGGCATCGATGACTGGAGTTGGCAGCGTGCGACAAACTATGGGACCATCATGATTGATCTCGAGCGTCGCTCGGTTGTCGACATACTGGACGATCGCAGCGTCGAGAGTGCGGCCAAGTGGCTGCGTGACCATCCTTCCGTCGAGGTCGTCAGCCGGGACCGCTGCGGTCTCTATGCGCAGGCCGTCCGTGAAGGCGCACCGCAGGCCCGGCAGGTAGCCGATCGGTTTCATCTGATCCAGAACCTTCGCTCGGCAATCG
>NZ_JBVVQV010000050.1:0-24889 GCF_055811235.1 Mesorhizobium sp. WSM4810 | reverse complement strand
GGTTGGGCGGGCGCGGTGTCCTGCGCCATCGCTGGCGACAGCGACAGCGCCGTCAGCCCGAATGCCAAGCCAAGGCTGGCGAGCGACGCGCGGCGGAACAATAAGGACATACAATTAACTCCAATGGGGATAGCTAGGGCGGGATGGCTTCCAGACCAGCCGGATTGTGGCGGAATTTGGCACGGTCGTCAGGGCCAGCGCGCCGTTGACATCGATTGAGCCCCCTCTTATCTGTCCAACGACTTTGCGTCCAGAACCGTTTTCCGGGCGCTTTTTGCGTTTGTCCGCGTTTCACGTGGATTTGATGGGGCCGGCCGGCACCCGTCGCAACGACTTGGAATGCTATCGAAAGGACCATTGAATGGTCAGTTTTGGCGGTCTCGCCCGTAAGGTTTTCGGCTCCTCCAACGATCGCCGGGTCAAGTCAACCCGACCGCGCGTCGAAGCGATCAACGCCATGGAAAACGAGATGCGGGCGCTCTCCGACGCCGAACTGACGGCCCGCACGGAAAAATTCCGCCAGGACGTCGCCAACGGCGCCAGTCTCGACGATCTCCTGGTGCCGGCCTTCGCCACCGTGCGCGAGGCGGCGCGCCGCGTGCTCGGCATGCGCCCGTTCGACGTGCAGCTGATCGGCGGCATGGTGCTGCATAATGGCGGCATCGCCGAGATGCGCACCGGCGAGGGCAAGACGCTGGTCGCCACCCTGCCCGTCTATCTCAACGCGCTTGCCGGCAAAGGCGTCCATGTCGTCACCGTCAACGACTATCTTGCCACACGCGACTCCGAATGGATGGGCCGCGTCTACAAATTCCTCGGCCTTACCGTCGGCGTCATCGTCCATGGCCTGTCCGACGAGGAACGCCACGCCGCCTATGCCGCCGACGTCACCTACGCCACCAACAACGAGCTCGGCTTCGACTATCTGCGCGACAACATGAAATACGAGCGCGCCCAGATGGTGCAGCGCGGCCACAGCTACGCGATCGTCGACGAGGTCGATTCCATCCTCGTCGACGAGGCGCGCACGCCGCTGATCATTTCCGGTCCGCTCGAGGACCGCTCGGAAATGTACAATACCATCGACGCCTTCATGCTGAAGCTCGAGCCGGCCGACTATGAGATCGACGAGAAGCAGAAGACCTCGATCTTTACCGAGGATGGCACCGAGAAGCTGGAAAACCTTTTGCGCGACGCCGGCCTGCTCAAGGGTGAGTCGCTCTACGACGTCGAGAACGTCGCCATCGTCCACCACGTCAACAATGCGCTCAAGGCGCACCAACTGTTCCAGAAGGACAAGGACTACATCGTGCGCAACGGCGAGATCGTCATCATCGACGAATTCACCGGCCGCATGATGCCGGGCCGCCGCTATTCGGAAGGCCTGCACCAGGCGCTCGAGGCCAAGGAGCATGTGGCGATCCAGCCGGAGAACCAGACGCTCGCCTCCGTCACCTTCCAGAACTATTTCCGCCTCTACAAGAAGCTCGCCGGCATGACCGGCACGGCGCTGACCGAGGCCGAGGAATTCGCCAACATCTACAATCTCGACGTCACCGAGATCCCGACCAATCTGCCGGTCATCCGTATTGACGAGGACGACGAGGTCTACCGGACCGTCGAGGAGAAGTACAAGGCGATCGTCAGGGAGATCAAGGAAGCCCGCGAAAAAGGCCAGCCTACCTTGGTCGGCACCACCTCGATCGAGAAATCCGAGCTGCTGGCCGCACGCCTGCGCAAGGAAGGTTTTGCCGATTTCGAGGTGCTGAACGCCCGCCACCATGAGCGTGAGGCGGCGATCGTCGCCCAGGCGGGTAAACCCGGCGCCATCACCATTGCCACCAACATGGCCGGCCGCGGCACCGACATCCAGCTCGGCGGCAATGCCGACATGCGCATCGCCGAGGAGCTTGGCGACATGCCGGCCGGCCCCGAGCGCGACGCCAGGGAAAAGGCAATCCGCGACGACGTCGCCCGGCTGAAGGAGAAGGCGCTCGCCGCCGGCGGCCTCTACGTGCTCGCCACCGAACGCCACGAATCGCGCCGCATCGACAACCAGTTGCGCGGCCGCTCGGGCCGCCAGGGCGATCCCGGGCGCTCAAAATTCTTCCTGTCGCTGCAGGACGATCTGATGCGCATCTTCGGCTCCGAGCGCATGGACGGCATGCTGCAGAAGCTTGGCCTCAAGGAAGACGAGGCGATCATCCACCCCTGGATCAACAAGGCGCTGGAAAAGGCGCAGAAGAAGGTCGAGGCGCGCAACTTCGACATCCGCAAGAACCTGCTGAAATATGACGACGTCTCGAACGACCAGCGCAAGGTGGTGTTCGAGCAGCGCCTCGAGCTGATGGACGGTGAAGGCCTGTCCGAGACCATCGCCGAAATGCGCGAGGGCGTCATCGAGGAGGTCGTCGCCAAGGCTATTCCCGAAAACGCCTATGCCGAGCAGTGGAACGTCGCTGGCCTCAAGGCTGAGGTCGCCGAATTCCTCAATCTCGACCTGCCCATCGAGGACTGGGTCAAGGAAGAGGGCATTGCCGAGGACGACATCCGCGAGCGCATCAGCCAGGCCGCCGAGACCGCTGCCAAGGAGCGTGCAGAGCGCTTCGGCCCCGACGTGATGGCCTATGTCGAGCGCTCCGTGGTGCTGCAGACGCTCGACCATCTGTGGCGCGAGCACATCGTCAACCTCGACCACCTGCGCTCGGTCGTCGGCTTCCGCGGCTACGCCCAGCGCGATCCGCTGCAGGAATACAAGGGCGAGGCGTTCGAGCTGTTCCAGGCGATGCTGGGCAATCTGCGCCAGGCCGTCACCGCGCAATTGATGCGCGTCGAGCTGGTCCGCCAAGCCGCCGAAGCGCCGCCGCCCGAGGCGCCCGACATGTTCGGCAGTCATCTCGACGGCACCACCGGCGAGGACGATTTTGATGGCGGCGAGACCGGCCTTCTGGTTCGCCAGGAGACCCACGCCACCGTCGCCCCCGAGAACCGCGACCCGCAAAACCCCGCCACCTGGGGCAAGGTCGGCCGCAACGAGGCCTGCCCGTGCGGGTCAGGGAAAAAGTACAAGCATTGCCACGGGGCGTTCGCGTAAGCACCCACTTCCCTTCTCCCCGTTCACGGGGAGAAGGTGCCCGAAGGGCGGATGAGGGGCGACGCCAACGCCCACGATTAGCCAATCTCCCCACCCGTGGGGGGATGGCCGGCTGGCGAGAGGGGGGCGCTGTCCCGTCGACACCGGAAATGGGCCTTCAGCTCTTATTTCTTTCCATCAGCTGGCCTGTCGTTTCGTCGCGTTCTGCCGCGAACGGCGAACATGGCACAAAGCCGGCGCCCCTCATCCGCCTGCCGGCACCTTCTCCCCGTGAACGGGGAGAAGGGAACACTCCTACCTCCCACCCAACCGTTTCTTAATGTGTTTTGACTACACCTAGACCCGAAAAGAAGCCGAGAACGGAGTGTGATCAGGGTGCGCTTTTCCGCGGCGACGACAGCCGGGCGGTTCCTGCCGCAGCGCCTTGCGCTGCGCGCAAAGCCGCTGCTTGGCCGCATCGATGCCGTGCTGTTCACCGCCGACGAGCGCGGCGAAGCCAGCCGCATGTCGCTGATCGCCTTTTCCATCCGCATCGTCAGCGCCGTCATCGCTTTCGTCAGTCAGGTGCTGATGGCGCGCTGGATGGGCTCGTTCGAGTATGGCATTTTTGTCCTTGTCTGGGTGACGATGGTCATCGTCGGCAATCTCGCCTGCCTCGGCTTCCACACCTCGATCATCCGCTTCATTCCCGAATATCGCGAGCGCAACATGCTGGCCGAACTGCGCGGCATCGTGCTGACCAGCCGCCTGTTCGTGCTGGTCGCCTCGACTGCGATCGCCGGACTGGGCGCGCTCGGCGTCTGGCTGCTCTCGCCGTTTATCGAGAACTACTATGTCGTGCCGTTCATTCTCGGCCTCATCTGCATGCCGATGATCGCCATGTCCGATCTGCTGCAGGGGCTGGCGCGGGCCAACTCGTGGGCGCTGTTTGCGCTGGCGCCGACTTATCTGGTGCGGCCGGTGCTGATCCTGGCGCTGATGGCGCTGATGCTTCTGGTCGGCTTTGCGCCCGATGCCAGGACGGCGATCTTCGCCTCGATCGCCGCCACCTATGCCACCACGCTCGGCCAGCTCATCGGCATCACTGCGCGCATCGGCAAAAAAATCCCGGCCGGGCCGAGGAAGCTGCATTTCGCGCAATGGTTCCTCGTGTCGCTGCCGATCTTCCTGGTCGAAGGCTTCTTCTTCCTGCTCACCAATGCCGACGTGCTGATGGTCGGCGCCTATATGAATCCCAACGACGTCGCCGTCTATTTCGCCACGGTCAAGACGCTGGCGCTGGTGCATTTCGTCTATTTTGCGGTCAAGGCGGGCGTCGCCCAGCGCTACGCGCAATTCACCCATGGCGAGCCCGAAAAGCTCGCCGCCTTCGCCCGCGAAACCGTGTCGTGGACGTTCTGGCCATCGCTGTTGATGGCGCTGCTGGTGCTGGTGCTGGGCGAGCCGATGCTGAGCTTGTTCGGGCCTGAATTCGTTGCCGGCTACCCGCTGTTGTTCCTGCTGGTCTTCGGCGTCGTCGCCCGCGCCGCCGTCGGCCCCTGCGAAAGCCTGCTCACCATGAGCGGCAACCAGAATATCTGCGCCGCCGTCTACGCCATGACGCTGGCCTTCAACATCGGCCTCAATCTGGTGCTGATCCCGCTTTTCGGCCTGTGGGGCGCGGCGATGGCCACCGCCTTCGCGATGATCTTCGAAGCCGGCGCGCTGTCCTTCACGGTCTGGCGCAGGCTCGGCATCGTCATGGTCATTTTCGTAGCCGCCAAAGGAGCCGCGTGATGGCTGCCATCCCGTTGCTCGAGGAAACCAGCGGCGGCCTGGCCGGCGCCCTGGTGTCGGGCCTCGCCGGGCTCGCCCGCGAAGCCGATCCCGCCCATATCGAATTGTTGGCCAACGGCCGGCCCCAGCGCAAACTGGCAATTTACGCCGCCTCCGCCGGCTTCGACCTGGTCGAGGAACTCGACTATCTCTGCGCCCGCACGATCGAGCCCAACGTGTTCTTCAACCCGCGCTTCCTGGCACCCGCCATGCCGCGACTGGAAGACCGCGAGGTGCGGCTGGCGGTCATCCGCGACGGCGACGAATACCGCAACCGGCTGCGCTTGCTGGTGCCGTTCTCGGTGGAGCGGCCGGCGACGCCGCTCGGCGTGCGGGTGATGCGCACATGGTCGAGCCCGTTCGGGCCGATCGGCACGCCGCTGGTCGACCGCGACGATCCCGTCGGCGTCATCGAGGATTTCTTCGCGATGCTGTCGCGGCCGCATCTCAAACTGCCAAAAGTCTTCGTGCTGCCCGACATCCGGCTCGACGGCCCGGTGGCCAGCCTGCTGGCCACCGTCGCCGAGACGCGTGGCCTGACGCTGGTCACCACCGGCAAGGCCGAACGGCCGATGCTCGAAAGCGAGATCGACGGCGATGAGTATCTGAAGGCCTCGCTGCGCTCGCACCATTATCGCGAGTTCCGCCGCCTAAAACGCCGCCTCGCCGACCTGGGCAGGCTGGAGCATCAGGTGGCGCGCGGACCGGAAAACATCCGCCATGCCATCGAGCGTTTTTTGACGCTTGAGGCCGCCGGCTGGAAAGGCCGCGAGCGCACCGCCATGGCCATCGACCGCTACCGCGCCGCCTTTGCCCGCGAGGCCGTGCACCGGCTGGCCGAACGCGACCGGTGCCGCATCCATTCACTGACGCTCGATGACCGCACCATCGCTTGCCTGGTTGTCTTCGTCGAGGCTGGCGTCGCCTACACCTGGAAGACGGCCTATGACGAGACGCTCGCCGCCTATTCGCCGGGCACGCTGCTGATGATCGAGGTGACCAGGCAGCATCTCGACGATCCCAACATCATGATGACCGATTCCTGCGCCGTGCCCGACCATCCGGTGATGAGCCGGCTATGGACGGAGCGACGGCCGATCGGCACGCTGGTCCTCGGCCTGACGCCGGACGCCGACCGCCTCGCCCGCCAGGCGGCGTCGCAGATCCACCTCTACCGCGAAACCCGCAACATGGCGCGCCTGCTGCGCAACCGGGTGAAGAGCTTGCTGGGACGGCGGTAGGGCAAAGGGCGGCTCCCCTTCTCCACTTGTGGGAGAAAGTGGCCTCGCGAAGCGAGGTCGGATGAGGGGGTGCTCCAGTGGCACCCAACAGCACTCCGTCCAGTAACCGTCTTGGCGCTGCGCGCCAATCCACCGCCCGGGGCGAGTCACGGGCCTCGCCCGCCCTTCGGGCCCCACAAGGGGAGAAGGCAGAGAGGGGCAGCGCCGGCTGGTGGTCGCGGCGCATCATCCAGGACCATCGCCTGGTCTACCGCGCCGCCGCGTCGCTTCGCTCCTTGCTCCGGCCTGGGAATGACGAAGGCGCAGGGGCTTACGCTAATCACCAGCGCTGGAAATTGGCAGCTGCAGGCCGGACGGCACCGACCGTCCACAGTCCCTTTCAGACTCAGTCGAAGAACTGTGTCGAAGGCCTAGGTCATCAGGGTTAATTCTCCCAACCAGCGGAAAGGATTAGCATCGGCGACAATCTCGGCCGCGCAACCAGCATCATTGCCGCCTCGGTCCTGCACGGCCAGAACAAAAATCTGGGAGGAATGCATGACGAAAAGAATTCACTTCAGGCGTCGCAGTATTCTCGCTTTGACCGGCCTCATCGGCGCCTGCCTGATTGCGGCCGCGGGTCAGGCCGCCGAGCCCGGCAAGGTCGAGATCGATGCCCTGAAACAATCGCTTTCGAAGTACGAAGACTACAAGGCCGCCATTCGCGACCTCTACCTGTCGACGGTCGGATGCGTTTATTACAGCGGCGAAAAAGTGGCTGGAGCTATGGATTACCCGAAGGGCGCGATGGGCATTCATTTCGTCAACGTCGCGAGCGTCAGCCCGACACCAGATCCGACGCGCCCCAATGTCCTTATCTATGAGCCGGTCGACGGCGGCTTGCGCCTGGTGGCCGTGGAATGGCTTGTTCCGCTGACGCCCGACACCAAGGAGCCGCCGAAACTGTTTGGACAGACGTTCCAGGGGCCGATGGAGGGGCATTATCCGCTTATTCCGTTGGAGTTCTACCATTACGATCTTCACGTCTGGCTGTTCAAAGACAACCCACTTGGAATGTTCAGCCCGACGAACCCCGACGTGAAATGCGACAATTACGCGTTTCCGATGCCGGAGCAGCCGACCAAGATGGTGCCGGGGCCGATGTAATGGCGACTTAGTCTACGCAATGGCCCGGCCTCAATTGGGTTATCCCAGGTGCGCCTGGGATAACCTCCCACCGAGCTTTCAAGGTGTCTCGGGTAGAAAATGGTGCCCCTAGCCGGGAGGCAAGATTTGAACCTTTTCAACGCTCAATTTCGAAAGTGGGACAGAATAGGCCATTCAAGATCCTTATCTTTTTCGTCGAGATTGTCTCACCGAAACCTAGCTAGGACAGGACCTCTTCGATGCCTGACCGGGACCAATCGATAGCGATCGACCGGCTAACTTGCACGGCAAAGGGGTCGCAAGTTCAAACCGTGCCGCTGTAGACGTCACAGCATCGGAATGGCTTGAAAGGGGCCGGCAACCAGCGCTCATAACACAATTGCTTCAACGTAGCGACCCAGTCGGTCTTCTGCGGGGTCGCGCTCGGACAGCCGTTCACTCCGGCAAGCCCGCGAACCGCATGTGTCCGATCCAGCGCTCAAGGGCTCCGGGGGCGGTGTAATTCTTCTCCCACTGCTTGCGTTGTTTGCTGATGGAGTCGCCGGGCGAGTCTTTGAGGAAAACCGCAAGCGCTTCCTTTGCCTCCCGCTTGTTTCCCAGACAAGCGTGGATCCCCGCAAGCATTCGGTGTGCGCCGCTCGGGATTCTGGACATTTTCCGCATCGCCGTCAGCGCAGCCCGGCAATCGTTCTTTTCGTAGAGCGCCCAGCCCATGTCCCAGTGGAACCAGTCAGGGTGGAAAGGATCGATGCCCATAGCCTGCTTGATCCGATCGATAGCTTCGTCGGTGCGGCCAACATTCAGCAGCACGCCCGCACTGTTGACGAGGGTATCCGAATTGCTTGGGTTCAGGGCTATCGCCTGATCGTACCGGACAAGGGCCTGCTCCACCTCGCCGGCTTCCGCATGAATTCTGGCGCGGACATGATGCGCTTCAGCATCATCAGGAGCGAGCAGGATGGCCTTGTCGGCGTATTCGGCGGCGCGCTTCAACGCCTCGTCAGGGTTATTTTCCTGCTTGTGCCAGAAAACCGCGTCATGGCGATAGGACCAGGCCAGCCCGATATAGCCGAACTGGGAGTCCGGATCCGCTTCGATCGCCTTGAGGCTGAACTGCCGTAGCAGCTCGTTCCCCGCGGCAGAGAAATCCTTGTCGGTCTCGGCAAAACCAATCAGGACATAGCGGAGCGCGCTGACCTGCGCGGCGTCGCTCCTTGGCAAGGGTCGCTCGATCCTGCGCCCGACCCTATCCGCAAGCGTGCGGATGATCTCCTCCTGGACGACGAAAAGATCGGCAATTTCGCGGTTGTAAGTGTTGGCCCAGACATGCGATCCGTCATGCGCATTCAGCAACTGGGCGGTCACTTTCAGCTGGTCTCCGATCTTCTGCTGGCTGCCTTCGAGGAGGTAGTCGACGCCGAGTTCATCTCCGATCTGCCTAGCGTCAACCGGATGGCCGCGGTACCTGAAGCTCGAGTTCCGGGCGATGACGGCATAAGTCTTGCTCCGAGCAAGCTCGGTGATGATCCCCTCGGCGACGGCATCGCTGAGATATCCCTTGTCCGCGCCGGTACTGAAATCGTCGAAGGGAAGGACCGCAATCCTCGGCATGTCGCTCGAACGAACCGGAGCGGCCCGCCATATTTCCGCGCCGTAGTATACGCCGATCGCTGCCGCAACGAGAACGAGTGCAGCAAGAATGAAGCCGCGTCGCGAGAATCTTGTCTTGGCTCGTTCCGTGCCGGCTGCGGCGTGCAGCCACGGCGCGTCGGCGAAGAGGTTGACGTTGTAAACGCGGACCGGTCGATCAATGTTCTTCAGCGTCTGCTCGCCAGTGTCCTCGAAGGTCAGATCGAGCCGGTTGCCGATATGGTCTCGCACAGAGCCGGACACGGCGACGCCGCCGGGCCTGGCGATGCTCTCGATGCGCGCCGCGATGTTGACGCCATCGCCATAGATGTCGTTGTCCTCGAAGATGATGTCGCCGAGATGGATGCCGATGCGAAATTCGACGTGCCGGAGGTGTGGGACCGGATCGCCACAAGCGACGGCGCCCTGATCAACGAACAACTGGCGCGGCGCCAGGAGTTGGGCTTGGGGGACCAGATCACGCTGCCCGGTGGCTGGCGGGCCAGCATCGTCGGCGTCTATGCCGACTATGGCAACCCGATCGGCCAAGTGATCATCGGGATCGACACACTGCTCCAGCACTATCCTGACGTCTCCCGCCTGCGCTATGCCATTCGGATTGCCCCCGGCAAGGCCGAAGCACTGGCTGCGGGTTTGCGGGCGGAATTCGGGCTGCCCGCGCAGAACGTGATTGACCAGGCCGGGATCAAGGTCTTTTCGCTCAAAGTGTTTGAGCGCACATTCAGAGTGACAGCCGCGCTGAATGTGCTGACGCTGGGAGTCGCGGGGCTGGCGATGTTTGCGAGCCTCATGACCCTGTCGGGGATGCGCCTACCGCAACTGGCGCCGGTCTGGGCCATGGGTCTGCCCCGCCGCCACCTCGTATGGCTGGAGCTTTGGCGCGGCTTGTTGTTGGCAGCCTTGACCATGCTGGCCGCTCTGCCTGTAGGTATCGGGCTCGCCTTTGTTCTGCTGGCGGTGGTGAATGTCGAGGCTTTTGGCTGGCGTCTGCCGATGCACCTTTTTCCCGGTGACTGGGCGCGGCTGGCGGCGCTCGCGCTGCTGGCGGCCGGACTTGCAGCCGCCGTGCCTGCCTGGCGGCTGGCGCGTCTTTCGCCATCGGATTTGCTGAAGGTATTTGCACATGAGCGTTAGAGCATTGCTGATCTATATGTGCTTGGCCGCACCTGCCTTTGGCCAAGGTTTTGCTGGGCTTGGCACAGAGGCTGACGGGTTTTCAGTGCCGCAGCCGGGGACTGCATTCAACTTCCCGGCAGACCACGGCCCGCACCCCGGTTACCGGATCGAATGGTGGTATTTGACCGCCAACCTGCAAGCTGCGGATGGAGCGGACTATGGCGTGCAATGGACTCTTTTCCGATCCGCCCTGGCCCCGGTGGAGCGGTCAGGCTGGTCCAGTCCGCAGCTTTGGATGGGCCATGCGGGGCTGACGTCGCAAACGCACCAATTCGTGGCCGAACGGATGGCACGGGGCGGCATCGGCCAAGCGGGGGTTACGGCTGCGCCCTTTGCGGCCTGGATTGACAACTGGCAGATGGCAGGCCGGGCCCTGCCAGAGGCGGATGCGCTGTCGGCGCTCGATCTGCGTGCGGCGGGACAGGCGTTTTCCTACGAACTGGCGCTGGACGCCAAAGGCCCTCTGGTGCCGCAGGGAGTGCAAGGCTATTCGGTGAAATCCGAGAAGGGGCAGGCGAGCTATTATTACTCGCAACCATTCTACCACGTGACCGGCACGCTGACCCTTCCGGCAGGCGCGATTGCGGTGACCGGTCAGGCGTGGTTGGACCACGAATGGTCCTCGCAGCCGCTGGCTGAGGATCAAACCGGGTGGGACTGGTTCTCGCTGCATTTCGACAGCGGCGAAAAGATGATGGGCTTTCGCCTGCGCGACAGAGGCGCGGGCTTTACATCGGCCACATGGATCAAGGCCGACGGCAGGCCGCAGCCGCAGGCCCCCGGCGCGCTAAGGGTGACGCCGCTCGAAACGGCGACAGTCGCGGGACGTAGCGTGCCGATCCGCTGGAGGGTGCAATTGTCGGAAAAAGGGGTGGATGTGACCATCCGGACGCTAAACCCAGAAGCCTGGATGGACACACGCTTTCCCTATTGGGAAGGCCCGATCCGATTTGAGGGCACCCATGCCGGGCGCGGCTATCTCGAGATGACAGGCTATGAGTGACTGGAGGACGCTGCTCGATCGCGAGATCGCGACGGTTGGCGAATTGCCGAAAATGGAGAAGGTTAGTTTCCAGCGCCCTTCCCTCTACCATTTAGGCGTTTAACGGCATGATATTGTTGGATTTTTTCGGCAAAGAGTCGGAAAAATGGCTCCGGCGTCAGTCCGGGTTCTGACCGCCTTGGTGCCGCCACGCGACAGCCGGCAACAGAGATCGACTGGCGCCGCTTCCGGGCAGTTCACCCTAGTCGGGTTTGCATCCTTAGTGATAAGCGGTCCCGGCAGGAAACGGAGTGGGTCGCCACGGAGGTCGTGGAAGCGGACCGAGCGGTCATTCCTGCTTTGTATTTGAACGGCTGTTTTCGCTGGATCAGCGGAATTAGCCGACGGCGCAATTACCTCGACGTAGAAGTTCGAAATCCCGCTCGGCTCGGTCTTGGGACCGATTGCACGCCATCCCGCGGGTTCGTTCCCCGGAGGCTTTCGGACGCCGGCTCCGGCACCAGGCCAACACGTGGAACCGCCCGCATCCGAAAGCCATCACAGTAGCGGATGTTGGCTTGAAGAAAACGCAAGTCTGCTTGGAGAACATTCAACCCCGGCGCCATTCCCGAGTGGCTTGATCCCACTTGAACTGGGCGGGATCCGATGTCCGCGTATTCGATCGGGCCGATGTCGAGGTTGGCGACCAGACTGCCTCGGCTGGCGGCGTCGCGCATGCGGCCAAGCTCGTTCTGTAAAGCAAGGAAAGCCACACCGGCTGTGGTCGCTACCCGCGAATACTGCTGCCCGCGCGCGTGGGGGAACCCTCAACGCGTATGCACCGTTAAGACGATTGCCAGGGAGAATCGCCATGAATAGCGCGGACCCGACCCACCGAATTCAGCCTGAAGTGCGCGCCGCAATTAGCGTCTTCCTCAACGAGGTCCAAAGAGACCTGAAACCATTTGCTCTCTCGGAAGCCCTAGCAGCAATAAGACAGATCTTTCCTGAACTGGAAATCTCCGACGCCGATCTTGCCGACGCCATCGCGAGTGAAGCTCTATCGGCTGGCGTCGGCATTGAGTTCGACGTGCTTAAGACGCGTAAGGCGCTCGAACGGAGGGCGATCGAGCGATGGGAGAATGAAGGCGGCGCTAGCGGAAGGAAGAAGAACTCAGATCGGGCTCAAAGCGACGCGGCGCAGCGAGTAAAAACCAATGACACCAGTGGCACGAGGCGACGGGCAAACGAATCTAAGGAGCGGCATCGGTTGATCTAGCCAAGTCACTTCCTTAAGCCGCCTCTTTCTTCCGCCGGCGTTCGTTGCGCTTGGTAGCCAAGGGCAGTCGCCGATCAAGAACTCCATCAACGCAATAGCGCTGCCTGTGCGTGAGTGCCGCGTATGGTTTCTTTCAAGCGTATCGGGAGGACATGGAATGGCAAAGCTTTCGGCTCCGTGCCCGATTTGCAGGAAGGCGACGAAACAATTACAACTGACTGCCGGTGACTATCTGGAGTTCGACTGCTCTGACTGTGGGTACTTCCAGATATCCAGAGCATTTCAACAGGTAGCCTCGAAAACAGCCGGTTTCCACGAGGCGGCAATCACTTGAGCGGGCGAGAATAAGGGCGAGATACGGTCGCTGCCGACCGTCACTACCTACGACCTGCCATAGCGACCGGGTGATCAGAACGGCGCCATCGCCTCCGCCCTCTCTCGGGTTGTTCACGTCGGCCCACCGGAACGCTCGATTCCCAACCCGCCATGCGCTCGTAGCTCAACTGGATAGAGCACCGGACTTCGAATCCGTAGGTTGCAGGTTCGAACCCTGCCGAGCGCGTCATTTTGATTTCCTTTGGTTCCCCGACGGACTATTGAAATGGGGCATTCCGTGGTTTGCTGCCCATCTAGGAGGCGAGCATGATCATTCCCAGCGACGACCAAGAAGCCCAGAGTATCATAGTCGAGATCAAGGCAATCCTTGCCGAACTATCCGCGATCGACGTTCGGACTGACCTCGCCCGGTGGATGGTGTTGGAGCAACGGCACCATGCGCTTGCGGGGAAGCTTTATGAGCGGCGCATCGATCGTCCGTCCTAGTGTGTCGCTCTACTTAGGCGAAGAATCGCCGAACCGCGCACTTCCCGCCGGAGACACACATGAAGCGCAAGCCCAGCAAAACGGGATACAACAGACTGCTTGCCAGCGATGCCCACCCTAATCTCACGAGATCCGCTGATCGGTATTCTTGAACTGGATACCGATTCTGACCCGATCGAACTGGCCATGAACCGAAAAGTTGCCGAGCGTCTGATGTCGACCGTTGTCGAATTCCTTCAGGCTGCCGAAAGAGCCGACGCGCCGACATTTGGCGGTCGAGCGCCTGGAGCAGGCCGCAGACGGAGCGGCGGCGGAACCGAAAAGAGGCGAAGAAGGACGTCTTTAGGCGCCTCGCGCTGCTGTGAATGGCGCGCGGCGCGAGCATCACCGCGAGGCATTAGTAGGGCCGCGCCTTAAGCCTCGACCTTCTTCAGCTCCGAGAGCCGCACAAGGCCGTTCTGGCTGCGGAATGTCAGTGTCGCATCCGTACTTTGCGCCTGGGCGATCCCCGAAATAACGTGATCGCCGGTGTCGTAGATCGTGCGCCGGCCGGCATCCTCGATGACCAGTCGCCGCGTGTCGGGATAGATCGCGTAGCGCAAATGGTTCTGCGATCCAGTCGATGAGGGTGTGCCGAGTCCGCCCGGCCAACTTTCAGGTACCTGCTGATGCGATCTATAGCTCACTTCGGCAGGCTCATTATGGGCAACCTCAGGATTCTCCCGCAGATAGGCTGCGAGATCCGTGGCCACAGCGTTCAGCTTCGCCCTTAGCGCATCGTTGAACATGTCGCCGACCATTGTCATGCCTGATGACCACTGCGACATGCCGCCGAATTCGGCATGGCTGAATTGGGCCATGGAACCCCCGCCCGAGCGCAGGGCACGCAGCACGGTTTCTACCGCGTCCCTTGACAACCCGTGCCGCGCCGCCAGCCGCGCGACCAATGCCGTCTCTTTGAGATCAGCCACCGTACTGCCTCCCTCTTTTCGCCATTTAACACTGCGATAGGGACATCGTTCCACATGCCCTATCCTCCGAGCACGCCAAGGGGCAATTACAGCCCTTGCCCACGGGCCAACGCGTGTAGGCCGACATCTTTCCGCCTTTGCCGGCATGGCCTCAACGAGGCACTCTGGGCGACCAAGATATGTGCAACGAGCACCTACCACAGTTTGCGGCCGCGCGCCTGCCCTGAGCGGAACGTTCGAGTTCCACGCCGCCTTTTATGAAACTCTACATTGACCACGGAATCGACAGCGGTGCAGCTTGCAATTTTTCGCCGAACGGCGTCACACGGTGATGGTCGTGCAGCACCAGCCCGCGCACAAAACGATCGCGGACTCCTTCCTGCAACTGGCGCAATCCCCGAAAGTCCTGCGGAACCGTTGCGGAGGCCTTCACTTCGATACCGACGACCCGACCGCGCGATCCTCGATCACGACGTGACCTAGTCCTGATCCTTGGTCCGGTAGTGTGAGAAAGACACCCGTCGCTCTGACCACGACGCGAGCTTCAGGAATTCAGACACCACGAAGCTCTCGAGCAAAGCACCGAACCGCGATCGGTCCTACGTCCTTCATCTACGGCCGGTCACCAGATTGTCAACAATCTTTAAAAGTTTTGTTGACAGGTGATTGATTTGAGCCTTCACTCACATAAGTCCGCGTATCGGTCGAGTTCTGTCGCAACAATGCGCGGCCTCCAAGGGGAAGAACAATGATCAACAGACGTTCAATAATCACATTCGCCGCGCTCGGCGCCGTCTCCGCACTGGCAATCATGGCCGGCGGCACAATCACGGTGCACGCCGCCAACAAGGAACTCAAGATCGGCTTTGTCGGCGTGACGAGTGGCGCGGCCGCTGCGTGGGGCACATCCAACGTCCGCTCGATGCAGACACGCGCCGCCTGGATCAACGAAACCGGCGGTGTGAAGATTGGTGACGAGACCTATGACATTAAAATCGTCACCTTCGACGACCAGAAGGACCCGAAGCGGGCGATCGCCGGCATGGAGAAGATGGCCCAGGAGGGCATCCACTATGTCGTCGGTCCGAATGTCGACGACGGCGCGGCGGCGGTGCGTCCCGTGGCAGAATCCAAGGGCATCATCTATTTTCCCTACGCATTCCCGAAGGAACTCTACACCCCGCCGGCGTCTAACGCCGTGCTCGGCATGATCGCCAACTACCAGTCGGCTCCGGCGATCTACAAATATCTCATGGAAAACAGGGGCGTGAAAAAAGTTGCCTTTGTCGCCGCCAACGAATCCGATCCGCTGAGCCAGCGGGATGGCGGTGTTGCCGCGGCAAAGGCACTCGGGCTCGAGATTGTGGCTGCCACGGATGTCTACCAAAACGATACCCGCGATTTCACGCCGGTACTGACGCCGATCGTTTTGCAAAAACCGGACCTGCTGGTGCTTTCGGGCGTCGCGCCGGGCAATGCGCCGCTGCTGATCCGCGCCGCGCGTGAGCTCGGCTACGAAGGCCTGATCTCCACCGAAACGGCGCAGGATGCCAAGGTGCTGGAAGAGGGCGCGGGCGAGTTGGCCAACGGCTTCATCTCGGTCGGCGGCGCATCGACGCCCGAAATCGCATCCGACACGATGAAAGAGTTCGTCGAACGCTATACGAAAATGTTCGGCGAATACAATGACGAGTCCAACACCAAGGTCTACGCGCTCGAATACATCATCGAGACGCTGAAGGCGAACCCGGCTGCGATCGACAATGTCGAGGAGTTCAAGAAGACGATCGACACTTTCTCGGCGCCCAATCCCTATCTGAAGGACGATGCCAAACTGACCTATGTCGGAATGACGTCGTTTGGCCAGAAGCGCCAGCTTTCGGTCCCGATGGTGGTCACGGAATACCGCGACGGCAAGTTCGAGACGCTCTTCGTCGCTCAAGTCGATTGACGCAACTGCACCGAAGCGGATTGCCGCACAGGCTCGAGCATTCGTCTTCAGCCTCTGAACGGCCGGAACCATCTTGATGGAACAAGTCATCGCCAACGGGCTTTATCTTGGCGCGCAATACGCCTTGATCGCGCTCGGTCTGACCCTGATCTTCGCGCTGATGAACGTGCTTAACTTTGCCCATGGGCAGATGTACGTTCTCGGCGGCTTCGTCACCTACACCGTCTATGGCCAGCTCGGCATACCTTTCGTCGTCGCGCTCGTCGCGTCCGGGATCACGCTGCTGGTCATTGGAGCGCTGGTCGAGAAATTCCTTTTCAGAACGGTGATTAGGCGAAGCGTGCGGGAGGAAAGTACGATGCTTCTCGCGGCGGCGGTCGCATTCTTCCTCGACGCCGTGATCCTCCTCCTGTTCGGTGAAAAGCAGCGCGGCGTGCCGAAGATCGTCAACGGCGTCTTCGTCTCCGACAGCCTCATAATGCCTTACGACCGGCTGCTGGTCGGCGCACTCGCCATACTGTTCATCGCCTCCTTCGTGCTTTTCATGCAGTACAGCAAGCCGGGACGCGCCATGCGGGCGCTGGCGCAGGACCGGGTCGCGGCGCAGCTGATGGGCGTCGAGGTCGACCGCTATTCGATGATCGGCTTTGCGCTCGGCGCCATGCTTGCCGGCATAGTCGGCGGGCTGCTGGTCGCCATCACCGGCGTCAATTCGGGCATCGGCGGGCCGATCTCGATCAAGGCGTTCTTGATGGTGATGATCGGCGGGGCCGGCGTGGTCAGCGGAGCGATCGCAGGCGGCTTCATCCTCGGCATGATGGAATCGGTCGGCCTGACGGTGCTACGCCAATATGGCGACGTCACTTATCTCGTCATCTTCGCCGCGCTGATGGTGTTCCTGAGCATCCGCCCGAACGGGCTCATGGGCAAGCCGTGGGGATGATGAACATGAAGCGTACACGCAACATCCTCGCCGTCGCTGTCTTCCTGCTGGTCGTACTCGTCGGCGTGCCCTGGCTGATCGAGGCGACCGGTCGGCTCGACCTCTACTACACGCTGACCTCGGTCGCGCTGCTCAGCATCGCCAGCGCCGGGGTGTGGGTGACTTTCTACATCGGCCGCATCAATATCGGCCAGGGCGCCTTCGCGCTTATGGGCGGCTATGTTTCGGCCATTCTTGTCGTCCAGTACGGTGTGTCGTTCTGGCTGACACTGCCGCTGGCTGGGCTATTCTGCGCCGCTGCAAGCGTGCTGATCGGACTGCCCATCCTCAGGCTTCGCGGCGTCTATTTCGCCATGGTCACGCTGGTTTTGACCGAAGTGGCGCGGCTGCTGGCGCTGGCGCTGCCGATCACCAACGGCGCCAAGGGCATGGTCAGCATTCCGCTCCCCGGCGGCATCTCGATCTTCGGGCTGACCATCCTTCCAGATTTCGCGACGCTCGCCAATCCGCGTCCCGCCTTCTATCTGGTGTCGGTTGTGCTGATGGTGCTGTGCTTTGCGGCGCTCTACCGCCTAGTCCATTCGCGCATCGGCAAACTCTGCCAGTCGTTGCAGCAGAACGAGGAACTGGCCTCCTCGATCGGCGTCAACATCGCCTATCTGCGCGTTATCGCCTACGCCATCTCCTCATTCCTCGGCGGTCTCGGCGGTGCGATGTTCGTCGCCATCTCGCAGTCGATCTATCCGTCGAGCTTCACCGTCACCGACTCGGTGAACTTCATGCTGAACTGCTTCCTCGGCGGGCTCGGCCACGTCTTCGGGCCGATGATCGGCACCTTCGTGCTCTATTTCGGCTGGGATTTCCTGTTCGAGACCGGCGAGTTCCAGTTGCTGATCTTCTCTTCGGTGCTGATCGCGCTGATGCTGTTCCTTCCCAATGGCCTGCTCAGCCTCAGGCTGTTCGGCAAGAAGCAGGGCTAGGACCATGACTGAGCTTCTCCAGATCAAGGCCGTGACCAAACGCTTCGGCGGGCTGGTCGCGGTCAACAATGTTTCCTTCGCGGTCCGCGAACGCGAAATCCTCTCCGTCATCGGCCCCAACGGCGCCGGCAAGTCGACGCTGTTCAAGCTGATTTCCTCTTTCCTCAATCCGACCTCGGGCGAAGTGCTGTTCCGGGGAGAGCGGATTTCAGGCCTGGCGCCGCATATCGTCGCCCGGAAGGGCGTGGTGCGCACGTTCCAGGAGACGACGATCTTCAAGGGCATGACGGTGCGCGACAATGTCATCATCGCGCATCACCTGCGTTCCAATGCCAGCCTTGCCGGCTTCTATCTCGGCACGAATACCGCACGGCGCGACGAGGATGAATTCGGCCGCTCGGCCGACGAGATCATCGACTTCCTCGATCTCGGCGCGCAACGGCATGAGATCGCCAGCACGCTGCCGCACGGCCATCTGCGCGCGCTCGGGATTGCCATCGGGCTCGCCACCAACCCGACCGTTGTTCTGCTCGACGAGCCCTTCGCCGGCATGAACCATGACGAAACCGTGCGCGCGGTGGAGATGGTGCGCGGCGTGCGGAAGCGCGGCGTGACTGTCCTGCTGGTCGAGCACGATATGCCCGCCGTCATGAACATTTCCGACCGCATCGTCGTCCTGAACTTCGGTGTGAAAATCGCCGAGGGAACGCCGAAGGAAATCCAGGAGAACGAAAAGGTCATCGAGGCCTATCTCGGCGCCGAAGATGAGACGATCGGATTTTAGCCATGAGCGAACTGCTGAAAGTCTCCGACGTCGAACTCTACTACGACCATGTCTATGCATTGAAGGGCGTGTCGCTCAACGTCAACGAGGGCGAGACCGTCGCGCTGATCGGCGCGAACGGCGCGGGCAAATCCTCGATCCTGCGCGCCATCACCGGCCTGAAGAAAGTCCGCAGCGGCGAGATTCATTTCCGGGGCCACCGCATCGACGGAACGCGCCCGGACGAGCTGGTCAGGATGGGCATCGCCATGGTGCCGGAGGGTCGGCGCGTCTTTTCCTACATGACGGTGCGCGACAATCTGATGATGGGTGCCTTCACCCGCACCGACAAGGCCGAAATCGCCAGGACGCTGGACATGGTGCTCGGGCGCTTTCCGCGCCTGAAGGAACGCTATTCCCAGACGGCGGGCACGATGAGCGGCGGCGAACAGCAGATGCTGGTGATCGGGCGGGCGCTGATGGCCAAACCGAAGCTTCTGCTGCTCGATGAACCCTCGCTCGGCGTCGCGCCGAAGGTCGTCCAGGACATCGCCCGCTCCATCGTGGCGATCAATCGCGACGAAAAGGTCAGCGTTCTCTTGGTCGAGCAGAATTCGCGCATGGCGCTGCGCATCTCGCAGCGCGCCTACGCGCTGACGACCGGAAAGATCGCGCTGGCCGGACATTCGGCTGAGCTGCTTGGCGACGACCGGGTCAAGAAACTCTATCTCGGCGGCGAAATATGAAAGCGCAAATGGACATACTCGTCGTCAATCCCAACACCACCGCGTCCATGACCGAAAAGATCGGCGAGGCGGCGCGCGGCGCGGCTTCGGCCGGCACCAAGATCATCGCCGTCAATCCGAAGGACGGGCCGCCGAGCGTCGAAGGCTATTTCGACGAGGTCTTCGCCATCCCGGGAATGATCGGCGAGATCCAGAGACATCCGGCGGCGAGCGCCTGCGTCATCGCCTGCTTCGACGACACCGGCCTCGACGCAGTACGCTGCGTTGGCGAGATGCCGGTGGTCGGCATCGGCGAAGCGGCGTTTCACATGGCGAGCCTGATTGCCGGCAAGTTCAGCGTGGTGACGACGCTGTCGCGTTCGGTGCCGGCGATTGAGCACAATCTGGTGCGCTACGGCCTCGCCAGCCGCTGCGCCAGGGTGCGGGCAAGCGACGTTCCCGTTCTGGAGCTCGAAGCGCCCGGCTCCAACGCCCGCCATCGAATTTCGGAGGAGATCGAGCGCGCCATCCGCGACGACCGGGCCGAAGCGATTGTGCTGGGATGCGCCGGCATGGCCGACCTCGCCGCCGCGCTCAGCCGCGAACATGGCCTTCCCGTGCTCGACGGCGTCGCCTGCGCGGTAAAACTCTGCGAGAGCCTCGTCGGCCTTGGCCTGTCGACCTCGAAGCGCGGCGGCTACCAGCTTCCACTCGAAAAATCCTTCGCCGGAATCTTTGCGCCCTTCTCGCCCTCCGGCCGTGCACCCTGATGCGTGCAAATTTGTTGACATTCCCGCACAGGATGTTCGATGTCCGGCCTGAAACGCGGTGTTCGCGCCGCTATGCGATCCGGCCGCCGGGACAATGAGACGATGGACCTGCTTCGACCAAAGACACGGGACGACAAGCCGGCGATGCGCTGGTTTCCGGTCTATGCCGGCCTGCGCGATGCCATCGTCAGCCACCGCCTCGCACCGGGCACAAAACTACCCGAGGACGAACTCGCCTCGATCTATTCGGTGAGCCGCGCGGTGATACGCGCGGCGCTGCAGGCGCTGTCGCATGACCGCTTGGCCCGGCTCGAGCCGAACCGCGGCGCGTTCGTCGCCCAGCCGACCAAGCAGGAAGCGCGCGAGGTGTTCGAAGCGCGGGCGCTGATCGAGCCCAAGGTAGCGGCGCTTGCCGCCGACGTGGCAAAGCCGGCCGAGATCGCGCAACTGCGGCTTCATCTCGAAAAAGAGCACGAGGCCCTGCATGCCGGCCGCGACAGCGACGCCATAATGCTGTCGGCAAAATTCCATGTCGGCATCGCCGAAATCGCCGGCCATTCGATCCTGACCGGCTTCGTCAAAGACCTGTTGTCGCGGTCGTCGCTGATCATCGCGCTCTACTGGCACCGCCGCGACACCACCTGCGAAAGCCACGCCCATCGCGCCCTCGTCGATGCAATCGAAAAGCACGACGCAAAAAACGCGTCCGACCTGATGCGAAGTCATCTCATCGACCTTCTGTCGGGCCTTGATCTGTCGCTTGGCGAGAAGAAGCCCGAGAGCCTGTCGGACATCTTGCGCTGATCTCCGCTGTCAAACTCTTCGCCGGAGTTCGCCTATGTCCGCACCATGCTGGGCGTGCATAGCATGCATCGGCCCATGAGGACTGCTTCTTCGTTCCTGCTGTCATAACAGTAGCGCTCGTTAAGTCCGCGGCGCTGCCCTCCAACTGCACCTGCTCCTGCTGGGCCATAGAGTCCCTCCCGCACAACGGTCGGGCAACGCGCCCGATTAGAGCTTGACTCAGCGCAGTCGCAGCAAGGATTGGGCAAACTGCCGGTTTTTCTTATGCCTTAGATACGACCTGATGCGATCGGTCGATGGCCCTCGCGAGAGGCCAGTTCCAGACTGCACTTTTATGCGACTTTGGGCGAACAAACGTCCAACAACGTCAGAACGACTTCGCTCACATGCGGGATCCGCTGTTCGTCATGGGCTCAGTTGTGCCAAGAGCGACCCTTCCGAGCCGAGAACCAAATGTGCCGCATTAGGGCCGACAGCGGACTGGCAGCTTCCAGCTGCCGATCTTCAAGAGCGGACATTCAGTCCGGTGTCAGTATTGTCGTGACCTGACCCTCTGCTGCTCTTCAAGCCCTCGTCTCGGAACGTCGTGATTGGTGGAGCATTGCCAGCAGAAAAATGTATGACGCGAGCACACCAGTTTCCCGACGTTCGCGATGCGCTGCCAAAGCAGACTTTCGCGTAACCACCGGAGTCGACCCCTTGCGGACCCTTCCATCGAAGGCGTCGTACGGGAAGACCTGACCCATCCGGCAGCGTGTAGCGGATAAGTCCTACCCCTCGACAATGTCGCTTTTCATCGGAGCCAAAAGACCGAGCAACTCGTCTTTTTCCTGCTTTGGCACCTTGAAGTGATCGAGCGCCGCGGTGAGGTCTTCAACCAGGGCGTTAAAGTCCGCCTCCGTAATCCCCAAGCCTTGGTGAGCGGCTTTCATGTCCTTGCCGGTGTAAGTGCAGGGTCCGCCCGAGGCCTGACAGACTTGATCGACCAGCTTGCTCTTGAAGGCCGGAATATCGGAGTTGGCGAAAAAGGTGTTGATGCGCTTGTCAGCGGCGAGATTAGCGACGAACCTGTCCACGACTGCGGTAATCGCCGGCTGTCCGCCTAGGCGCTCATAAAGGCTCTTCTGCTGCGCGCCCGCCGCGAGCGTGACACCAATCACTACCGCCGCTGCAAGCAAAAACTCCTTGGCGATTGATCTCATTGCGACTTCCTCCCTTTGCCAGGCAGCGCGCGAGAGGCGCTGGGGAAGATTGCAGCGTCTAGTCCCCTCAACGCCCTAGAAATTCTACACGTAAAAGCTTGCTCCAGCTATGCCAATTTCGCGATCAGGCCGTATAGGCGGCGAAACGCAAAGCGTCCCTTCGATTTCCAGTGATTTACCGCGCGGTGTGCCGCTGGACCGGCAAGCCGCCGCGCCACCTGCAAGGGTGATGCGGACACTCATTGGCTGGACCATGAAAGACCGCTCCTGGCGCGAGTTCGCCGTTTACTGACCCAATCCGGCGGCTAGAATCGGCGGCGCAAACCGGTTCTGTTCGGGTTTGAGCTTGCCGTTCACAATACCTGCGCCATAATGGTCATGTGGGAATGGATTTTCGCAACGCCGTCGATGAAGCGACCGATGGGTATCGAGATCCGCTGGCTGGAGTGACCGGGCGATACAGACAAGTCGCCGGCGCTGGTGGCCAGAGAGCGTCCTCGGTTCGGGCTCACGATCGGCGGCCCCCGGTCGAGATCGTCTCTTGAACGGAAGGCGGCCCCGTTGCCGCAGGTGATTTGAGATGCACAATCACCCGAAACAGAGCCGGGGCACCGATCGACTGAGTCCACAAAAGCACAGCGATCGGCCGAGGGAGACCGACAACAAGCGCCTTGCCGAGCAGATTCGCAAGTTTCTCCGCAAGCACTATGCGAGCAAATATCGGGTGCGGTAAACAGTGGTCGCTGCACCTGGAACCCCGATGTGCAATAAGGGAGATCGTCATGGCAGAGAGCATTGCCCAGAAAACCTGTACGCCCTGCCGTGGCGGCATACCGCCGCTGACCGAGAAGGAAGCCGGCGGATATCTTTCCCAGACGCCCGGCTGGGATCTTCTGGAGGCGGGACACCTGATACGCCGCAAATTTAAGTTCGCGGACTTCCGGGAAGCACTCACCTTCATCGACGAGGTCGGCCGGTTGGCGGAAGAGGAGGGGCACCATCCGGACATCTGCTTCGGCTGGGGCTACGCGGAAATCTCGCTGCAGACCCATAAGATCAGGGGCCTGCACGAGAACGATTTCATCATGGCAGCGAAGATCAATCAGCTAGCCGGTTTGTAAAGGGCGCTCGGCTCTGAACGGCCGGAACGGGTCTATTGCCCGGTTCGCCAACGGCTCAGTCGCGCCAGGAGTGACACACCGATTCCTCAGATTGGGAGGGTTCGACGGCGGTGATTGCCATCGGGCAGGCTCCCTTGGCGCGACGCTCACGGATTCCAGCCGCCGCTGCCGTACGGACGCGTGATGATTTCGAGCAGATGCCCGTTCGGGTCTTCAAAGTAGAGACCGCGCCCACCGTCGTGGTCGTTGGTCTCCCCCCGGCTTTCGTTGGCCGGGGTCAGCCCAGTAAGGCAAGTTCCGTTCGCGGATGCGGTTGAATATCTGTTCGAATTCGGCGTCGTCGACCAGAAAGGCGTAATGCTGGCGCACGACCTTCTCCTCGGTATCCATATAGTCGAGATTGGCGTCGTTGTCGGTCGTGACCATTGGAACGGCCCCCAGCGCCGCGGCGCCGGCAGCCCCAGCATGTCGGCCAGGAAATCTGCCGAGGCCTTGCTGTCGCGAGCCGGCAGAATCGTATGATTGAAATGGATCTCCATATTAGGCCCTCTGCAACGAGGTGAGCTTCATTTTCGAAGGAGGCTTCGCCCGGTTACACCCGGGCCTGCCCGTTGTTCCGGGCCTCGCGAATTGAGAGCTGAAAGCCGAATGGCCGCAAATCCTGGCGTGGATACCGGCTGCCGCGCCTGGCACCAGCACGGCCCTCTGCCGCCGCAATGCGTGCGCGACGCCACCACCGCCTATCTCAAGGCCGAAGACGCCATCGGCCAATGGCTGGCCGAATGCTGCGCGCAAAGGCGGCGAAGTGCCGACCAAATGCGCCTACGCACCGCGGAAAAGCTGGGCGAGCGCAACAACGAAACCTCGGCTCGAAAAGGCGTTTACGCAAAAACTGGAAGACCGCGGCTATGGGCAGCGACACGGCCATGGCACCGACTGGTTCTACCCGGCTTCAGCGTCCCGGAAAACGAGACCGAGCTGGCGGAACGCGAACGGCAGGTAGCTTATGAAAACCGCCGCTACGGAGGTAAATCGTGGGTTTCAGTGACTTGATTCGCCTGAAAAGGGAGCACCCCGCCCATCCCGCGCAGACCTCCGCCGCGCATCTTGTGCATCGGCCCGCGCAGCCGCGTGACGACAAGGGCCGTTTCGCCCAAGCCGCCAAGGATCAGGCGCGGCAATTCGGGTTGGCTCTGGAGATGGAGGAAGCATTGTGAACACGCACAAGGATGCGATGGCTTGGGTTATGCTGATCAACAACGTGATGTGCCTGTGTGCCCGCAATCCCGCCGCATCTGGGCCGAAAGCGGTAAGTCCGCTTGCGGCACAGGGAGAGCGTTAGCGGACGTTTAACTTGCGAGGCCCGCTGGCGCGGTCTGACCCTCTCCGGACCTTCGTGTCGATTCGTCGGAGGGGCTGCAATAAAGTGGATAGCGGACTTGCAGGCAGGTAAC
>NZ_JBVVQV010000049.1:0-28701 GCF_055811235.1 Mesorhizobium sp. WSM4810 | reverse complement strand
ACTTCTTCGTCGCCAGCGGCGCGCCGCCCTCGTTGGTGAGGCGTATATAGTCGGCGCCCATCCAAAGTGTCAACAACCATTTCGGTCTTTTTTGAATTTTTTGCGACGAAAGATTGCGGCGCCGATTTTCGGTAGCCGACTTCCGCGGCGGCATGGGAATAACAAAGCCGAACACCGCCACGGAGCCCTATTGCCGCCGCATTGCGGTTTGACACCGACGTCAACGAAGCTGGCGCAGCACCACTGGCGCGGCGCCTTACAAGAGACTGTAAGAGAGCCACTAAGAGAGCCACTAAGAGAGCCACTAAGAGAGCCACTAAGAGAGCCACTAAGAGAGAAGTATGACTGGGGATCTCGGCCGAAGCCAGCCGCTTCGTTGACTTCGCCCGCCGTGACAGGCAAATGTCATGGCCACAACAAAAGCGACAAGCCGTCCCGCCCGGGGAAGAAGCAGCCTTTCTGGATGCCAGATACGGAAAATGTCATAGCCGAACTCGGCAACGAGCCGCCGCTGATTGCGGACGGTCGCAGTGGCCCGCCCGACCGGCGCGAGGTTTCGGCGCGCTGGCTGTCGGGCACTTTTCTTACCGGCGTGACGTCGAGCGTGCTGATGGGTGTGGCGCTGTTCGCAGCCCTCGACGGCCGTCAGCAATTGGCGACGCCGCCCGAAATCGCCGAACTGATCAGCCTTGCGAGAGGCGACGATTCAGGCGAGATCGCCAAGACCACCAGGCTGGTGGCGCCGCGCCAGATCGCCAAGGCCAAGGACCGCCGGCGCATGGAAGTGCCGATGGTGACCAAGGTCGGCGACCGCGATGTCATCCACACCATGCCTTTCGTGCAGATCAAGATGGCGCTTGCCGCCGGGCACACGACCAGCCGCGCCTATCCGCCTTTCAATCCGATGCAGGTGTTTGGCGACGACCGCGACGGCAATGCCGGTCAGCCGGCGACCGCCGCCGCAGGCCAGATCTATGGCGCCAAGGTCGAAAGCGAGTTGAGCCTGAAAACGGTCGATTTCCCAATCGAGACGGCAGCGTTCGACGAAAAGAGTGACTTGTCCGCCGACGAGGTGGAAAAGGTGGTGCGCGAGGCCGGCACGGGTCTGAGCGACGGCGCCGTGCAGGTCGCCTCGCTGCATTATGTCGACCCGCAGCGATTCGGCGATGCATTCGCCGAGAGCATGGCCGGCTCCTACGACGTCAGGATCGTTCCGGAAAACGTCTCGGTGTCGCCGCGTGCTGCCCCCGACGATCAGGCGCCGGCCTTCGCCGAGGAGATCATCCCCTTCACCAGGGACCGCAACATCGTCGAGGCTTTCGCCGATTCGGGCTATACCGGCGAGGACGCCACCGGTATGGCCGAGGCGATCGCCAAATTGCTGAATGCGACAGCGCTCAAGGCGGGAACCGTGCTGCGGGTCGGCCTCGAGATCCATGGCGACGCCGCCAAGGTCGTTCGCACCGGCATCTACGACAGGGCCCAGCATATCGTCACCATCGCGCTCGATGATCACGGCCAATATGTGCCGGCGCAGGAGCCGGAGCCCAATCCCGAATTGCTGACCGCGTTCGATGATTCGCCGCCGGTGGTGGTGCGCGGCAATCTGCCGAACGTCTATGACGGCATCTACCGCGCCGCCTACTCCTACGGCATGTCCAAGGCGATGACCAAGCGGCTGATCAAGCTCCTGGCGTCCGGCGTCGATTTCCAGTCGCGGCTCAATCCGTCGGACCGCATCGAGGTGCTGTTCTCGCAGCCGGATGGCGACGACCGGGCATCCGACGAATCCGAGCTGCTCTATGTCTCGGCGAGCTTCGGCGGCACGACGCGTAATTTCTACCGGTTCCAGATGCAGGACGGCAGCACCGACTATTTCGACGAGGACGGCCGCAGCGCCCAGCAATTCCTGCTGCGCAATCCCCTGCCCGCAGGAAAATTCCGCTCCGGCTTCGGTGCCCGCAGGCATCCGATCCTCGGCTATGTGCGCTTGCATACCGGCGTCGATTGGTCAGCCGCCATCGGCACGCCGATCATCGCCGCCGGCAACGGTGTCGTCGAGAAGGCCGGCTGGGCCGGCGGCTATGGCAAACAGATCATCCTCCGTCACGCGAATGGCTACGAGACCTCCTACAATCACCAGAGCGCATTTGCCAAAGGCATCGCGCCGGGCGTGCGCGTCCGCCAAGGCCAGACCATCGGCTTTCTCGGCCAGACCGGCCTCGCCACCGGTCCGCATCTCCACTACGAGCTGATCGTCAACGGCACCAAGGTCGACCCGATGCGCGTTCGCCTGCCGGTCGGCAAGGTGCTGAAGGGCGACGACCTCGTTGCCTTCAAGCGCGAGCGCGGGCGCATCGATGATCTGCTCAAGCAGGAAGACAATGATTCGCTGAAGGTCGCGAGCGCCAAGATCGAAGGCTGAGCCGAGTTGGGCCTGGCTGCTCAGCGCTGCGGAGCCTCGGATCCACGCGGCCATGGCAGTCGCTCGCCGGAAACAGTTGTCCACGCCACGATCGCCGAGAGCAGGCAAAGCAGCGCGGTCACCAAGGCGACTGCTGCGAACGCTGCGTCGCTGGCGGCAAGCCTTGCTGCATCGACATCCGGCGCCGGTTCGCCGAAACCCGGAATGCCGGATGCGGCACCGCTGTTCAGCACGGCTGCATAGACCCAGGCCGCCAGTGACCCCATCGCCGCCACTGCGATCAGGCCGCCAATGCGCGAGACGGCATTGTTGATTCCCGAGGCAGCACCGGTATCCTTGTCCTCGACCGCCGTCATCACCGCCGTCGACAGCGGCGACACCACCAGCGCCATGCCGAGCCCCATCAGCGCCATCAGCGGAAACACGCCCCACCAAAAACTGTGGATGCCGGCATAGGCCAGCAAGGCAAGCCCGGCAAAGGCGACAGCGACGACGAGACTGCCGCTGGCGATCGGAAAACGCGGACCGATCCGGTCGGACCACTGGCCGACCGGCCCCGACAACAGCGCGATCAAGACCGACAGCGGCAGGAAGATGAAGCCGACCTCGGCGGCGCTCACCCCCCATCCGGCGATGAGCAGCATCGGCAGATAGAACAGGTTGGCCGACAGTGCGAAATAGAGGAAGAAGGTCGCCACATTGGCGCCGGCGAAGGCGCCGACCCGAAACAGCGAGAGATCGATCATCGGTTCGCGCTGGCGGCGCTCGAAGACAATGAACACGATGAGCAGCACCGCGCCGGCGGCAATGCTCGGGCCGGACATTTGCCCCTCGCCCTCTGCGCTCATCGAAGTCAAGCCGTAGGCAAGCGCTCCGAACGCCAAGGTGGCGAGTGCAGCCCCGCCGAGATCGAGGCTGCGCTTTTCGGTCGGTGCGTCGGCCGGGACCTTGGCGAGCAGAAGATAGATCGAGACAAGACCAAGCGGCAGATTGACCGCGAAGATCACCCGCCAGATGCCGTCGCCGAAGGCCGACAAGACAACGCCGCCCAGCACCGGGCCAAGCGCCGTCGTCAGCGCTGAGGCTGCCGCCCAGATGCCGATCGCCCTGCCGCGCTCCTTCTTCGGATAGGCCTTGGCGATAATGGCGAGGCTGCCTGGCACCATGATGGCAGCACCGATGCCCTGAATGGCGCGAAACGCAATGAGCATTGGTGGATTCGGCGCCACCGCGCAGGCAAGCGAGGCGGCAATGAACAGCGCGATGCCTGCCACGAAAGCATGCCGCAGGCCAAAACGGTCGCCGGCGGCGCCGCCAACAAGGATGAGTGCCGAAAGCGTCAGCGCATAGGCGTTTGAAATCCACTGTGCCTCGGCGAAACTGGCGCCAAGATCGACGCGGATCGCCGGCGTGGCGATGGCCAGGATCGAGCCGTCGATGAAGCCGAGCGCGGAAGCCAGGATCGCCGCGATCAGCACGAACCTGCGGCGCGATTGCGGGCAGAACGTATCGGCCGGCAGCGGCCTGACCAGGGGGACGGCTTCGGCGCCCACTTCGCTTGGAGAACGCATGAAGCCTGCTTAGACCTCCTATCCGCCGGCAACAACCGGCCAGAGGGTTGCTGTCGTTGAAACCAGAACAGGATCACGTCGCCCAAAGAGCCTGCTCCCGGGTTGACCCAGGACTGCGCGATGATTTGGGATAGGGCTCAGTCGATGAATTCCACCGTGACGCCCGGCGACACGATTTTTGCCAGTTCGCGCGCGTCCCAATTGGTCAGCCGCACGCAGCCATGACTTTCGGTCTTGCCGATCTTGGAGGGGTCGGGTGTGCCGTGAATGCCGTAGGTCGGCTTGTCCAGCGCAATCCAGACCGAGCCGACGGGGCCGTTCGGGCCCGGCGGGATGGTCAGGATCTTGTTGTTTTCGCCCTGCTTGAAATTGATGTTCGGATTGTAGGTGTAGTTCGGGTCGAGAGCGACCCGCGACACCGCATGCGTACCGGTGGGTGAAGGCGTGTCAGCCGAGCCGATGGTGGCTGGATAGGCCGCGATCAGCTTGCCCGACGCGTCATAGGCGCGGGCCTGCTTTTTGCCCTTGTCGGCGATGATGCGTGCCACCGGCGTGGCCACCAGCCTGCCGAAATTGGCGACCTTGATGATCGTGCCGGGACGGTTGAAATTGGCTTCCGGATTGAGCGCCTTCAGATAGTTCTCGTCCATGTGGAACCGCTCGGCCAGCGCTTCGGTGACTGAGGTATAGCTCAGCCGTTCGAGTTGCGCCTTCTGGCCGTAGTCTTCCGGCACCGAGGCGACATAGGGGCCGGCCGCATCCTCGGGCGTGATGCTGTAGGAGGCGAAGGCATCGCCGCCGGATTGCTCAAGCGCCGCCTGGATGCCGACCACATCGGTCGACCGCAGATTGCTGCCGGTGATCTCGTTGTAGGCGGCGAGCGCCTTGTCGACATTCGAGCCGAAGCGTCCGTCGACGACGCCGGGCGAAGCGCCGGCGCGGTCGAGCAGCACTTGCAGCGCCGCGACCTCCTGGCGTGCACCGAGTGAAAGCGACGGATCGACGACAATCTTCCCGTCGATCTTTGGCGGCAGTGCCGCCTGGTCCCCCGGCGCCGTCGGTTCGACCGGTTCGATCGCAGCCTCGTTGAGCGGCTGGCGCTTGACGGTGCGCGGCCTTACCGGCTGCGGCGCTTCCGGATAATTGTTGCCATAGTTGCCGCCATCCAGCGGTGCTTCGGGAAAAGCGTCTACCGGATCGCCGTAGGGATCATATTCCTCGACCGGCGGTACGACGATCAGGCCCTCCTCTTCCAATTGCCTGCGGCGCAAGCGCGCCGTGTCCTCCGGATCGTCGAGATAATAGCGGTCGTCCTCGACCGGTCCGAGATTGCGCAAGCCCTCGCGGCGGAGTGCGCGGCGATCGAACCTGGTCTGCGGCGGCTGGATGGCGAGCACCTTGCCGGTTTCCGTATCGACGATGACGCGGTTTCCTCTGGCGTCGTAGTAGACGTCGAAATCGCCGTTCTGGGCGACCAGCACAGCATGGCTATCCGCGGCTCGGGCATCCGCGGCGCGGGCAGATCGCGGCGCGATGTCCTGCGTCGGCGCGGCCATTACACTCGAAGAAAGCAGCCCGGCGGCGAACGCCGAAAGGGTGAAGATCGTGCGGAACATGCTGGCCAAATTCTCCGGTCCGTAATTGCCGCCGCCCGGCGTTGTCTCTTTAGAGCGCCGCGCGTCCCTTCGGACGCGCAGGGACGCTCTAACACTTAAAAAACTCCGCATCATGCTTTCCGAAATCCAATTCGATTTTCGGGCCTTTGCGGCAGGCGAACCCTTCGCCAGCAAATCAGTTGCCAACCATAAGGTTCCAACATGAACCGGGCATGAAGATGGCGGATTTCTGGCGGCCTGGAGCAAGAACACTAGCTGGCGGCGAATCCCAATTCCTTGCGCGCCTGCTTCGTCAGCTTGAGCACGACAAGGCGGTGGCTTTCGCGCAGATAGTCTTTTAGCGCGTCATCGTCCATGCTTTGGCTTGTCTGGCGCTGGATCCATTTCATGCCGCGTGAGGCAAGATAGGGCGCGGGCCGAAGGCCCGGCTGTTCCTTCAAGATGTCATAAGCGATGTCGGAGCATTTGAAGGTGACGAACGGCTCCTTGCCATCGCTCCAACCGCCGATCGCAAAGACCTTGGCTCCGACTTTCCAGACATGAGCACCGCCCCACTGGACGACATGGGTCGCCGACGGCAGCGAGGCGCAGAAGCTGTTGTAGTCGTCCAACGTCATCTGCGCCCCCGTTTAATTTTTTGATTATGCGGCGGCCTCGAAAATCAGGCCGCCGCCTCGGTCGCTACGATCGTCGGCTTCGACCGGAAGTTCAACCGGTCGGAACCAGCGGTGACCTTGACGGTCGAACTGTCGAGGATGTCGCCGAGCAGGATCTTCTCCGCCAGCGGATCCTGCAGTTCCTTCTGCATCACCCGCTTCAACGGTCGCGCGCCATAGGCCGGATCGTAGCCCTTGGCGGCCAGCCAGTCGATCGCCTCCTGATCCAGCGAAAGCGTGATCTTGCGATCGACGAGCAGACTTTCCAGCCGCTTGAGCTGGATCTCGACGATGCGGCCCATATCCTGGCGGCGCAGCCGGTGGAACAGGATCACCTCGTCGACGCGGTTGAGGAACTCCGGCCGGAACGACGCCCTGACGACTCCCATCACCTCGTCGCGGACGACATCGACGTCCTGGTTCTCGCCGAGACTGACCAGATATTCGGCGCCGAGGTTCGACGTCATGATGATCAGCGTGTTGCGGAAATCGACCGTGCGGCCCTGACCGTCGGTCAGGCGGCCGTCATCGAGCACCTGCAGCAGCACGTTGAACACGTCCGGATGCGCTTTCTCGATCTCGTCGAACAGCACGACCTGGTAGGGGCGGCGCCGCACCGCTTCAGTCAGCGCGCCGCCCTCCTCATAGCCGACATAGCCGGGAGGCGCGCCGATCAGCCGGGCGACCGAGTGCTTCTCCATGAACTCCGACATGTCGATGCGCACCATGGCGCTCTCGTCGTCGAACAGGAAGCTGGCAAGCGCCTTGGTCAGTTCGGTCTTGCCGACGCCCGTCGGTCCGAGGAACATGAACGAACCGATCGGCCGGTTCGGATCCTGCAGGCCGGCGCGGGCACGGCGAACGGCTTTCGACACAGCCTGCACCGCCTCGCCCTGGCCGACGACACGCTTGCCGATTTCGTCTTCCATGCGCAGCAGCTTGTCACGCTCGCCTTGCAGCATCTTGTCGACCGGAATGCCGGTCCAGCGCGACACGATGTGGGCGACGTGATCGGGGGTGACCACCTCTTCGACCATGCCGACCTTGCCGTCTTGCGCCTCGGCCTGTGTCAGCTTCTTTTCGAGCTCCGGAATCTTGCCATAGGCAAGCTCGCCGGCGCGCTGGAATTCACCTTTGCGCTGGGCGATGGCGAGCTCGTTGCGCGCCTCGTCGAGCTGTTTCTTCAGGTCGGCTGCGAGCCCGAGCTTCTGCTTCTCGGCCTGCCACTTCGAGGTCAGTTCGGTCGATTCCTCTTCCAGGGCGGAAAGATCCTTTTCGAGCCGGGCGAGCCGGTCCTTCGACGCGTCGTCCTTCTCGACCTTCAGCGCCTCACGCTCGATCTTGAGCTGCATGATGCGGCGGTCGATCTCGTCCAGCGCTTCGGGCTTCGAATCGACCTGCATCCGCAGCCGCGACGCGGCCTCGTCGACAAGGTCGATCGCCTTGTCCGGAAGGAAGCGGTCGGCGATGTAGCGGTTGGACAGCGACGCTGCCGCGACCAGCGCCGAATCCGAAATGCGCACCTTGTGGTGCTGCTCGTATTTCTCCTTCAGGCCGCGCAGGATGGAGACCGTGTCTTCCACCGTCGGCTCATTGACGAACACCGGCTGGAAGCGGCGGGCAAGGGCGGCATCCTTCTCGACATGCTTGCGGTATTCGTCGAGCGTCGTGGCCCCGACGCAGTGGAGTTCGCCGCGTGCCAACGCCGGTTTCAACAGGTTCGACGCATCCATGGCGCCATCCGCCTTGCCGGCGCCGACCAGCGTGTGCATCTCATCGATGAACAGGATGATGCCGCCGGCCGCAGCGGTGACTTCCGAAAGAACCGCCTTCAGCCGCTCCTCGAATTCGCCGCGATATTTGGCGCCGGCGATCAGCGATCCCATATCGAGCGCCATCAACTGCTTGTCCTTGAGCGATTCCGGCACGTCGCCATTGACGATCCGCAACGCCAGCCCTTCGGCGATCGCCGTCTTGCCGACGCCGGGTTCACCGATCAGCACCGGATTGTTCTTGGTGCGGCGCGACAGCACCTGGATGGTGCGGCGGATCTCGTCGTCGCGGCCGATGACCGGGTCGAGCTTGCCGGCGCGACCGTCGGCGGTGAGATCGCGCGCGTACTTCTTAAGCGCATCATAGCCCTGCTCGGCGCTCGCCGAATCGGCCGTGCGACCCTTGCGGACGTCGTTGATCACCTGGTTCAGCGCCTGTGGCGTCACGCCGGCCTTCGTCAGGATGTCGGCGGTCTTGGCGGATTTCTCGACCGCCAGCGCCGTCAGCAGCCGCTCGACCGTCACGAAGCTGTCGCCGGCCTTCTTTGCCAGTTCCTCGGCGGTCGAGAACACCTTGGCCAGCGGTTGCGCCAGATAGAGCTGGCCGTTGCCGCCTTCCACCTTGGGCATCGCCTCAAGTGCCGTCTCGACGCCCAGCTTGACGTCGCGGACGCTGCCGCCGGCGCGCTCGATCAACGACGCTGCCAGGCCCTCGTCGTCGTCGACGAGCACTTTCAATATATGTTCGGGGGTGAATTGCTGGTGGTTGCGCGAGAGCGCCAGGGTCTGCGCCGACTGGATGAAGCCGCGCACGCGCTCGGAATACTTTTCAAGGTTCATATCTGTCTCCTTCCGTCACCGGCCCGCTTTGCGGCACCGGATCAGATTGCGGTGACGGACCCGCCCGTTCGAGCCGGGTCCTGTTCACGCGAGATATGGGGCGCAATCCACGGACCCTCAAGACGTCCCGATAACGGCGGCCTCATAATATTTCCCGGGGCGCGCACATACAAAAACGGCGGAGATTCCTCTCCGCCGTCCAGGAATGCCTGGGCCTTGCTCGATCAGTTGTTGACGTCGACGATGGTGGGCTCGCCACCGGCGTCTTCCGCCGGAGCAGCATTCACGTTATCGCCGCCAGCATTGTCGTTACCGCCATCCACCTGATCAGCCACCTGATCAGCATTGACGCGCGGACGGCGCGGACGCCTGGGGCGGCGGGCAGCGCCGCTTTCGGCGGCGGCTTCGTTCATCTCGGCCTGGGCAGCCAGAGCCGCAGGCGAAAAGCTTTCGAACTGCGGCGCGGGTTCGGCCACAGAAACAGGCTCGTTCGGAGACACAGCTTCCGCCTGCACGGGGGTTTCGTTCTGAACCGGTCTCTCGTTGCGCCGGTTCTGATCGCCACGCTGTCCGCCCTGCTCGCCGCGCGCACCAAATTCGCCGCGCTGGCCGTTCTGGCCGTAGCCGCCATTGGGGCGACGGTCGCGATGGCGGTTGTCACGCCCGCCGGCATCGCGCCCACTGGCATCACGCCCACTGGCATCACGCCCACTGGCATCACGCCCACTGGCATCACGATTGTCGCGGCCGTTTTCCTGGTTGAACGTCAATTCGGCCGGCGTGCCGTCGATGACCGGCTGCGGGCCTGCACCGTGGTTGACCACCGGAGCCGCAGTCTCGCCGACATTGCTGTTGCCGGCATTGTCGAACTCGTCGCGATCTTCGTCGCCGTCATCGTCGAAATCGTCGCGGTTCTGCTGAGCGCTCTGGATCGGCAGCTGCGCCTGCGCGGCAGCGATGATGCGATTGTAGTGCTCGGCGTGCTGGAGATAGTTTTCCGCCATCACCCGGTCGCCGGAGCTTTGCGCGTCACGGGCAAGGGTTGCGTATTTTTCGGCAATCTGCTGAGCCGATCCGCGGATCTTCACGTCCGGACCGTTGCTCTCGTAATTGCGCGTCAGGGGATTTGGACCCTTGCGGTTGTTGTTATTGTTGTTGCCGCCGCCATTGTTGTTGCGACCGCGCATGCGCCTGTTCTGCTGTTGTGGCCTCATTCGACTCTCTTCATTTTGAAATTTTCGAAAACTTTTTCACGAACGGAGGCGCTCATGCAGCCAGCCGTTTCGTCTCTTCACCGGCGTTCGCCCGCATCGATTGCGTTGGCGCCACGTGTCATCCTGTTCCGGTTACATCACTTGCCGGACGATTCCCGCACGAAGCTTGGGCGTCGTTTGCGCAAGAAGGCAGCTATTTCCAAGGAAACCGAATCGCTAAGAGCACTGCCTGCTTCGTCTCATCCGGTTAAGGCGACCCTAGCCGCATTCCCCGGCATTGCCAAGCGCTTTTTTTGCACTGCATCACGGCTTTGTCAGTTCAAAGATCAGAACCCTCTCGTTTCCGCCAAAGTCGCGGAATACCCCCGGCGGCATATAGCCGGCTGCGGAGAATATGCCCGTGACCTCTTTACGTTGGGTGTGGCCGATCTCGACCGCAATCCTGCCCTCGGCTTCCAAAAAACCTGCCGCCTCGGCGGCGATAATCCTGTAGGGACTCAGACCGTCCACGCCGCCATCGAGGGCTTGGCGCGGATCGAAATCGCGGACTTCGCCCTGCAGATTTTCGATGTCTATGGACGCTATATAGGGCGGGTTGGCGGCAATTACATGGTATCGGCCAAAAACTTTTTCGAACCAGTCGGATTTGAGCACCTGGAACCGATCGGCCAACCCCAATTCCCCGGCATTGCGCATGGCGGTCACCAGCGCGCCTTGCGAAATATCGACACCGGTGGCGACCGCCGCCGGAACGGCGCTGAGCAGCGCCAGCGCGATGGCGCCGGTGCCGGTGCCGAGATCAAGGATGCGGCACTCGCCTTGCCGTCCCGCTGTCGCCTTCACGAAGGGCAGCACCGCTTCGACCAGCGTTTCGGTGTCCGGTCGCGGCTCCAGCGTTTCCGGTGACAGCGACAGGCGCAAGCCATAGAACTCGCGATGGCCGAGGATGCGATGCACCGGCTCACCGGCGACCCGCCGCCTCAAGGCTGCATCGATCGCGGCAATCGCGCCGGCGTCGACACCGCATTCGGGATCGGCGATGGCTTGTGTGCGGGTCGTACCGGAAAAATGTTCGACGATCAGCCTCGCATCCAGCGCCGGATCGGCGACTGCGGCCGCAGCAAGGCGTGCCCGCGCCGCTTTCAGCAGCAGCCCTAGTGTGGTGGATTTGAGGTTCCTGCTATTTGTTGGCATCAGCGTCCAGGGACCTCAAATCCACCACCTAGATACCAGCAATCTGCTGGTGTGATTTTGAATCCGAAATTCGTCATTGCGCTGCCCCAACGTGATACGAATTTCGAATTCAAAGCCACACCGGCCTACTGGGCAGACTGTCAGCCATCGAGGCCGATATCGGCGAGCAGCTTCGACTGGTGATCGGCGATCAGCGCGTCGATGATCTCGTCGAGTTCGCCCATCATCACCCGGTCGAGCTTATAGAGCGTCAGATTGATGCGATGGTCGGTGACGCGGCCCTGCGGGAAATTATAGGTGCGGATGCGCTCCGAGCGATCGCCCGAACCGACCTGCGATTTGCGCGATTCGGAGCGTTCCTCGTCAGCCTTGCTGCGCTCGAGGTCGTAAAGCCTGGCGCGCAGGATCTGCATGGCTTTGGCCCGGTTCTGGTGCTGCGACTTCTCCGCCTGTACGACCATGATGCCGGTCGGCAGATGGGTGATGCGCACTGCCGAATCGGTGGTATTGACGTGCTGGCCGCCCGAACCCGAGGCGCGCATCGTATCGATGCGGATGTCTTCGGCCCTGATGTCGATGTCGACCTCTTCCGCTTCAGGCAGCACGGCAACCGTCGCCGCCGAGGTGTGGATGCGCCCGCCGGCCTCGGTCGCCGGCACGCGCTGCACACGATGCACGCCGGACTCGAATTTCAGATGGGCAAAGACCCCCTTGCCCGAAATCGTGGCGATGATTTCCTTGTAGCCGCCGACCTCGCCCTCGCTGGCCGACGCCGTCTCGAAACGCCAGCCGCGTGCCGCGGCATAGCGTTCGTACATGCGAAACAGGTCGCCGGCAAAGAGAGCCGCCTCGTCGCCGCCGGTGCCGGCGCGGATTTCGAGGATGGCATTCTTGTCGTCGGCGGCATCCTTGGGCAAAAGCAGGATCTGGATGTCCTTCTGCAGCGCTTCGATGCGTTCCTTGACCTCCGGCAGATCGGCCTCGGCCAGTGCCCGCATTTCGGCATCGGTGCTTTTGTCGGCGAGCATCGCTTGCAGGTCGGCCTGTTCATGCTCGGCGGTGCGCAGCGCCCTGATCTTAGCCACCATCTCCTGCATGTCGGCATATTCCGACGCCATCTTGACATAGGCGTCCGCCGCCGGCCCGGCCGACATCTGCGCTTCGAGCATGTCGAAACGCTTGACGACTTGATCCATACGGTCGCGGGGCAGGTTGATCATGATCCTGGAACTTCGATAAGATTCACGTCAGGGCGAGCCGAAATGACGAGTTTCGAGAACCGGAGCGGAATGTACAATTAGGTACATGAGCACCGGAAGCGCAGAAAATCGACATTTGCAGGCCGCCCTCACGTGAATTTACAACGGAATGGAGCGGTCGTCGGCAAAGGCCTGCAGCAGCGCCCGCATCGGCAACCCCTGGGCCGGCGCCATGAGATTGTCGTCGAAGAACGCTTCCAGCTCGGCCAGCGGCAGTTCCGTCAGCATCGCCTTGACCGGACCGATCGAGGCCGGCGACATCGAGATCGATCGGTAGCCAAGGCCGATCAGCGCCATCGCCGAGATCGGCTTGCCGGCCAGCTCGCCGCACAAGGTCACCGGGGTTTGATTGCGCACCCCGGCGTCGGCAATCTGCTTCAGCGCGCGCAGGAACGGCGTCGACAGCACATCGAAGCGGTCGGCGAGCTGCGTGTTGCCGCGATCGACCGCCATGACGAACTGGAACAGATCGTTCGAGCCGACCGAGACGAAATCGACGGCCTTCATCAGCTCATCGAGCTGGAACAGCAGCGAAGGCACTTCCAGCATGGCCCCGAGCTTCAGGCTGGTCGGCAGATGATGGGCAAAACGCGACAGATGCCGCACTTCGCGATCGATGATTTCGCGCGCCTGGGCGATCTCGCCGAGCTCCGTCACCATCGGCAGCATCAGCTTCAGTTCACGCCCGCCGCATGCCTTCAAAAGCGCTCGGATCTGGGTACGCAACAGGCCCGGCCGGTCGAGCGTCAGGCGGATGGCGCGCCAGCCGAGCGCCGGGTTCTCTTCCTGGATCGTGTCCTTGAAGTAGGGCAGCACCTTGTCGCCGCCGATATCGATGGTGCGGAATGTCACCGGCTTGCCGCGCGCCGCGTCGAGCACGTCACGGTAGAGCCGTTCCTGGGCTTCCGCCCGCGGAAAGGTCGAGGCGACCATGAACTGCAGCTCGGTGCGGAACAGGCCGATACCGGCGGCGCCGGCCTCGGCAAGCTGCGGCAGATCGACGGCCAGGCCCGCATTCATCAAAAGGTCGACCTGGACGCCGTCCTTGGTCATCGACGGCTTCTTGCGCAGCTCGCGATAGACCTCCTGCCGCCGCGCCCGGAAGCGGACCTTTTCGGCATAGGCGGCTTCGAGGTCCGGCTGGGGGCGCAGGTGGATGGCGCCTTCTTCGCCGTCGACAATGATGGCGTCGCCGTTTTCCGCCATGGAAACGGCGCCCTTCATCTGGCCCGCAACCGGTATGCCCATGGCCCGCGCCACGATAACGACGTGGCTGGTCGCTGCGCCGTCCTCCAGCACCAGCCCGCGCAGCTTGTCTCTGGGATAATCGAGCAGTTCGGCGGCCCCCATCGAGCGGGCGACGATGATGGCGTCCTTCGGCAGCGAGACCGCGACATCGTCCGGCCCGCGCCCCATCAGCTGGCGCAGCAGCCGGTTGGCGAGATCGTCGAAATCGCTCATCCGCTCGCGCAGATAAGGATCGGTCATGTGCAGCATGCGGGCACGCATGTCGCTCTGCACTTTTTCCACCGCCGCTTCCGCCGTCAGGCCGTTGCGTACCGCCTCTTCCAACCGGCGCACCCAGCCGCTGTCGTTGGCGAACATGCGATAGGCTTCGAGCACCTGGCGGTGCTCGCCCTCGAAGGCGACTTCGCGGCGTTCCAGCATGTCGTCGATGGAGAGCCGGAGCGAACCGAGCGACGCATCGAGCCGCTTGATCTCCTCATCGCTGTCCTCGTTGAACAGATTGGTGACGACGATGCGCGGCTCATGCAGCACGACATGGCCAAGTCCGACGCCCTCGTTGAAGGACAGGCCGGTAAAGCTCACCGGGCGGCGCAGATCGAGTTCGAGGCCGGGCCGGGTCAGCCGGGCAAGGTCGCCGGTGGCGATCATCTCGGCGATCACCATCGCCGTCGTTTCCAGCGCCTCGACTTCGTCGTCGCGATAGTGGCGCATGGTCTTGTTCTGGACGACCAGCACACCGAGCGTGCGCCCCGCCCTGAGCACCGGCACGCCGAGGAAGGAATTGTAGATCTCCTCCCCCGTCTCCGGCAGGTAGGCGAAGGCTGGATGTTCCTGCGCGTTGGAGAGATTGAGCGGCCGTGCCGAGGCCGCGATCGTGCCGACGAGGCCTTCCCCCAGCCTGAGCTGCGCCAAATGGACGGCCTTCGGATTCAGGCCCTCGGTGGCATAGAGTTCGAGCACCGAATCGGCGCGCAGCACGTAGAGCGAGCACACTTCAGCGACCATATTGGCGGCGATGTCGCGCACGATGCGGTCGAGCCGCTCCTGCGGCTCCAGCGGCTCCTGCATGAGCTCGCGGAGCCGTTTCAGCAAAACGCGCGGGCCACTGGCCGTATCACGCATCGCGGCTTGTTCTCCAATGGACATTATGCCCGCCGCAGTTTCTCCCGCGGCCGGCGCTCACGCAACAACTCAAATAGAGCGGCGTCGGTCCAATTGGACCCACAAAGGACGCTCCAAGACTTCGAACTGCTGCATCGTGCTTTCCGAAGATCGACCTCCGATTTCCGGACCGAGCAGTCTGCTACTGCTTATCCAGACCGTAGATGGAATGCAAAGTGCGAACAGCAAGTTCTGTGTAGGGACCGTCGATCAGGATCGAAATCTTGATCTCGGATGTCGTGATCGCACGGATGTTGATCGATTTGTCGGCCAGCGCCTTGAAGGCGGTGGCGGCGACGCCGGCATGGCTCCTCATGCCGATGCCGATGACGGAGACTTTCGACATGCCGGCTTCCGACTGCACGACGTCATAGCCGATCGTGGTCTTCAGCCGCTCGAGCACGGCAAGCGCCTTGTCGACATCGCCGGACGGCACGGTGAAGGTCATGTCGGTGAACTTGCCGTCCTCGGAAATGTTCTGGACGATCATGTCGACATTGATGTTGGCTTCGGCCAGCGGCCCGAAAATGCCGGCGGCGACGCCGGGCCGGTCACCGACACGGCGCAACGAAATCTGCGCTTCGTCCTTGGCGTAGGCAATTCCGGTGACGACCTGCTGTTCCACGATCTCTTCCTCGTCGCAAATAAGCGTTCCGGGCGGATTGAGCAAATCCCCCATTCCCGGCGCGTCGGGATCGTCGAAGGACGACCGCACGAAAGTACGCACCCTGTGCACCATGGCAAGTTCGACCGAGCGTACCTGCAGGACCTTGGCGCCGAGCGAGGCCATTTCAAGCATTTCCTCGAAGGAAATCTTGGCCAGCCGCCGCGCCTTCGGCTCGATGCGCGGGTCGGTGGTGTAGACCCCGTCGACGTCGGTGTAGATGTCGCAGCGGTCTGCCTTGACCGCCGCCGCGATGGCGACAGCACTGGTGTCGGAACCGCCGCGGCCGAGCGTCGCGATGCGGTTGTCCGGCCCGATGCCCTGGAAGCCGGCGACCACCGCCACCTGGCCCTCGCCGAAGCGCTTGATCAGGAACGCGCCGTCGATGTCGAGAATGCGCGCCGCGCCATGCGCATTGTCGGTCTTGATCGGGATCTGCCAGCCTTGCCAGGAACGGGCATGGACGCCCATGTTCTGCAGCGCGATCGCCAGCAGGCCGGCGGTCACCTGCTCGCCGGAGGCAACGACGGCGTCATATTCGCGGGCATCGTGCATCGGCGAGGCTTCGCGCGTCCACTGCACGAGCTCGTTGGTCTTGCCGGCCATCGCCGAGACGACCACCGCGACCTCATGGCCGGCATCGACCTCGCGTTTGACATGGCGCGCCACATTGCGGATGCGGACGATGTCGGCGACGGAGGTCCCGCCGAATTTCATCACGATTCGCGCCATGGAAGCGAAATGCCTTTGACTGGGTGCCGAAACGGCGGCCGAAAAACGGAAACGGAGCGTCGGGCTGGGCCAGCCGCTGAATTCGCGGCCTCCTTAGCCAAATGCTTTGGGTTTCGCAAGGCGTGCCACCGCTTGCCCCCCCCTGCTTGCCCCCTTAGGCGACGAAGGCGACATACGAGCGCAACGCGCCTACCCGAACGCCTGTCGCAGAGGCGCAGCCGGCAACAGCCGAAATTTGCTGCCTTGACATTCGCCGGCTCTCGACCGACTTCCTAGCGCACCAGAGCGCGATCAGCAAAAGTGGTATCCGGTTTTGCGCCCGATCGCGCTCTGAATTTTTGAGTCTGCGGGAGACCACACGATGCCAGAACCCCGACGATCGACGATCGATGCCGGAGAAGTGGAGCGTTTTTCCGCTCTTGCCGCCGAATGGTGGAATCCGAACGGCAAATTCCGCCCGCTGCACAAGTTCAATCCGATCCGGCTTGCCTATATACGCGACCAGGTGGCGGCGCGCTTCGGCCGCGACCCGCGCGCGGCGCGGCCGTTCGAGGGCCTGCGCATCCTCGACATCGGCTGCGGCGGCGGGCTGTTGTGCGAGCCGATGGCGCGGCTTGGCGCCGAAGTGGTCGGCGCCGACGCATCCGCCACCAACATCGAAGTGGCCAGGCTGCATGCGGCGGAGGTCGGCGTGACGGTGGATTACCGTGCCACGACAGCAGAGGACCTGGCTGACGCCGGTGAGAAATTCGACGTCATCCTCAACATGGAAGTGGTCGAGCATGTTGCCGACATCGACCTGTTCGTGGCCAAATGCGGCGAGATGCTCAAGCCCGGCGGCATCATGGTCGTCGCCACCATCAACCGCACGCTGAAGGCGCTCGGTCTGGCCATTATCGGCGCCGAATATGTGCTGCGCTGGTTGCCGCGCGGCACCCACCAGTTCGGCAAGCTGGTGCGGCCAGACGAGTTGGAAAAGGCGCTTGCCGGCGCTGGCCTGACCATCATCGACCGCACCGGCGTCACCTACAATCCGCTCGCCGACCGCTGGCAGCGTTCGAAGGACATGGACGTCAACTACATGGTTCTGGCAGAGAAGGCACCCGCCTGAACTTTCTCACGACGCCTTCTCACGCCGCCACCTTCTCACCCGTCTGACTTTGCGTCTTCGGGGCGATCTGGCTTTGCGCCTTGGTGGTGATGAACACGCCGGCGACAATGATGGCAGCGCCGGCCCAGGTCAGCAATTGATAGTGCTCGCCGAGAAACATCGTCCCGGCAAACAATCCGACCGCCGCCGCGACATAGCCGATCTGGCTGAGATAGACCGGGCCGCCGACCGCCTGCAGCCGGAAGAAGCAAGCGAACATCGCCGCGGCTGATGCGACCTGCCCAACGACGACCAGCGGCACGCCGGCGAGCAGGGCGAGCGAACCGCCGCCCTGCAGCGTGAAGATGCCGCAAAGAAGCAGCGCGGCCGATGCCAGATGGCTGCCGACGGCAAGCTCGATCGGTCCGGTCCCTAGCGGCCAGTCGACCGTGCGGTAGATATTGCCGGCGGCAAGGCTGACCGGAATGAGCAGCCCCGCCGCCACCCAGAAAAATTCGGCCGGCTGGCCAGCCTCGCCGCGCGTCACCGCCACCATGACAGCACCAACGAAGCCGACGGCAATGCCGACGATACCAAGCAGATTGGGACGCCGGACGCCGAGCAGGATCGAAAACACCAGTGTAACCACCGGCGACAGCGTGAACATGATACCGGTGTAGCCGGCGCCGAGATGCGGAATGGTCGAGAACATCAAGAGATTGGGGAGGGCATAGGACACCGCCGCGGTGACGAAGAAATAACGCAGTCTGTGCGGGGTGAGCCGGATGCGTTGTCCGCGCAGCAGCAAGGCGCACAAAAGCACGCCGCCGGCGCCGAGCGAGATGACGAGGGCCCAGACCATGGCCGAAACACCGGCCGCCGTAGCGATCTTGCCGAACGGCAGCGTCAGGCCGAGCAGGCCGCCGGTGACGAGCAAAAGACCGAGCGCTGAATCCCAGAGAAATTTCATAACGAACCTTATTGTCCTTGCGCCTCTCGTCTTTTGCGGGCCCTTGGCCAGCACTGTGACTCAAGCTAAGATAATACAAAGATTCTTAACGTCAAGATATTTAACGGTGAGATAGATGGATCGCGCCGCGAAAGCGATCGAGCAGTGGAAAAGACAACGGCCGGACCTGGATGTCTCGCCGATGGCCGTGCTCGGACGGTTGAACGAAGCCTCGTCGCTGATAGCGCGAGAACGCCTCGCTCCGCTGTTTGCCCGTTTCGGACTGCAATCCGGGGAATTCGACGTGTTGGCGACGCTGCGCCGTTCCGGATCACCTTACGCGCTGACGCCAACCGCCCTCTATGAGGCGACGATGGTGACGTCGGGCGCCATGACCAACCGGCTCGACCGGCTTGAGAAATCCGGATTGATCATGCGTGGACCGCATCCCAACGACCGGCGCGGGGTTGTCGTGCAACTGACCGAGAAAGGTCTCGCATTGGTCGATGAGGCGGTCGCCGCTCACGTCGCCAACGAACACGAGATACTTTCCGGCCTGACGCGCGCCGAACAGGACACACTCGCTGGCCTGCTTGAGAAGTTGATAGGGAGCGTCAGCCGGGGGTGAAGATCAGGCGGTTGGTGCCGATCCGTGCGACGTTTCCGCAGGAGGTCGCGATCCTCGACCTCCTGTTGTCGCAGGGCATCGACATCAACGCATAGGACAAGGCGGGGCAGACGGTTCTTCACATCGCAGCGCCCGATGCCATTGACGCCGCCTCGATCGAACTTCCTCTAAAACGCGGTGCCGATCGGAGCTTGAAGAACTTGAACGGAAAGCGCGCCACCCTGCGATCCAGGAAAGACTTGCGTGCTCCCCTAAAGGTGCCTGGGTAATTCCGTTTCGTGGCAAATCGCAACGTTTGAGATTGGCGGCTGGAGGGCTCGATGAAAGCGAATCAAGACGCCGCACCCCTGAGACTTTGCGCCTCGACCGAAGTGGCGTTCACGGCGAAGTCGCATACGGGCAACGCCAACTATGCGACAGCCTTTGCCACCATGTCCGGATGCTGGCCGATCACCCGCACATAGGCGATGGCGAAATCCGGCGCGGTCGCCCGCGCCTGCTCCCAGTCGCGCAGCGTGCCGACCGGGACCCGGAAGCGGCTGGCGAACTCGGCTTGCGACAGGCCAAGCCCAGTCCTCGTCCTGCGGATCAGGCGGGCGCGCTGGCCCCGGTCCAGTGCTTCGGCCATCACGTCGAAATCTTCGGCGTCGGTCGGGTCAGCAGGCAGCGTGATGTGCTCTTTCTTCACCCTTGTTGCTCCTTCTCACCGAGATGAAGCGAGGCAAGTCGCCCCGCCAGACGAAACGCCGGTGAACAGCTTCTCCCCGACGAAACCGACCGCCTTGAACCGTTCCTCGCCGTCGATCTCGCGGATCGAGGGGATAATCAGGTGGTTGTCGTCCGCAAAAATCCGATCGCCAAAGGCCAGCGGCAGCTTGTGCTTTTCGCGGTTGACCGCATCCTTGGCGGGGTCGAACCTGTCTCCCGTCATGAAGCTCGACTATACGGGATTCCCGTATTGCATGCAACCCTTATCCGCTCGTGGGCTGACATCGGTTTTAGGAGTTCTGCGACAGAACGGCAGCTATGCGGATTTTGCGACTGTCGCGAAAACCCCGATTAAAGCGACAGTTTCGCGCCAGATTTTTGCAACATTCGCATAATCCGTTTTGCGACATGGTCCAAGGACCGCAACGGGTCGAAGCGGAATCCCGTCCCGGTACCAACCGTCACACCAGTCTATCAGTTACGATCCTCCGGGAATGCCGGCACCGGCATGAATTCGACGCCGTCCTCGGCCAGGCTCTTGGCCTCCTCCAGCGTCGCCTCGCCATAGATGCCGCGCGGATCGCTCTCGCCGAAATGGATCTTGCGCGCCTCCTCGGCAAACTTGTCGCCGACATAGTCGGCGTTCTCGCGCACCTTCTCGGCCATCGCCTTCAATTGTGCCAACGCCTGCTTCTGGGCCTCGCCCATGGCGAGCGCGATCTTTTCTCGGCTGCGCCCGGTGGAGACGGCCGGCGCCATCAACGCCTTCTCGACCTTGTGCGAGCCGCAGGTCGGGCAATCGACGAAGCCAAGCTTCTTCTGGGTGTCGAAATCGTCGTTGCTGCGAAACCAGCCTTCGAATTCATGCTCGTGGTCACAGATCAGTGAAAAGCGAATCAAGACGCCGCACCCCTGAGACTTTGCGCCTCGACCGGAGTGGCGTTCACGGCGAAGTCGCGTGAATTTTTCAGATTCGGGATCTTCTTGCGGGCGGCGGCCGACTGCGCCGGGTCGATCTCGGCGATGATCACCGCCAGTTCGTCATGTGACGCCTCGGCGACGATGCGGCCCCACGGATCGACGATCAGCGAATGGCCATAGGTCTCGCGGCCGTCCTCGTGCAGGCCGCCTTGCGCCGCGGCAACGACATAGGCGCCGTTCTCGATGGCGCGCGCCCGTAGCAGCACGTGCCAGTGCGCCTCGCCGGTCTGACGGGTGAAGGCGGCGGGCACCGACAGCAGGTCGGCGCCGGCCAGCGCCTCGGCGCGGAACAGCTGCGGAAAGCGCAAATCGTAGCAGACGGCGAAACCCAGCTTCGCCCCATCGATCCCGGCGCCGCTGATCTCGGTGACGACGGCCTCAGTGCCGGGCTCGTAGGCGGCGGATTCGCGCCAGCTCTCGCCATTGTCGAGATCGACGTCGAACATGTGGATCTTGTCGTAGGTGGCAATGGTGGCGCCATCCGGCCCGAACAGAAGCGCGCGGTTGGCGAGCTTGCCGTCAGCGCGCAGGATGGCGGTCGAGCCGATATGCAGGAAGACGCCAAGGTCTTTTGCCAGCTTTCGCGCGGTCGAAACGATGATGTCCTTGTCCTCGGACGTGAAGGCGGCGGCCCGCGCCTGGCTGTCGCGGATCAGCGCACCGGTCATTTCCGGTGACTGGATATAGGTCGCACCCTGGCCCGCGGCCTCGCGCACCAGCCGCTCCAGATCGACCGCGTTGCGCTCGGGGCTGGTACCCGAACGCATCTGGATCGCCGCCGCCTTGAAAGCACCCATCGTCATGTCCTCAATTCGTCGAGCCATTGGCGAGCAGACGGTCAAGCCGGCCCTCTGCCTCCAGTTCATGGAGATCGTCACAGCCGCCGACATGCGTGTCGCCGATGAATATCTGCGGAAAGGTCGAGCGGCCATTCGCGCGGGAAATCATTTCCCGCCGCAGTTCCGGCGAGAAGGAGGCGTCGTGCTCGGTGTAGGCAACGCCCTTGCGCTCGAGCAGCCGCTTGGCCGCCACGCAATAGCCGCACATCATCCGTGTATAGATCGTCACGTCGACCATCGGTCAGCAATCCTGCCTTTTCCCAATCTATATAGTCGCGGACTCGTCGGCCCGAAAGTCCCCCGGCAGCACGCGCGCAAAGGTCAGCACGTCGACCGTCCCGGCACCGCCCTTCTTCAGCGCCTTGGCGACGGCGCGGACAGTGGCGCCGGTGGTATAGACATCGTCGATCAGGAGCACCCGGCGGCCGGCGATCTCGATCTCGGCCTCCTCCGGCACTCTGAAGGCGGCACGCACATTCTCCTCGCGTTCCCGCCGCTCCAGCCCGACCTGCTGGCGGGTGAGTTTGACGCGCCTGACCGCGGAGGGCGCAAAAGGCAGCCCGCCAAGCTGCGATACCGCCCTTGCCAGTTCCGCCGACTGGTTGAACTGACGCCTGAAAAAGCGCCGCCAGTGCAGCGGCACCGGCACGACCACATCGGCTTCCGCGATCAGTTCGGCACCGGCGCGCAGCATCCAGCGCGCCATCCACGGCGCCAGATCGGTGCGATCCTGGTATTTCAGCCCTTGCACCATCCGGCGGGCGACACCTGAGTAAGCGACCGCGGCCCGTGCCCGCTCGAAGGGCGGCGGGTCGGCGATCGCCTCGGCCGACAGGAACCCCTCGCCCATGTGATGGGTGAACGGCGTGCCCATTACCGGGCACCATGGCCGCTCCAGAAGCCTGAGTTTCGGCCAGCAGGCGCCGCACAGCACGCCGGGCTGCGAGACATGCCGTCGGCAACCGGCGCAAACCGGCGGAAACAGGATGCGCGCCGGCCAGTCCAACGCCTTTCGAGCGACACTCTTGATATCCGGCATTGGATCGGCCACGTGGTTCTTTCTCCGCCACCCTATATCAGAGTGCGGAAACCAGGAACTGTCAGTTGCAACCTATAGTCGATACCTCTCTCTGGCTGGCGCACAAGCGCCGGGCCCTCGCCAGCCCGGCTGCCGGCGCGGATTTCCTGATGCGGCGGGCGGCCGAGGAACTCGCCGACCGGCTGGGTGCAGTGGAACGCAAATTCGACAGGGCGGCCGTCCTGTTTTGCCAGACGCCGGCGGCAGTCGACGTGCTCGCGACAAGCGGCAAGGTGGCGGACATCGTGCGCGTCGAGGCGGATGCGGCTTTCCTGGGCGACGGGGCGGGGGGCGATGCCGCGGGACTGGTGGCGCCGTTGGAGACCGTGCCATTCGAGCCGGAAAGCCTCGACCTCGCGGTGTCGCTTTTGTCGCTTCAGGCAATGAACGACATTCCCGGCATGCTGGTGCAAATCCGCCGCGCACTGAAGCCGGACGGTCTTTTCCTAGGCGCTTTTGCCGGCGCCGGCACGCTTTCCGAGCTGCGCGAATGCCTGCTCGCCGCCGAGACCGAGTTTTACGGCGGCGCCAGCCCGCGCGTCATCCCGTTCACCGACGTGCGCGACGCCGGCGCGCTTTTGCAACGCGCCGGTCTGGCCTTGCCCGTCGCCGACGTCGAGACGGTGACGGTGCGCTACGATTCCCTGTTCGGCCTGATGGCGGACCTGCGGGCGATGGGCGAGACCAGCGCGCTCATCGACCGCAGCAGGCGACCGGCCACACGAAAGCTGTTTGCCCGCGCCGCCGAAATCTATGCCGAACGATTTTCGGATGCCGATGGCCGCGTCAGGGCGAGTTTTCCGATCGTCTGGATGTCAGGCTGGGCGCCCGACGCCTCGCAGCAAAAACCGATGAAGCCGGGCTCGGCAAAACTGTCGCTGAAGACAATCCTGGAAAATCCCGGCCGGCGCTGACCGGTTTATTATGGACGCGGCTGGTCGGTTACTGCGCGAAAGCCTTCACAAGCTTGCTGGCATTGTCGCTGAACAGCCACGTGATTGCGTCGGCGACCTTGCCGACGCCGCCTACGATGGTAAGCGACAGCACGGCCACGATCAGCCCATATTCGACAGCCGTCGCGCCGGTCTTGTCTTCCCAAAATCGTTGCAGCAATGTTTTCATGGCCGTCGATCCCGCTTGCCGGAACCCTAGCGCGGACCTGTTAAGAAAGGTTAATGACACAGGCTTAACAGGCGATGAAAGCACCCGCTTTGGCCGGTGTCAGCAGTCGCCGCTGCGCTGGCCATTGTCGCGTATCACGCAGATCGAAGTGGGCAGCGGCTGCAGCACGCTCCTGCGCAGCGTGTAGGTATCACGACGGCCGGTCGAGCCCGTGCTTCCAATCGAACCCGTGCTTTCAACCGACCCTGTGCTCATCCTGTCGAGGCCGCCGGCAAAATCGTCGCGGGCTGATCGCGTCCGGTTGTCGAGCAAGGGCGTGGCGATCAGGGCCAGCGCCACCGCGGCCGAGCCGAACAAAAGCGTGATCCGCAATATTCCCATGCCGGCAGCCCTAAAGCTGCGGTCGGGTCGGATCGAATCCCAGTCCCTGTCGAGGCTCATGCAACCGCCCTCCGGCGAAGGCCTGGACACGACCTTCCTTCGATTTCTGCCGTCATTTTTTCACGGCCAGATAAATCTTCCATTAACGTTGTCTATGTCTCGGAGGGCAAATCACAGAAGATCGATGAGGAACTGGATCAGCGGCGCGTCGGCCGGCGGCATCGGAAAATCGCGCATCTGGCGCGGCCGCACCCATTTCAGCACCTGCCCCTCCTTCGGCTGCGCGATGCCGCGGAAGCGACGGCAGACGAACAGCGGCATCAGCAGGTGAAAATCATCGTAGGAATGGCTGGCGAAGGTGAACGGCGCCAGGCAGGGAATATCGGTTTCGATGCCGATCTCCTCGTACAATTCGCGGATGAGGCATTCTTCCGGCGTCTCGCCGGGCTCGACCTTGCCGCCCGGAAACTCCCACAGGCCGGCCAGTTGCTTGCCTTCGGGGCGCTGCGCCAGAAGCACGCGGCCGTCGGTATCGACCAGCGCGCAGGCTGCGACCAGGAGCAGGCGCTTGCCGACAGGGTGCGGGCCGGTCATGCGCCGGGCGGCCGGCGATAATGGTAACGATAGACTTCGTCGAACCCGAGCGAACGATAAAGCGCCAGCGCCGGCGCGTTGTCGGCCTCGACCTGCAGCCAGGCTTCCCGGGCGCCGCGCAGCCGTGCCCATTTCAGCGCCGACAGGATGAGGTGGCGGCCATGGCCCTGGTTGCGAACCGATTTGTCGGTGGCGATCTCGAACAGCCCGGCAAGATCGCCGTCATGGACGCAGATCAGCGTCGCCAGCGGTTCGGTGCCGTCTTCGAGCGCGAACAGCCCGGCCTCCGGCTGGATGGCGCCGATGATCTCCGACAGGCCCGGCCGCAGAGACACATCCGAGCCGCTTACCTTGAGCGCCGCGCCGATGAAGCGGCTGATGTCCTTCAGCGGGATCTGGTCCATGGCGGCATCGAGCTGGGCGTCCGCCAGCGGCAGCCGCATCACCAGCGATTCGTCGAATGTGCTCCAGCCCTCGCTGTCGAGATGTTTGGCAAGGATCGGCCCCGACAGCGGCGATATGCGGAAGGTCAGCGGCCGGCCATAGGCGTCGAAACGGCGGCTGGCGCGGCCGATGCGATCGGCAATGTGCTGGATGTCGCCCGGATCGAGCGGGTTGACGGAATTCAGCCGCTTGGCCGGATGGCCCGCCGTCAGCCGCACCACCCAGGTGCCGTCATAATGCACGGCCGCCGCCGGCCAGGCGCGAAAGCCGGCCGCCTCGTAGCGGCGCACGATGGCAAGCACGCTTGCCGGATGTCTGGAAACCAACGCCATCAACTCCGATAATCGCCGTTGATGGCGACATACTCCTTGGTGAGGTCGCAAGTCCACACCGTCGCCTTGCCGCGGCCGATGCCGATATCGGCACGGATGCGGATCTCGTCGCGCTTCATGTAGGCCGACGTCGCCTCCTCGGAGTAGGCGGCGTCGCGCTCGCCCTGATGCGCCAGCCTGATGTCGCCGAACCAGATCGACAGCAGGTCGCGGTCGGCCGGTTCGCCGGCCTTGCCGACGGCCATGACCACGCGGCCCCAATTGGCGTCTTCGCCGGCGACCGCCGTCTTGACCAGCGGCGAATTGGCGATCGACAGCGCGATGCGCTTGGCCGAGCGGGCCGATTTCGCGCCGGTGACGGTGACCTCGACCTGTTTTCGCGCGCCCTCGCCGTCGCGCACCACTTGCAGTGCCAGCGCTTTCAGCACCTTGCCGAGCGCGCGGCGGAAGGCGCCAAGGCGCGCATCGCCGGCATTCGTGATATCAGGCGCGCCGCGCCGGGCGGCCGTGCCGGTGGCGAACATCAGCAGTGTGTCGCTGGTCGAGGTGTCGCTGTCGACGGTGACCGCATTGAAGGTCTTGGCGGTGCCGCGCGACAAAAGATCCTGCAGCACGGGGGCTGCGATCGGCGCGTCGGTAGCGATGAAGGAGAGCATCGTCGCCATGTCGGGCGCGATCATGCCGGCGCCCTTGGCAATGCCGTTGATGGTGACGTCGGCGTCGCCGAGTTTTACCGTCGCGGTCGCCAGTTTCGGATAGGTGTCGGTGGTCATGATCGCCTTGGCGGCTTCGGTCCACAGGTCCGGCCTGCCGTTCCTGACCAGTCCGGCGAGCAGATGGCCGAACTTGCCGGCATCGAGCGGCTCGCCGATGACGCCGGTCGAGGCCAGAAACACCTCGTCCGGCGTGCAGCCCGCAGCCTTGGCCGCAGCTTCGCCGGTCATTGCCGTGGAGGCTCGGCCCTTGCTGCCGGTGAAGGCATTGGCATTGCCGGAATTGACGACCAGGACGCGCGCCTTGCCGGCGCTAAGATTCTGCCGGCAGAAATCGACCGGCGCCGACGGGCATTTCGACTTGGTGAACACGCCGGCGACCGTGGTGCCGGCATCGAAGACCATGGTCAGCAGGTCGGTGCGGTTCTTGTACTTTATCCCGGCCTCGGCTGTGGCGATGCGGGCGCCCTCGATGTCAGGCATGTTGGGATATTTCTTCGGCGCGAGCGGCGAAATCGTGGCTGACATGAGGACCTCGGGCGGGAAAAACGCAAGGGGAACGCCGGTTTGCCCGATAGCGGGCGCCGGCGCAAGGGCGTTTGATGTTGGGCACATGCCCTTTCTCATCGAAACGAACGTTCAGTTGCGCGAAACGGACCGTTTCGTTTCGTCGAGAGAGCGTGTACGATCTGCCGACGAAAAAGCATCGAAGGAAAACAGGATGGGGCTGGATCGGGGGCGCAGGTCGATCGGCGCGCGGCGCAACCCCGACAGCGCCGACGCCATTCTCGACGCCGCCGAGGCAGTTCTGGTCGAGGCCGGTTATTCCGGCTTCTCGATCGAAGCGGTGGCGCGGCGGGCGCGTGCGGGAAAGCCGACAATCTATCGCTGGTGGCCGAGCAAGGCCGCCTTGCTGTTCGACGTCTATCAGCGGCTAAAGCGCGTCGATTATCCCGATACCGGCAACCTCGAGGACGATCTCGTCGGCTTCCTCAAAAGCCTGTTCTCGCACTGGCGCGAAACATCGTCAGGCAGCATCTTCAGATCGCTGATCGCCGAGGCGCAGTCGGACGCAATGGTGGCCGCCGTGCTTGCCGAATACACCAAAGGACGCCATGCCCATACCGGCCAGATGATCGAACGCGCCAAGGCAAGAGGCGAAGTCGCGGCCGACGTCGATTCCACGCTCGTCGCCGACCTGGTCGCCTCGTTTGCCTGGACGCATCTCTTGACCAATCGCCTCGACGAAGACGAAACGACGCTGCGCAAGGCGGTTGGCTATCTGTTGAAGGGCATAGAAGCTGACGATGCCGGCTCGGTCGACGGCGCGGCTGTCCGGCGGAGGCGTCGACGTGTCATCGGTCGCACCGCCCGGTAGAGCGGCAGGGTGGCGGGGCAAGACCCTGGCGTGGTGCAGACCACCAGAGGAACAATTGTCGGAGGCTGCGCTGCCCCTCATCGCCCTGCCGGGCACTTCTCCCCGTATAGTGACGGGGAGAAGGACGCCTTCGCAACGGATTTCGCCAACCTCCAGCGTTGCAGGAATGGCGCCGGGGTCGCGGCCAGCCCCCTTCTCCCCGTCACTACACGGGGAGAAGATGCCGGCAGGCAGATGAGGGGCGGCGCCGACGCCAACAATTTTGCACAGGCGATTGCCCTCGCCTACTTGGTGTTTTCCAGCGCGTCGACCGTCTTCTTCAGCTTCTCGTCCGGGATCTCGACCTTGGCCTGGGCGCGCAGCGACTTGACCAGCGCGATGTATTTGTCGCGGATGACAGCCTGACGGGCCTGATCCTTGACCTGGTCGAAGGCCGGCGGCTGCTTGGCCCGCTTGTCCTCGACCTGGATGACGTGCCAGCCGAACTGCGACTGCACCGGCTGCTCGGTGTACTTGCCGACCGCCAGCGCGAACACCGCCTTGTCGAATTCCGGCACCATCTGACCGGGTCCGAACCAGCCGAGATCGCCGCCGCTGGTCTTGCCGCTCGGATCGCTGGTGTGCTCGTTGGCGAGTTTCTGGAAATCGGCGCCGCCATCGAGCTGCTTGATGATCGCATCGGCCGCTTCCTTCGTCTTCACGAGGATGTGACGGGCATGGACCTCGTTGGCCGGCGGCGTGTTGGCGATTTCCTGGTCGTAGCGGGCGCGAACCTCGGCATCGGTGATCTTGCCGACGACATCCTTCTCGACCATTTCGCCATGCAGGGCGCGCTGCTGCAGGAACGCCATGCGGCGCTGGAAGTCGGGATCCTTGTCGAGGCCGGTGGTGACCGCCTGGGCGGCCATGACCTTGATTTCGATCGCCGCCGAAAGGGCTGCGGCGCGGCGCTGTTCGGGCGGCATCTGCGCAAACTGCTGCGACAGCTCGCCTTCGGCAAGCGCAAGGTCGGCCTCGGTCAGCGACTGGCCGTTGATCGTGGCGACCACGGCGTTCGGATCGACCGGCGCGGCCGGCTGGGCGGGTGCGCCCGGTTGGGCGGGGGCTGGTTG
>NZ_JBVVQV010000048.1:0-28724 GCF_055811235.1 Mesorhizobium sp. WSM4810 | reverse complement strand
GCGGGGGGGGGGGGGGCCCGCCCCCCCCCCCCCCCACCCCCCACCCACCCCACCCCCCCCCCCCCCCCCCCTCACTCCCCCCCCCCCCCCCCCCCCCCCCCCCCCCCCCCCGACACCAACGAAAGCGCAAAGCAATGAGGGGGGCCAAATCTCCAGTTCGCCCAGGAGGTCAAATCCTCACTTCGCTTGACAACCCGTCCGGATTTGATCGGAAACCCGTCCGGTCATGATCCGGACATAGGAACTGCAATAAAGGACCTCCGATACAGAATTGGTCTCCATCGCCAAATCGTAAGCGGTGTTTCCGGACCACCTTTCGGGAGTGGTCGCGATCTGTGAGGTTGCCGATCCTGTATTGGGATCGGAGATCGGCTTGTGTCTGGACTTGACCTTACGCTTGACCCGGAGCGGCAGCTTCGGCGTTTCGAGGTGATCAACGGTGCCGGCGGTCGGCGTCACTGGTCGGTGGATGACAAGGCGCGGATCATCGCGGAGACGCTGGAGCCGAACGCAGTCATTTCCGAGGTAGCCCGTCGGTATGGCCTTAGGCCGCAGCAGGTCTTCGCCTGGCGCCGCGAAGCGCGCAAACAGGCCACTTCGGCGCAGCAAGATTCTCCTGCCTTTGTGCCGGCGGTTTTGGCGGCGGCGGAACCTGTAGCCAGCCGTTCACCGAAGCAGCGGAAACGGCAAGCCACCCGAGGTGCCGGCATGATCGAGCTTGAGATCGACGGCATCTCGATGCGCGTCGGCCGGGGCGCCGATACCAAGACGGTGGCCGCAGTGATCCGCGCGCTGAAGGCGACGTCGTGATCGGGCCGACGGGTGCGGTCAAGGTCATGGTGGCGACGAAGCCGGTGGAATTCCGCAAGGGTGCGGAGGGATTGGCCGCACTTGTGCGCGAGACCATGGGCGCTGACCCGTTCAATGGGGCGGTCTATGTCTTTCGGGCCAAGCGGACTGACCGGATCAAGCTGATCTTCTGGGATGGCACCGGGGTTTGCCTCTATGCCAAGCGTTTGGAGGATGGGGAGTTCCGCTGGCCGAAAGTGCATGACGGCATGATGCGGCTGACGGCCGCGCAACTGTCGGCGCTGCTCGAAGGTCTCGACTGGCGGCGAGTCCACGAGGCGCGCCGGACTCGCGTTCCAGCCCAGGCGGGCTGACCCGCGACGAAGTGAATCAGCCTGGATTCCGCTGTCGCGGACTGTCGGCGAATATGGTCTGATCCGCTCATGGCGATGACGGCTGACCAGCTTCCCGACGATCCGGATGCGCTGAAGGCGATGGTCCTGGCGCGCGACGTCGAGAATGCCCGTCTGATTCAGATCATCAAGGAATTGCAGCGTCATCGCTTCGGCCGGCGTGCCGAGACGCTCCCCGAGGATCAATTGCTGCTGGGGCTCGAAGAGGCCGAACAGATCGAGGCCGCCGGTGACGAAGAGCAGGCACAGACCGCTCTTGGCGAACGTCAGGCGCCTGTCGCCAAGCGCAGGGCGAACCGCGGCGGGCTGCCACCCCATCTGCCGCGCGTGGAGATGGTCGTCGACATCGAGGATCATGCCTGCCCGTGCTGCCGCAATGGCTTGCATCGGATCGGCGAGGACATGAGCGAGCGGCTCGACATCGTTCCGGCGCAGCTGCGCGTGATCGTCGTGCGCCGGCCCAAATATGCCTGCCGCGCCTGTGAGGATGTAGTGGTTCAGGCCCCGGCGCCCGCCCGGCTGATCGAGGGCGGCCTGCCGACCGAGGCGACGGTCGCCCAGGTGCTGGTCTCAAAATATGCTGACCACCTGCCGCTCTATCGTCAGGCGCAGATCTATGCCCGGCAGGGCATCAATCTCGACCGGTCCACGCTCGCCGACTGGGTCGGCCGCGCCGCCTGGCATCTGCGTCCGGTGCATGAGCGGCTGCTTGGCAAGCTGAAGTCCTCGCCAAAACTCTTCGCCGACGAGACGACCGCGCCAGTGCTCGATCCCGGCCGCGGCAAGACCAAGACAGGTCAACTCTGGGCCTATGCCCGCGATGACCGACCATGGGAGGGGAGCGACCCGCCTGGCGTCGCCTATGTCTATGCGCCGGACCGGAAGGCCGAGCGTCCGATCGCTCATCTGGTGGGCTTTGCCGGAATCCTGCAGGTCGACGGCTATGGCGGCTATCGCGTGCTCGCCGACAAGAGCGGCGTGACGCTCGCCTTCTGCTGGGCACATGTGCGCCGGCGCTTCTACGAGCTCGCCGCGGCCGGTCCCGCGCCAATCGCCAGCGAGGCGCTGAGACGGATCGCGGAACTCTATCGCGTCGAAGACGACGTCCGTCGACGATCGGCCGAGCAGCGCCGTGTCGTGCGCCAGGTCAGGAGCCGCCCGATCGTCGTCAAACTCGAACCATGGCTTCGCGAAAAGCTCGGGCTGATCAGCCAGAAGACAAAGCTCGCCGAGGCGATCCGCTACACGCTCTCGCGCTGGGAAGGCCTCTCGCGCTTCCTTGACGACGGCCGCATCGAGATCGACAGCAACACCGTCGAACGCTCGATCCGTCCGATCGCGCTCAACCGCAAGAACGCGCTCTTCGCAGGCTCTGATGGCGGCGCCGAACACTGGGCAGTCATCGCCTCGCTGATCGAGACCTGCAAGCTCAATGGTGTCGAACCGCTCGGCTATCTCGCCGATGTCCTCACCAGGATCGTCAACGGCCACCCCAACAGCCAGATCGACGATCTCCTGCCTTGGGTCTACATCAACAAGCTCGAGCTCAAGGCTGTGGCCTAAGAACACCGCTTACGCCAAATCCTCCTTCCCGAACTATCAAGATCGCACATCATTACACAACATTGCAAACCGCTGAACAAAGCGCAGGAGCTGAGGCGAACGGTAACCGGTTAGTTGATGGCGTCTGGCTTGAAGTCCAGGCCATGAGCACGTCGATTTCGGCTGCGGACCAACATTGAGAGGTGCGGGTCAGGGTCTTGGAGAGCCAGGCGAGCGGATCGCCTCGGCAGTTTCGGATTCTCCGGAGACCTTGCCCAGTTCATTTTCCGAGTACTCGAAGAGGCTCGCGACGATGGCCACGGGCTTTTCCTGACGCAGCGCAGCGTAGCTATCGAAACTTGCTGCGGATCCCGTCCTCGACCCTCACAGTTTGCTCATGGCTGTGACCGAAGCCGACGCGGCTGCGAGATCAAACTGACATGCAGTGCAGGATGCGCCCGGCGCCGGATCGCGGCTGCGGGCCAGGACGAGACACCATGGTCGAGCGCACAGGCCGCTTGCCCTCGGCCATGGGGAAGGTGCGCCGCAAACTGAAGCTGGCCGACGACGGTGATCGTCAGATCGTCAGATGATGTCGATTCTTGGATTCTTACATTCTTACCTGCGTGCTGACTGACGGAATATGCGCGGTCGAACGGTTCTGCTTTCTTGCCTATGCGGAGCTGGCTCTTGCACCCCAGCTTCGCCCCGGCGACATCTTGGTCGACAACCTGCCCGCCCACAAGGGCGTGCTCGAGGCGATCGAGAAGAAGGTTGGTGCGCAGTTCCTGTTCCTCCGTTCCTCCCGCCATACTCGCCCGACTTCAACCCCATCGAGATGGATTTCGCGAAACTCAATGCTCCTGAGATGGGCTGCAATCCGAGCCATCGACGAATTCTGGTCGGCCGTGGCCAACTGGCCAATTGCCTTGCAGCTTTCACAGCCGAGGAATGCAGGCACTATTTCGAGGCAGCCGGCTATGAAATAAATTCTGCCAAAGTAGTGCTAGCACCTAGGCTAGTCCTTTCGATTGAGATAGTTACTAAGCTTCTTTGCCAAGACGCTCACATGAGGCGGAGCGACCATCGTGTAATGGTCACCTGGCACCTCATGAATCTCCAAGCCCCCTCGCGCGAATTGCTTCCAACCAAGATCGCCATCAGATTCATTGGTGGACATACGCAGCCCGTTCTTGGCTGCAAAAAGAACGGACCTGCAGTCGTTGGGCCTAGGCATATAGTCACGCAGTGCAATTCTATTTGCCTCGGCAACTGTCAGGATATAATCGAGCTGCGTTTCGCTCATGTCCGGGACGTCGCCAGTTTGCCTTCCAAACTCAAGCAGGGCAGTAACTTGGCGCTCCGGTTTGATGGATTTCAGCTTTCGCCAATGTTTCTTCGTTGCAGGAAAAAGTACGCTGAATATAACCACTTGCTCGCTCAGCCAGTCGGGGATGGGACTGTTGCCGAGCAAACGATAATATCGGCCGCTTGTGCATTCTTCAGGCTTGTGAAGCGCTTTGGCATCGAGCAGTCCAAGTATAGCGATCTCCTCCCCGGCATCGCGCAATTGGCAGGCCATTTCCCAAGCAATGCTGCCGCCCATCGACAAGCCAACGAGCTGGTAAGGTCCGCGCGGCTGTATGCTCTTGATAGCTTCAACATAATCCTGTGCCATGTTCGCAATGCTCCGGTGAGGTCTCGCCTCACCGTTCAGACCGCGTGCCTGCAGGCCGAAGAGCGGTTGCTCTGCGCCCAATGCTTTGGCAAGAGGCGTATAGAAGAGCACATGTCCGCCAAAAGGGTGGGGGCAAAACAGTGGGGCCCGCGAACCGCCAGTTTGTATCGGGACCAATGCGCTCGGACGCGCGCTTCCAGGGGTCTTCGACAGGACTCTCGCGAGCCCTCTTGGTGTCTGGTGTTCCAGCAGCCGAGCGACGGCCAATCTTTCTCCCGTAAGCTGCTCGATGCGACTGATTACGCTTAAGGCGCTCAATGAATCGCCACCAAGATCAAAGAAGCTGTCGGTCAGGGCAACGTCATCCAAGCCCAAAATGTCTTGATAGATCGCTGCAATTTGGCGGTCCAAAGCTGGCTCACCAGCAACCACAATGGGGCTGCGCGATCCTTCGTTTCCGGTCGGGGTATCCACAGATGTGGTCGCAGGATCAGTTTGATTCAAATCCGCTTCTTTTTGTCCTCGCTCCTTGGTGGTGACCGCATCGAGCCAGTAACGCTTGCGATCGAAAGGATAAGGCGGGAGGGGCGTACGCTGTGGCGGTTGATGGCCGTGCACGCAAGACCAATCAACGCGAACGCCGCAGGTCCAAAGCTTGCCCAGTGTCTGTAGTAGTCTCAGGCGATCTTGCCCACGGTCGCCTTCTGGCGCGGCTGCAAAGGCGACGGGGCTGCGCAGGTTGCTCTTTGACTTTAACTTCCTGCAATGTCTGGTCAGGGCTGCGCCAGGCCCCATCTCAATGAACAACTCGTGGCCCGATTGCACCAACCGATCGAAAGCCAGATGGAACTGCACCGTCTCTCGGAGATTGCGGACCCAGTAGCTGCCATCAAGTGGCACGTCCGCCTCAAGCCAGTCACCGAGCACCGTTGACACGAAAGGTACTTGCGGCGAGTTTAACTCGACCTGCTCTGCATGAATCCTAAATTCCGACAGGATTGGATCGAGCAGGGATGAATGCACTGCATGAGTTGCACGTATTCGTTTGCTTGCAATGGATCTCGCCTGCAATCGCTCATGAAACGCTGCGATCTCGGATGCAGCCCCCGAAACGACGCACTGACGCGGCCCGTTTATGGCCGCTAATGAAAGGTTTTCGCTCCAATAAGGCTGGAGCTCTTCGGGCGACGTGCCGACTGCAAGAATGCCGCCGGTCGGCACACGGGATGTTAGCTGCCCCCTTATAAGCGTCAGTCGAAGGGCATCGGGTAAAGAGATGATGCCGGCGATATGAGCGGCTGCATATTCTCCGATGCTGTGGCCGATCACAGCTGCTGGGAAAATGCCCCACGACATAAAGAGCTTCGCCATCGCATACTGCGTAGCGAAGATGACGGGCTGTATGACGGCTTCTAGTTGAGGCTCAAGCTCGCCGTCGGCTTTGCCTTCTCTGTAGAGGAGGGGGCGGAAGTCACTATCTGCGAACTCGTTAATCCACGTTGCGCATTCGTCAATGGCGCTCCGGTATACCGGCTCCTCTTCATAGAGCTGTCGACCAATTCCAATTTGCTGTCCGCCTTGGCCGGAGAACATGAACGCGATGCGGTGTTCACTGCTTGATACCTCTCCCGAACCGCCCGCCTGCAGTGCCGCTTGATCGAGCTGGTCGGCTAGTTCCGCCAGATCGTTTCCCACAAAGCTCGCGCGATATCTGAGAGCGGCTCGCCCCTTTTGCAAGGTGTACGCGATGTTTGCTGCACTGTGCTGAACCTCGCATCGGCGTATAAAGCCCGCCAGTTGCCGGAGCATGTCGGTCAATGCCGACCTGCTCGCCGCCGACACCGGAAAGACGTGCAGCTTGCGACCGACTTGCTCATTGCTCCGCGGCGGAAATTCCTCGAGAATTGTGTGCGCATTCGTGCCACCAATGCCAAATGAGCTAACCCCGCCGCGTCGTGGCTCCCCACCTCTGGGCCAAGTGGTGCAAGTCTTGTTAACGAAAACCGGGCTCTCCTGGAAATCGATGTTTGGGTTGGGGTTATCGAAATGAAGACTAGCTGGAATGACGCCCCTGTTTAGCATTGTAGCGAGCTTGATTAACCCGGTGACACCCGCTGCGGCGTCGAGATGGCCGACGTTTGTCTTCACCGAACCTATTGCGCAGAATTGTTTCCTCGCGGTGTGAGAACGGAAGGCCTTGGTCAGGCCGGAGATTTCGATAGGATCTCCAAGATAGGTTCCCGTACCATGCGCCTCCACATAACCAATGGTATCTGCAGAGACGTCGGCGTCGGTGAGCGCAGCTTGAATCACTGCAGCCTGTCCGTCGACGCTGGGGGCGGTGAAGCCTACTTTGTTGGCGCCATCATTGTTGATGGCAGTCCCCCTTATAACTGCCCAGATGTAGTCGCCATCTCGGCAGGCATCGCTCAGCCGCTTGAGAACGACGACCCCAACTCCACTGCCTCTCACCGTTCCTTGTGCTTTAGCATCAAATGCACGGCAGTCGCCGTCAGGAGATAAGATGTGCCCTTGTTGATGAAGGTATCCTTTTCCATGTGGCAGCGAAATCGACACGCCACCTGCGAGCGCCATATCGCACTCATTGTTGCGGAGACTTTGGCAACCGAGGTGGACAGCGACAAGCGAAGTGGAGCAGGCCGTCTGAACTGACACGCAAGGGCCGGTCAAGTTGAGTTTATACGCAATGCGGGTGGCCGTGAAATCGCCACCATTGAGAATGCGGATCTGCAACTTCTCTGAATCCAGCAGGTCGCGGCCTATTTCGCGGTCGCCGAGATAATGGTTAGCCCCCACGCCAGCAAAAACACCGACACGCCCTCCTGCCGTCTCCCTCAATCCGTACCCTGCATGGTCGAAGGCCTGATACGCCGCTTCCAGCAGGATTCGCTGCTGCGGGTCCATCCACGCTGCTTCCTTAGGCGAGATGCCGAAGAACGCTGCGTCAAAAAGATCAATTCCGCTCAGAACGGCTTCGCGCCTCACATAATTAGGTCTGCCATAAGTGTCGGGAGCGACGCCAGCTTTTTGCAATGTCTGTTCACCCAGATCCGCGATGGACTCTATGCCATCGACCAGATTGCTCCAGAATTGATCGACGTTCTCGGCCCCTGGAAACCTGCCCGCCATCCCAATAATCGCAACAGCATTGCGGCTCTGTTTGGGCTCGTTTTCGCTTGCGGCCACGCCAATTGGTTTCGCTAAATCCTGAGCGGGGCGAGGAACGGCTGGAACTGCAGACAAGTGCGTAGCAAGCATTCTTATGGTGGGATGCTCGAACAGATCCAGAATCTTGCAATTAATGCCCAATCGATCGTGGATACGCGCCTGAACCTTGACGATGGCTAGGGAATGTCCGCCAACATCGAAGAAATTGTCTTCGACGCCGACGGTGTCCAGCTTCAGCACGTCCCTCCATATCTCAGCCAGTTCCGTCTGCAATCCACCGGTCGGTAAAGTTGCGGCCTTTAATTTCGAGGCGTTTCTCGGCTCGGGAAGAGCGCGCCGATCGATCTTGCCGCTACGATTGGTTGGTAGCTGCGGGAGGAACACGAACTGTGAGGGAACCATGTAGCCAGGCAGCGCGGCGCGCAGAAAAGACTGAAGTTCGTCGGCATCCTCGGAACTCTCCCGCCGTCTCACCACATAGGCTATCAGGCTCGCATTTTCATCCAGACGGTCTGTCAGCGTGACACAGCATGCTTTGATGTTTTCGTGCTCCATCAGGCACTGCTCGATTTCGGCGAGCTCCACCCGCATGCCGCGGATCTTAATCTGTCCGTCCTTCCGGCCCATGAACTCGATTGCGCCATCGGACCGATACCGGGCCCGATCTCCAGTTCTGTAGAGCCTGGATTGCGGGTCATCATCGAACGGATTTGCCCGGAAAACCTCTCGCGTGAGTTCATCGTGATTGATGTAACCGCGAGCCAGGCCGACGCCCCCGATGTAGAGCTCGCCAATTGCGCCAAGTGGTGCCGGATTGCCATAGCGATCGAGGATATAAGCCTTGGTGTTGATGACCGGGCGCCCAATGGGCGGCTTTTGCCCCCCGGCTTTCACCTCGGTCCTTATGCAGTAGACGGTCGTTTCGGTGGGCCCATAGGAATTTAAGATGCGGCGCTTCTCACCCCATCGCTCAATGAGACTTGACGGCAAGGGCTCTCCGCCTGACTTGATCACGGTGAGATAAGGAAGATCAGTCGATGGCAAAGAGGCCCACGCTGTCGGCGTAAGGCCGGCAGCGGTAACGCGTTCACGGCGCATAAACTCAACAAGCTCTGCTCCGGGCAGCGATGCTGATGGGGGCGCAAGGCATAGTCGACCGCCAGAGGATAAAGCCAGCATAAAATCGAAAAGCGATGCATCAAATCCGCAGGAAGCGAACTGCAATACCCGGCTATCCGGCCCCAGTTGATAAGTGCGTCTTAGATCCTCTACCATGTTGCAGGCGCTGCGATGTTCAACCATCACGCCTTTCGGCTGACCCGTGGAACCGGACGTATAAATCACGTAAGCCAAATCGGAGGGACCGGCGGGGCAGTGCGGAGGCGTGACTTCGTGCAGAGCAATTTCGGTGCGGTCTTTGTCGAGGAGAACTACCGCGCATCCATTCGCAAGTTCAATCTTTCGCCCTGACGAGGCTTCCCCGAACGTCTGTTCTCTGAGCGCCGATTGGCTGATGAGCGCGGTAGCACCAGCATCTCGCAACATGAAACGTAGACGCTGGGGTGGCAGGCGCGGATCGAGCGGAAGATAGACGGCCCCCGCCTTCAGGACCGCTAGAAAGCCGACAATGAGATCGCACGAACGCTCAACGAGAATGCCGACCACGTCTCCAAGACAGACTCCTTTTGAAATCAGATGACGGGCAAGTCTATTTGCCCTTTGCTCAAGTACGGCATAGCTTAGCGCCTCCGATGGGCAAGTGACAGCGATATCATCGGGGCAAGCGGCAGCCTGCGCTTCGATCAGGTTGTGCAGGCAAATATCGGACGGAAAAGGTGCAGCTGTCTCGTTAAAACTATGCAGGAGCTGGTGTTCCTGCTCTGGCGTCAGAAGACTATAGTCGCCTATTCGTCGCGCTGGCGCATCTGCAATCGCCTCAAGCAACAAATGATAGTGCTTCGCCAACCGCTCGATCGTGCCAAGATCCCATAAATCCGCATTGAATAGGACATCAAGGCGGACTCTGTCTCTGCCGGACAGGATTTGAAAATCAAGATCGATCCAGATATCGGTCTCGCAAAATTGGATTTGCGCAGGCAAGCCGGAGAGGTCGACGTCGCATGCCGTGAAGCTAAGAGAACTCACCGCTTCCGGTATGAAGTTGAAAACAGCTTGCGCAAGCGGGTTGCGATCAAGTGCAGGAGGGAGCTTGAGCTTCTCCAGCAGCAGCGGAAGAGGAAAATACTCGTGGCTGCGCGCGCATAGCATCAAATGACGGACCCGCTGCAAATGTTCAAGGAAAATTGGATTTCCGGAAAGGTCCTGCCGTAGGACCCCTAGGTTCACAAAGTAGCCGAACGTCCTCGAAAAATTTCCTGCCGGACGACCGAGGCGTGGCACGTAGAGGGTGATGTCGTCCTGGTCACCGAAACGATGCAGCAGGACATAATAGGCGGCAAGCAGGACGGTGGCGAGCGTTACCTTTTCCTTGTGCGCCAGCCGCTCCAAGCGCGCGACCAGCGGCATCTCAATATCAAGGGAGAAGACCGAACCGGTGTGCGTGGCGAGCGCAGCTCTTGGTCTGTCGGTCGGAAGGGCCAGGTCAGGTTCATGATCAACAAATTGGCTGCGCCAGTAGGCCCACATGCGTTCTCCGTCGTCGCCGGCAAGGAGGCGCTCTTGCCAGGCTACGAAGTCCCCGTAAGGAGCCGCGGTGCCCAGACGCGGCATATCCGTTTTGCCGCAGAACGCCTGGTAGAGCCTGCCGAACTCGTGCAGCAAGGTGCGAATGCTGTAACCGTCGGAAATGATGTGATGGAAATTGAGGAGCAGAGTCTCGTCCGTGGCACTGCGGATGAACAGATGAGCGCGAAACACCGGCCCATGCTCCAAATTGAAAGGCGAGCGAGCTTCCGCCGCGATAGATTTATGGAAATCTGCCCCTTCAATATCCTCAAGCCGAACAACATGAAAGTTCAGCGTGGTTGTCTCATGAATGCGCTGAACCACGCGCTCGCCTTCCTGGTGAAAGGTCGTGCGCAGCATTTCATGGCGGTCGATCAATGATTGGAGCGCGCGCCGCAAGGCATCAATGTCGAACGGTGCCTTTATGCGCAGTTCGACCGGCAGATTGTATTCGCTACCGGTCGGTCGTTTTTGATGATGTATCCAAAGGCCCAGCTGGCCATGCGACAGCGGACGGGTAACATGATCCATTGCTTTCTCCAGTCACACAGTTGTGCGGGGAACGCTAACCGGATTTTGCTGGAGATAATTTGAATTATCCGAGAAAAATTCTAGCGATCAATCTAGTACTGTCGCATTATAAAGAAATATTTGGCAGAATTAATAAGTTCTGACGATTTGTGTTTGTTGTTATGTAACAAAAATTCATAGTCCGGATGATTTTACATACTTTAAACATCGCGAGCCGTCGGCAGTCCGCTGGACGGTGCGCGCGGCCAAGCGTGAACGACTTTGACTTGACAGTTGTACTGGCCAGGCAAGGGCGTGTGAGGGTGTGTGTGATGCATGTACTCGAGTAGACAGGCGGGCGCGTTGTTGTTGTCCCAAAGGTCTGACAGGGATCACTGGGTTAAACGTGCCGCAATGAACTCGCGAGGTGAACGATAGCTGAGCGCCTTGTGCGAAGTGTATTGCGATGGCGGAGCCATCGGCGAGCGCATCGATGAGGTTTCGGCGTCAGGACATGGGCTCACCCGAAAATAATCGCGATTGAAGGTCCGCACGATGGCTTTCGGCCATTCCGTTCGACTGCCGGCTTTCGACAGGGGTGGTGAGCGGCAATAGGCCGATCTGACTGGCGGAGTTGCGGGCGTGGCCGGCGATGTGGCGCGAGCCGTTGCCGCTCAACTATTCGATAAGCTGCGGCAGCCGATTGACGAGGAGAAGCGATGGTCGACGGCGGTAACCATGAGATCGCGCACATCCCTTCATTGATACCTTGTATGGTGGCGACATGGCCCATAGCTTCGCGGTCACGACAGTCGAGCGCGAAGGCGATGCGCACCTTGTCGGCATTATCGCAGCCGAATCTCAAAGCCTTCGGAGCACCAGCGCAGATTGGAGTGCTCAACGCGATGCGCCGGTCATGGCGACGCTCGACGCCCCGGGGAATGACGTCGAGGAGCAGGCCATGGACGCGCATGACCCGGTAAACCCTTTCGTGGTCGGGCACCGGCTTCGGCCTCATCGATGCGCAGAACCGCCCAAGACGACGGTAGCTGTAGGTCGACATTGGCGGCGATGATTGTCTTGAACGCCTCGATCAACTCTGCTTCCGGATGAGGTGGGCGGCCTGTGCGCTGTGAAGTGCGTCCGACCGCCCGCTCGGCCAGTCCGAGCGCGCGACACCAAACATCTTGGAAACTGCGCTCATCCGTCCTTCGGCAGCGACATCATGCGCAGCACTGTGTTCGAGGGCGACTTTGAGGATCTCGCTTTCCAGCGTTCGAGAAGGCGCTGGAGTTCACGCACTTGAGCCTGCAGAGCCCGGTAGTCCGATCCCGGCACAACCCCTTCGCCGACACCCGCAGCTGTCAACGCGCCCTGTGCTGCGAGCCCGCGCCATGTGAACAGCTGTTTCGGGGCGATGCCGCGCTGGCGCGCGACCTGGCGCACCGCCTGAACGATCCGTATCTTCTCGGCTGGGGGGGCGCCCGGATCCGTTGCTCCGAGCCCGCAAAGTCCGCGGATAGGCTTCTCGTCGATAATGCCAATCAAAATCTTGGTCATAAGACTCACTCTCAGATGAAGGTGGGTCCTGTCCGGATATTTTGGGAGCTTCACGCGTTTGCGGATGAGCGTGCACTGTTACCGTCCCACAAAGGAGCGAAACTATTTCAAGACGGTGTGATGTCTCGACGTTGCTATGTGGCACGTCAGGCACAATAGGACTTTGGCTGTTCGGAAAGCGGTTGTGCTGAACTCTGCTTACCCGCGCAGGAATCCAGGTAATTCGTGCACGTCCTGCTCCGTCCGATATCCGACGAATGTCGGACATGCGACAAGGCAGTGTCAGCGCGACCCACTGTTTTGACGTGATTTTTTGCCTTTGGCACAGTCTATGCAGCTTTATCTGCAAACGCTACGAACTGAGAAGAAGTCAACCATGATTGCGCTCACCAACAAACGCTGTTGCCGGCGCCAAGACCGCTTTCACGCGCCAGCGAAACACGCGGGCACGGGAGAAGTGCCTGCGGCAGGTCCTTCGGCTGATCGCATGGTTTAGAACGAGACGGGGGACCATGGACCGTAGCGATAAGTTCAAGGAATACCTCAACAACCGTCGGATGCGAATGGAGCTTTAACGCATCTTCAATCTTGCGAAATCGCACCCCCATGGGCGCTGCTACGAATCCAGTACATGCCAATACGACAGGGTGACAAAGCGTAATCCCGAGCAAATGAGAATGGAATCACATGAAGTCCGAGACAGGCTCCCCAATTTCATCATCACAGATTGAAAATTATTTCAGTGAAGATTACCTGCATTTTAGTGACGTGGTAAATCCGTCGGAGAAAAGCGACCGGGAAGTAGGAGCGATTTGGGAGCTTCTTTCACTTGGGCAAGGCAGCTCAGTTCTTGAACTCGGATGCGGCTATGGGCGGATCACCAACCGATTGGCGGAAAGAGGAGCGCGGGTAACCGGCTTGGACCTGTCGCCGGTCCTCTTAAGAAAGGCGGAAGCAGATGCGGCAGAACGCAAAGTAGATGTTGAGTATGTGCTTGGAGATATACGTTCAATTCCCTGGCGAGGACGCTTTGATGCGGCCTTTCTGTGGTATACGACGTTTGGCTATTTCGATGAGGCGGACAATGAGAGAGTTCTCCATGAAGCCGCTTCTTCACTTCGAAAAGGGGGACGTCTGCTAATCGATCAGCTCAACCGCTTCGCTTTGCTACGTGACAAGTCGCGTACCTACGAGGTCGTACAATGTAACGATGATCTAAGAATCGATACAATAGAGTACGACGCCCTTACCGATCGTCGAAATTCCGAGAGGGTCGTCGTCCGCGATGGATCCGTAAGACGAACGCGTCTTTCTGTCAGACACTATGGATTTTGTGAATATGTTCGCATGTTACGAAACGCGGGGTTCGAGATTGTTGAAGCTTATGGGCAGGACGGTAGAGAATTCACACCCTGCGGCCCGCGACTCGTGGTTGTCGCATACAAGTAAATTGGAATTCATGGCAGATATCTTTACAAATTACTGTGTTATAAGTTGAAATGATGACACAGTAGACCAACAGGCTGTTCAAAAAGCGTTTCGCGGTGAGGCCGTGAGCGTGATTCGTTTCTCCGGAGAGATTCGGAGAACGAGCATGCGCGGCGGGACGAACAATCTGGCGAGCTGTTCGGTTATGTTGATCTCGAGGCGCGGGTGCGCCCGCTCATCCGTTGCGTCGCATTCGACGATTCTGAATGAGGCGCTGGCGACGTTGGAGCGTGACTTGGCGGCGCTGTATTCGCCGATGGGGCGGCCGCTGGAAAGGCTGCTGCGAGCGATACTGAAATAGCAGTGCCGCTTTGAACAAATGCGCCCATTCGAACGTCGAACATCTGAAACTGCGGAGTCCCTACCATGTTGTTGACGAAAGAAAATTTCACCGACGCCGTGTGGAACGACTGGAAATTCCATATGGGCAATCTAATCAGGACGAAGGACAAGCTCGCGCAATGGGTTGACCTAAGCGGCCAAGATGCTACAGCGATTGATGCGGTCAAAGGCACCTACCGGTGGATGGTGACTCCGTACTACGCGTCATTGATGTCGAAGACGGATGACCAATGTCCGATTCGCCTGCAAGCCATACCTCATGCGGATGAAATGAATACTGATGTGGGCTCGGATGTTGATCCGGTTGGGGATGCGATATTCATTAAGACGCGCCGGGTTATACACAAATACCCGAATAGGGTCGTTTTTTTAGTTTCCAACACGTGTCCTGTTTATTGCCGTTTTTGCACCAGAAAATACCATACGTCTAATGAGAAAGGCACATATTATAACACGGATTATGATGTCTCTTACGATCCTGATTTCGAGTATATAGTCGGGCATAAAGAAATATCCGACGTACTATTAACAGGTGGCGATCCACTCATGCTCAATGATGGAAAGTTAGAGGAAATAATAAGCAGGTTGCGATCTATACCGCACGTCAAGATAATAAGAATCGGATCTCGTTGTCCTGTCTTTTTGCCTCAGCGCATTACCGATGAGCTATGCAGGATGCTGGATAAATATCGGCCCATATGGCTTAGCACGCACTTCAATCATCCGATCGAAGTGTCTGCAGAGGCTGCTGAAGCCTGCGACCGCCTCCTTCGGCACGGTATTCCCGTGCAAAATCAGACGGTCCTATTGAAGGGCATTAATGATAATCTTGAGACCCTGAAGGCGCTCTTTCGCAGGCTCATCGAAATACGGGTGAGGCCGTACTATCTATACCATTGTGATCGTGTCACTGGCGTTTCCCATTTTGTGACTGATCTCGAGCAAGGCCAAGACATTGTCGATGGACTTGTCGGGTTCGAAACCGGTTTTTCCGTCCCGAGCTATGTGATTACGACAAAATTGGGAAAGATACCCGCGCAAAGACCATACATATTTCGGCGCGGCAATCGGATTTATGTGAGAAACTACAACAATGAAGAAGACGACATAACCGACTACCTAATCTAAAATCATTCTCTTCACTGGCGTGGTCTCTCCCGTGATGTAGGATTTTTGTTACTTTAGCGAACCTTCACCAGATCTCGCGAGACCATATGAGGAGGTGGATAGCGACCTGCCCTGAAGGACGGCCCAGTGCTCTTCTTCCAGTCTGCCCGCTATTGTAGCGCAACGTCGCTCCTGCGCCGCCGATCGCCGTCCCAAGGTGGTATTTCGCGTCATGAAAATCGGGCGACTCCGGCAGCTCAATGCTCGCGAACTGAGCCTCTTGAATAGTTGATGAGGGCTGACTTCACATCGGCATTCGCCGACGGACCGACTGCCGAAGTTCCATCATCATCTTGGGCCGTGACCACCTTCACATAGACTGGCTTTAACGAATTCCATCAGGAGGAAACATGCCGAAGACCAGCCCGCGGCAGGTACGCCAGACAGACGGCCGGGAGTTCGTGCGTGGCGAACACGGTATTCTTCAGGAGGTCGCGCTCTGTCGCCCCACTTACTATGACTGGGCCGCCGAGAACGCGATTGTTGAGCAGTCAAAGTCTTCAGGCGCGTCAGTCGACCTAGACGCCGCCATTTCCCAACACCAGGAATTGGTCGCCGCGCTCGAGGGAGAGGGGGTGACATGCCACTTCCTCGAGCCCGATGAACATTTGCCGATGCAGACGTTCGTCCGCGATAGCGGGATTATGACTCCCTGGGGCATGCTCATTGCACAAATGGCCCGCCCGGAACGTCGCGGCGAATGGGGCGCTATTGAAGATTTCGCCTCGGATCTTGAGCTGCCCATCTGGAAACGCGTTACGGCGGCTCCGGTCGAGGGTGGCGACGTCCAGATTCTCAGAGAGGGGGAGATTATCATCGGTGTGAATGAAGTCCGGACCTTCTTGAAAGGTGCGGACCAGGTCGCGCGCTGGGTGGAATGCGAGGGCTGGAATGTGCGAAAGATCCGCGTTCCAGCCCATTTCCTCCATCTCGATGTGCTTTTCAGCGTGCTGAACGACCGGCTTGCGCTATGCGCAACCGACATTCTGGATGCTGCTGATGTCGACTGGCTCTCACACAGGTACGAACTCATTCATGTGGGCTACGGCGATGTGATGCGGATGGGCTGCAACGTTACCGCGCTCGGCAACGATGTTGTTCTGTCTGCCAAACAGCAGCCCGAGGTCAACGCGCGGATTCGTGCCAACGGACTTAAGGTGCTGGAACCGGATCTCCAACAGTTCGTGCTCGAAGGCGGCTCGACACACTGTCTAACCATGCCGCTGAGAAGAGGTTTGTGATGCCTACTGCCGCAGCGGCTTTAGAGACTTCAACAACGATTGCCGCAGGCGCATTGCCCAAGGTGTCCCATGGTCAGGGCGGCTATGTCTTCGACGCCGACGGCAAGCAATACATCGATGGCTCCGGGGGGCCTGCCGTTTACAGCATCGGCTATGGCAATGAAGAAGTCATTGCAGCCATTCATGACCAATTCAATCGCGTGATGCATGGGTACCGATACATATTCACCAGCGATCCACTCGAAGAATTGACCGCCCTCATCACTGCGAAGTGTGGCGGCGACCTTGACGCCATGGTGTTCGTGTCTGGCGGATCAGAGGCCGTGGAGTCCTCGATGAAACTGGCGCTCCAGTATCATACTGGTCGGGGAGAAAGGAGTAGGCGTCGCTTCATTTCCCGTCAGCGCTCGTGGCATGGCAACACGCTCGGCGCGCTCTCCATCTCTGGCTTCAAAGAGCGCCGCGAAGCCTACGAAGGTGCCTTGCTGCCCTCGTGCTTTCTCTCTCCGGCCAACACCTACCGGTCGCCGGCTGGCGTAGCTGCGGAGGATATTGCCGCACATTGCGCAGCCGAACTGGAGGATGCCATTCGGGAGATCGGCCCCGAGAACGTCGCCGCCTTTGTCTTTGAGCCCGTCGTAGGCGCCGCCGGTGGCGTCGTGCCCGCGCCACCCGGGTATGCGGCTCGCATTCGCGACATATGCGATCGGCATGGTGTCCTCATGATCGCAGACGAGGTAATGTGCGGAAGCGGGCGCTGCGGCACTTTCCGCGCACTGGAACATGACGGTGTAGTTCCAGACATCATGCCGATAGCAAAGGGGCTGGCAGCCGGATACATTCCGCTGGGAGCCGCCGTTTACAGCCGCAAAGTCGGCGAAGTCCTCAGATCAGTCTACGGGGGACCGCAGACCGGTCATACCTTCACGGGCCATACCACGGCTTGCGCCGCCGGCGTGGCGGTTCAGAGTATAATCGAGCGTGAGCGGCTTGTGGAACGCGTCTCGGCCAACGGGCCAAAGCTGATTTCCCTGCTGCACGACGCGCTCGACGGAGTCGCGGCGGTCGGCGATATTCGCGGGCGGGGTTACTTCGTTGGCATAGAGCTCGTTGCCGATGCCGCCACCAAAGCTCCGTTCGACCCCCGCAGCCAAGCCTTCCTGAGAGTGCGGCGAAGATCGTTGCAAAATGGCCTCATCTGCTATCCGTCGGGAGGCAATGTGGATGGCGTTGCAGGCGACACGATCATCATCTCTCCCAGGTATAACGCCACAGACGCGGAACTGACCGAAATCGCCGACAAACTCGGATTGTCGGTGCGACAGGCCCTTTCTGAGATCGGAGCAGCCTAATGGTTCCTCGCAACGCCATCGTCACCTGCGCGATTACGGGATCGATCCATACGCCGTCGATGTCACCCTATCTGCCCATCACCGAGGACGACATCGTTTCGCAGGCGCTCGCGGCGGCTGATGCCGGCGCGACGGTCATTCATCTTCACGTCCGCGACCCGGAGACTGGACGCCCGAGTTCGGATGCGGAACGGTTCGAACGTGTGGTGGAACGCATCCGCGCAGAAAGCGATGCGTTGCTTAGCATCACGACGGGCGGCAGTGCGCAAATGTCGGTGGAAGAGAGACTTGAGGCCCCGATCCGGCTCCGGCCCGAACTCTGTTCCCTCAATCTCGGCACCATGAATTTCGCCCTGCATCCTTTGGCAAATAAGGAGCGAACCTGGAAATATGAATGGGAGAAGCCGTTCCTAGAAGCCACCAGCAGCAGCTTCTTCCGGAATACCTTTGCCGATATGGAGAGGATAATTGGCGAACTAGCAGGCCGGTTCGGCACTCGCTTCGAGTTCGAAGCCTATGACGTTGGGCATCTCTACAACTTGGCCCATCTTCTGGACCGGAATCTGGTCAAGAGCAAGCCGTTCGTTCAGTTCGTCATGGGAATCCTTGGCGGTATCGGAGCAGACGCCGACAACCTTGCCTTCATGAAACAGACCGCGGCGAGGCTGTTCGGCGACGATGTCGAATGGTCGGCGTTGCCTGCGGGCAGAAACCAGATGTCTCTTTGCACTATTGCCGCAATTATGGGGGGCAATGTGCGCGTCGGTCTCGAGGACAGTCTCTGGCTTGCACCGGGACTTCTGGCTGAAAGCAATGCGAAGCAGGTCGAGAAGATTACCCGCATACTTTCAGAGTTGCAGATAGGAGTCGCCACGCCACCCGAGGCGCGACGGCGGCTTCAGATTGCCCAATGAACTCCGAAAGTCACATGCTATGGTTTGGCGGTCGGAATATGGTCAGAAGGGCGATCAGGTCAAGCGGCTGAAAGGAAAGAACTTGAGACGGAGAACGCGCGGCTTCGGCGCGCCGTCTCCGACCCGACGCTGGACAAGATGATCCTGGCGGAAGCCGCGCGGGGAAACTTCGAAACTTCTAAGCCCCGCATGTCGCCGTGCCTGCGTGTGGCCTTCCCGAACGACGGGCGTGCCGGGTTCTCGGTAGGTTCCGACGACACCCGCCGATGAAGCGGACTTGACGGCCGATATCATCGCGCTCGCCCTCCAACATGGCCGCTACGGCTATCGCCCGTGGTGCTGCACCCTGATGAGCTGACGACTGCCGCATATAAAGGATCGCTTTGCGCTCCAGCCATCGGTGCAATGGCTGGCCAGAAAGGGTGCAGCGGAAGACCGCCACGTCACCCGTCTCGATCACCTCATGGATAAGCTTGCGCTCAGCCCAGGGATGCCATGGATGAAGAAGCTCGCGCTCAACATCGGTCCTGTAGGCCTTCCGTGGTCGAGTTGTACAATAGCGGTGCGACTGCATTCATCTTTGGACTACAGACCCAGCACCAGATGCAATCCTGCAGCCGGCTGCGCAACCCGGACCAGCTTCGCCGGCCACCCCAACCGAGGCGCAGAAATGCACTAATGTTCAACATGGATCACCCGATTGGGGCCGGCCACAGAATATGTCCAGCCATGGCCAAGATGGCTGTGATTTTCCGGTCCTTTGTTCCAAGACCGATCAAACGCGGTCGCCTTTGACTGCCCCCGATATGGGGAGATAGGCGGAACTCAAGCTCGATAGTTACAAACTCTGGAAGCATACCATAGAGCTTGGGAGCCTAATTTCTCACGATTCACCCTAAACCGCAGACCACTTCGTCGGGATTAGAAGGATACCGCACTTGTCGAGCACCGCTTTGAATGGCGCTCAAATATCCCTCTGGGGGCGGAACGATGCCGCCGATACCAAGCACCGGCTCTCCGATGAAGGCCGCAACCGGTCTCTGGGTCTTCAGTGATGACAAGGGCTTGAAGCTCGTCCGCGCAGCGTTTCGAGAACCGTTTGCTCGCTTTCGCCATCATCCGCTTGGCGGTAGTGCTCCGGCGTCATGCTATGGCGCACCTAGTGTCCGATCAAGTCTCAGCTGCCACATTTGATGTCGGCCACTGTTCGAATATTCCCGCCGTCTCGGCCACCGCGTGAAACAGCACGTCGGCGCCCGCCGCCGCCCATTCCTTGGAGATGTCCTCGGCCTCATTATGGCTGAGACCGGCGACGCAGGGGCACATGACCATAGTCGCCGGCGCGACCTTGGCCGCCCAGCAGGCGTCGTGGCCGGCGCCCGAGATGATGTTCATGTGACTGTAGCCCAGCTTTTCGGCAGCGGTGCGCACGCGGCCGACCAGCGTCGGATCGAAGGTCACCGGATCGAAATGGCCGACCGCCTCGACTGAGCATCTCACGCCGAGCGCCTCGCAGATCTTCGGAGCCCCCTTCTCGACGCGGTCGCGCATGCCGTCGAGCTTCGCCTGGTCCGGCGAGCGGATGTCGACGGTAAAGATCACATTGCCTGGCAACACGTTGCGCGAGTTGGGCGAGAACTTCACCTGGCCGACCCCCGCCACGGCGCCGGGTTGGTTTTCCATGGCAACTGTCTGCACCATCTCCAGGATGCGGGCCATGGCGAGGCCGGCATTGACGCGCATCCTCATGGGCGTCGATCCGGTGTGCGCTTCCCTGCCGGTCAGTGTGAATTCCAGCCACCACAGGCCCTGGCAGTGGGTCACCACACCAATCTGCTTGTTCTCGGCCTCGAGGATCGGTCCTTGCTCGATGTGATACTCGAAATAGGCGTGCATCTTGCGCGCGCCAACATTCTCGTCACCGACCCAGCCGATCCTCTTCAGTTCGTCGCCGAAAGTCGCGCCCTCCGGATCCGTACGGCCGTAGGCGTAGTCCAGCGTATGCACGCCGGCGAACACGCCGGAGGCGAGCATGGCCGGTGCGAAACGCGCGCCTTCTTCATTCGTCCAGTTGGTGACGACGATCGGATGCTTGGTCTTGATGCCGAGATCGTTAAGTGAGCGCACGACCTCCAGCCCAGAAAGCACACCGAGGACACCGTCATATTTGCCGCCGGTCGGCTGCGTATCGAGGTGAGAGCCGACATAGACCGGCAGCGCGTCAGGATCGGTGCCGGCGCGCGTCATGAACATGGTACCCATCTGGTCCACGCCCGTCGTGAGGCCGGCCTCACGGCACCAAGACTTGAACAGTTCGCGGCCCTGCTTGTCGGAAATGGTTAGCGTCTGGCGATTGTTGCCGCCGGCAATGCCCGGGCCGATCTTCGCCATCTCCAGGATGGAATCCCACAAACGCTCTGAATTGATTCGCAGTTTCTCGCCGGGGGCGGCCATTCAAATCCCTATCAGTTCAATATCCCGTCGGCCGACAATTCCTGGGGCCGCCTGACCGGTCACACGTTGAGAACCTTGCCCTCGGCAGCCCAGATGGCTTGCGACGATGGCTTGCCGGCAGCGACGATACACCGCCGAGCGCGGCGCCCTCCCGGAGGAAAGGCTCGGCGACTCACGTTGAAAGGGCTGTTTTTCATGGTTCTCTCCCAGTCAACTGATTTTCCTGTCCAGCGGAGCTGCTCTCGATATTTCGCCAGCTATAGAAGCGAGTCTTATGCCGTGCGCGCCCGACGTATCCCGAGATCCTTCAGGATTTCCCGCGATGCATTGTGGCCGGGCACACCAGAGACACCACCTCCGGGATGGCACGACGCTCCGCATTGATAGAGACCTCTGATCGGTGATCGATAGTCCGAATAGTGAGGGACGGGCCGCATAAAGAACATCTGATCAAGGGACATGTCCCCGTGATTGATATGGCCGTTAGGAATGTTGAGCTGCTCCTCGATATCCTTGGGCAGGAGGAGCTGCGTATCAATGACACCGTCGGAAAATCCGGGTGCCAATTCGTCGATGGTATCGAACACTGACTTCAGGAATCTCGGCCGCTCCTGGCCCCACGAGCCGTCTGTCAATTCATAGGATGTATGTCCACCATAGATTTGAACAATATGCTTTCCTTTCGGTGCTAGGCTGGGCTCGAGGACGGTCGGGATCGTCATGATCATGGACGGTCGCGATGAATACCAGCCAGGCTTCGCCTCTTCGTAGGCCTGTTCGAGATATCCCATGTTTGGAGCGATCTGGACGATAGGTGGGCTGTCCATGCCCGTTTCCTGTTTGTTGAAAGATGAGAACTGTGGAGGATTCTCGCATGCAATATTCAACTTGAACGCGGACCCGTTCGTCTTGAACTGCGCGATGTCCGAGACGAATTCACCTGGGAGGTCACTTGTCGCCACGAGCTTTCCGAATAGCACCTTGGCATTGACATTCCCCACCACAGTTCGTGCGATGAACTCATCACCGCCACTCGTTACGACGGAATGCACTCGGCCGTTGCGCGTCTGGATCTGCGTGACATCGCTGTTGAGGCGAATCTCCACGCCATGATCCTCTGCGCACCGAGCCATGGCCTGTGTGATTGATCCCATCCCACCGACGACCTGACCGCTGATGGCGTCTTTATCTGCAAGGCCGGTACTGCCGCCATGCAGCGCCAGCCAGGCGGACCCAGGGCTCTTGGGCCCAATCAAGCTCCCGCCCACTGCAAACGCGAACGCGGCCTTTACTTCACTGCTTTCAAACCAACGGCTCAGGTAATCATTGGAACTCTGAGTAAATAGATCTATGAGTTTGTAAAAATCCTCGCCGACGTTGCGGTGCTCCCACAGGAATCCTGCCGTCTTCACCCGTGAGCCTATCGAAGCAGCGACGAGATCGACCGGTGTCTGCAGCTTCAAGTGGTGGACAAACTCGGAAACGCCCGAAAGATACTTGCGGAATTCCGGATACCGAGCGGCATCAGCCTTGGAGAACCGGGACAGCACCGTCTGCATCTGTGCGATGTCGCCTCCGAACATCATGGAGCGCTCTTGGTCCACGGGTCGGAAGGTGCGATAGTCTGCCTTGAAGGATTGAAGTCCATATTTCTTGAGTTCGAGGTCGGAGACCACCTTCGGATGAAGCTGCGCGGCGACATAGGAGAAAACGGAGAAGGTGAAGCCGGGAATAATCTCTTCGGACACTGCCGCGCCACCAACGATGTGGCGCCGCTCAAGCACAAGCACCTTTAGGCCGGCTTTGGCCAGGTAACAGCTGCAGGCGAGACCGTTATTGCCGGCCCCAACTACGATGGCATCAAAGACTTTGGACATGAACCCTTTCGGTGCTCCCCACTAGTGATTGGTTCTCTTACTAAGATCGCCTTGAGAGCTTAGGTAGACAGACTTTCTGCCAGTAGATCGCGTTGGCGCACCGCCTCGGCCAGGATCGCATCCTGATCCATCGTGGTGAGGCGGCCCTTCTCCATCACAGTCCTACCGTCGATTATGACAGTATCGACAGGGATCATCGACGACGACAGCGACAACAAAATGCCCGTATCGTCGCGCCAGGACAGGTGGGTGATGTCGCGGGCCTCCCTGATCACCACGTCCGCGCGTTTGCCGACGGTAAGACTGCCAAGCCGGTCGCCGAGGCCCACATTGTTCGCCGCGTCGATCGTCTGCATATAGAATGGATCAGCGTCGTTTAGTCGGTCCCCGAACGACGCGGAAAGATAAAGACTGAGAAGCCCAGCGATTCCGATCGGATGGATAACAATTGTATCGATGCCGAGCGATACTCTTATCCCGTTTTTGTAGAGATACGGAAACCAGCATTTATGGGGCGGCGTGATTCGATATCCTAGCGCATTGTTGGGGCACCAGGAGAGGCCGGGCCTTTTTTCTAGAATGAGCTCAATATCCTTTTCATCGAGTACGTTCATATGTGCCAGCGTGGTGTTGGGATTCAGAGCACCTAGCCTGTCCATACGTACCGCACCCGTATCGCCCCACTTTTTCTTTTCTTCTTCATCGAATTCGGCATTGAATGATTGATGCTGCCAAAATATAGTTTTTGACTCCTCCGCCATTTTCACGGCTTCTCGCGTTAGTTCGTCCGTCGCTGTAGCTCCTCCGTAAAGTCCGACATATCCGCGTACTAGAGCGTCTTCGTCCTTGTTTCGGACAATCTCGTGCCTCCACTGATCAATGACGCGGCGGGCTTCAGCGGGAGCGCGCTTTTTTAGTGCATCGGGCATCATATGAGGCCAGACATCTTCATAGGTCGACAAGTCATCCCAAGCGAATGGGGCTGAGACCATCGCGCGGACTCCGCACTTGGTCATCGATTCGGCGAAAGCATCCGTCTCGAAAACCGTGCCGGCTTCGAAGAATAGCGTGAAACCACGTTGCAACATCGAACATGCAGCTGCGGCAGTATACGCAGCAGTAATTGTCGGGGTGGTTGCACTTTTCAGCGTAGAATAGTTCACCTTTGTTGCGGCTGCATTCTGAGGTGAAAACGGAGCGCCGTGATAGGCCATGGCTGTCATATGCAGGTGCGTCTCGATGAATCCCGGATGCACCAAAGCGCCACGAGCATCGATCTTCTGGGTAGCCTCGTAAGAGGACAATATTTCGGACTCAGGACCAACGCCCACGATGACGCTATCCTTAATGGCAATCGCACCGGGTCGGTAGTGCGGCTTGTCTCTGTCTCCAGTGAAGATGTCCCCATTCACAACCAAGGTGTCGACGGTCTTCTTGTGCATGATGTAAATCCTAGGCGGCTATTTGATAGGTCGGTACCGAACGTCCGATTGCCGAGCTTCCTATCGGCTCGTGAAGTCCTCCGGCGGCCTAATCAGCTCCGGCGGCTCAATCAACTGACTTCTGTTAGGCGTTTGGATGACGCCCCCTCATTTCGTTCTGGCGGCCACAATGCAAGAAAACGAAGAGTCTGAGAAGGCAAGAACCATTATGCGCCGTCACGTTTCATTCTGCGGGCATGCGATTTGAGCTCCCAAGCCCTCACGTCGTCACGCACTGGCCGGGCTCGCTTTAAAGCTTTGCCGGCGCCCGTTCCAACACTTGGCGTCGTTGCGCCCGCGCGTGATGCGAACCTTCTGCTTGGTGAAGTGGTCAGCCACCCTCTGTCATAATGACCGCACGCACCAGATCAACCGGAGATGAGAATACAAGGAGCGCCCTACGCGCCGGGTCGTGCATTTGATGTTTCCCGGCGTTCGCATACTGAAGCACGCTTGCCAGCGCCAAGCTTACCAACTCGGCCAGTCCGTGCCGCGTCGGCACTCTGCAAGCAGAAGGGCTCCGAGTCGTCCGACGCTGGATGCATCCGCAAACGGTACAAAGTTTGCCATGGCCCCGTATGAAACATTGTGTAAGAGGAGACGCTATCCCTAAGTTAGGCGAGGCACGTGCTATGTACCGCCCGGTCTAACGCATGTGAGTCCTCGTTGACGCTCCCGGACTTTAGCCGTAAAAGTACTGCTACTGGAATAACGGGATGAGCGATGTTTTGGTCGGCCCACCTCAACCATTCAGCGGCCGTCGTACGCATTGCGTGGTCCGCCGATGAGGGCAGCACTTGATCAACACGGATGAATTTGTTCGCCGCCTGAACGAGGGAAGCAATTTCCGCATCGAGGGTGCCGACGGAAGCGAAGCGATCGGCACCCACCGACTACTGCCTCCCGTGCAGCACGCCATGGGTCAGGTGGTCGGCTATTATGACTATGAGAAGCCCTGTCTGACAATCCGCAAGCTGCGGGCCAAGGGCGAATTTCACGACGACGAACTAGGCGTTGGGCGCATGGTGTTTCTCCTCCACCTGTCCGGATCGCGGGGGATCGAGCTTGGTAGCGCACATCGCTGTGAATTGATTATGCCGACGCTCGCCGTTTATTATCAGCCGCCGGGACTTAACAAACGAAGTATCTGGCACCGCGGCGCCAACGAGCTGTCTCTGTCCGTCGGCGTCTGGCCAGATAGACTGTCCTCGCTGTTCGGCTTTTATCCGATCTGCTTTCCCAATTTTTCAGGCCTTGACGGTAATAAGGCCGAGGCATTCTGGTATTCACGACCACTCCCGTATGCTCTTATGTCAGCAGCGGAACAATTGCTGACCCCTAGCATTCATCCATTGCTCTCCAAAAGCCATATCGCGATTAAATCCCAAGAGCTCCTCTGCCTCAGCCTGAGCGCGCTCCTGTCCGATGGCGATTTCCTATCCCGTTCCGACCTCGCCTTGAATCGCGTCGAGTACGTCAAGACCATGGTCGACCCAAACCTGAACAACCCGCCCTCCCTAGCGGAGCTTGCCACTACTCTTGGCGTGTCTATCCAGGACCTATCGGATGAGTTGCGCAAAGAAATGGGCGTCAGCTACGCCCAATACATCACCGAGCGCAGAATGAAGCGAGCAAGATTGCTGTTAGAGGGCGGCAATACCTCCCTCAAACGGGTCGCCTACGAGGTAGGCTACGCTCACACCTCCAACTTCTGCACCGCGTTCAAGCGCCAATTTGGTACTACGCCAAAGGGCGCATGCGGGTACTAACACAGGCGGCCGTGCACGTCGATCAAGCGCAAAAATCGGCCGGGCTGGCCATGGCCGGCGTGGCGCGGCCGGGCTCATCTGTATCACCACATAATCGAGCCGGTGCCGTGCAATGATGCGAATCAACCAGTCTCCAACGTTTCTGCAGGGCCGGGCGGCCAACACGAAGCTTTGCCATAGGCACGGGGGCCGAGGGCATCATAGTGAACGCCGTGTCTCGGAGGGTGACTGCGGGCGCCCCAATTTTGGCCTCCGACCAGCGAGCTTGATGCGCAAACAATGCACCTCGGTATCCGGCGGTACAGTGATGATATAGGCGATTGGAGCCCGATCATAAATCTTCGCCCGTTGAAATAACTCTCGCGGCTCGCACGCTGAATCGCATTTCGATTAGATTCGCCCAGATAAATCACTGGAACTTCTTGCTCGCGGGACGCAAAGTCATCATTACGTGCGCGGTAACAGGAGCGGCGCACACGCCAGGGGCGTGGCGACGGCTGACATGAGAGAGATGGTAAGGCGCGTGACGGTCACCAGTGCGGTTGAGGTCTCTAAGGAACCAAACGCGGCCAAGACTTCCAAGAGCCACAGTCAATTCCTGTCGGCCTCGGGCCACCCCTTCCTCCTGTTTGTCGATCGGCCAACGGCAATCTCGCCAGGCGATCAATCTTTCCCTTCAGATCAGGGTACCGAGGAGAAGGAGGACTGTAAATCTTCGGTGGACGCGTGCCGTCTGCCGAGCGCTAGCTTCTATGGCTGGCTTTGCTACGGCAATTGACGTTGAGCGCCTATGTGAGGGGGAGTACCAATGACCGAGAAAGCGACTTTCAATCCCATCCGGACATGTACCAGAGCCTTGGAGCGACAAGGACATCAGGCGCATGCCGACTCGAAGGTGCCAGAAGACTCGTGGGGTTGAGCGCGACGAGGTCACCCCGGAATGCATCACCGCGCACATCGACATCTAGAATCGGCACGTCGATTCGGTCGGCGCGGTGCATGGCGGGATACTTATGTAACTTGCGGACAGCCTCGGCGCGATGGGGCGCTGCAACATCTCGGGCCGATGCACAGAACGGCGACGCTCGAATCCAAGACGAATTTTCTGCGACCCTGCGCTGGGGGAGAGTTACCGCCGAATGCCGACCGGTTCACTTGGGCCGGCAGAAATCAGTATGGCAAACGGTTCTGCGGAGCGAAGACGGGATCTGCGCCATGTTGTCTGGCAGACGCAGAATGATGCCGTGAGCTGATTAGCTCGGAACAGGACATCCCGCAACTGGCGTCTGGAAGGAATGCATCCAGCCTTGAACTCCAGGCCTGAAACAGCCGCACACTTAAATCGCCGAACCGCCCCCGGGGTTGCCGGAGACGTTTCGTTTGAGTCACGCTGCCATGGCGGGTTTTTCCAGCATCGCGTAGTAGCGCTCCTCGGCTTCGGCCGGCGGGATATTGCCGATCGGCTCCAGCAGCCGGCGATTGTTAAACCAGTCCACCCAGCCCAGCATGGAGAACTCGACCGCCTCGAAGGAGCGCCACGGCCCGCGCCGGTGATGACGGCCTTGTATAGTCCGTTGATCGTCTCGGCCAGCGCGTTGTCGTAGGAATACCTACGCTGCCGACCGAGGCTCGATGCCAGCTTCCGTCAGCTGCTCGGTGTATTTGACGAGACGTATTGGACGGATTGAAGGGTCATCGCAACACCCGAGCGAAGGAGGTCGCGATGGTCATTTGAAAGCGAAGATCACACCGGTCTGGGCGGGCGCCATTGCCGTCGCCGGACGACCACCAGTGGCGGCGCGATCTGAACTCCCGCGGTTCTACTTGGGGATCGCGCAGGGAATGACCAGTGAGGATGCTGCGCTGACGGCTGGCATGTCGCAGCCTGTCGGAACCAGATTGTCCGAGAGGCAGGCGGCATGCCACCAGGATGTTCAGTTCCTCGGCCAAGCCGTCTTCCGGGCGGTATCTCTCGTTTGGGGAACGTGAGGAGATCGCACTTCTCGCGTTCAGGGCCTTTCGAGACGCGAGCTCGGACGTCGTCTCCGTCGATCTACCTCGATCATCTCCCGGAACTCCGACGCAACGCCGCGACGCGCAGCGGCGGCCTCAAGATGGGCAGAGAGTCCCTGTCGGCACGGATGCCGATGGTGCGCCTGGCCGGTGCGGTTCCGCCCGGATAACCGCAACGACCCCGCTCCGACCGATGCCGGTCGCGACCTGGTCACATCCGAGGCTGCGAGAGGAGGTCGGCGGCGCGTGCGGCGGTGCGA